>JBAPOI010000928.1:0-12113 GCA_049279555.1 Candidatus Sulfotelmatobacter sp.
ACCGTATAGCTGGCGGAGGCTCGCCAAGGCGTGTCGGTAAAATTCACTAGGCAGCCACCTGTTGCGCAGATCGTGGGGGTGCCGCTCGCCTGCGCGCTGGCGAACAGGAATTCCGTCGCGCCTCCGGAAGCATTGGGGTTAAGAATATCGGTGACCGGAGAACACGTCGTCGTGGCACTAGTAAGAACCGGCCCGGTCGCCGGGGTGCCCATACTACCCGCTTTGATCGGTATCTGATAAAGCGTGGGCTTGCCGCCAGTGTTGCCGCAAACGTAGAGATTGCCGGTGGCTGTCGTCGAGCTTTCGTACGTACTATCGAACGAGCCTATGTACATGGGACTCGGCGTCGTCCCAGTGATTGTGCTAACGCCGACTTTGACTTTTTTCCCGTTCGTTCCAGCAGCGAAACCGGTTGTCAGTTGGTAAACGCGAGCGCAGTTGGCGCCACCGGCACAATTCCCACTGTTGTCGCTGGAGGCAAACACGTACACGAGTCCTGCGTTGGAATCCACGATGGGGCCTTCGACAATTCCTGTACCAAAATCGAGCTGTAACGACGTAGTTACCGCTGCGGTGCTGGAGTTGACGCGATAGAGGAATCCTCCAAGATCTCCCACGAACACGTTTCCGGAACTGATGTCGAACACGGGGTCCGACAAAGCCTTGGTTCCAGAGTTCACTAGCTTAGGCCACCCTCCGCTCAAAATCTCTGCGGGTTTCCCATTGAACACGGGAGTGAACTTATGCAGATACCCCGCTGCATCGCCGACCCATGCGATGTCGTCCGCGTAATCGTAGAAGGCCGATGATGTCGTATCGTTGTTTGGGGAGCCCAAGTTGGTGGTCAGCGCAAGCGTGGTCATGCAGGGCAGTGTGATGCAGCCCGAGAAATACGTGTTCGCGCTCACGCGCGTGGGTGCGCCGGGATTAGTTACTGTCTCCGTGGTGGAAGCTGCCCATTTGAGGAGAACCAGCTCTCCCCCACCGGTTATGGTGTCGGTTTGAACAAATAATACCTGGCTGCCATCGAGAGAAAACGTCGGTGAGGTCAGCACTGTGCCAAGTGTGTCGTAGGCCCAATAAACTGACGGCACAGTGCCGAACGAACCGCATGCGGAATATATGTTGTCGTAAGCCACGATGCTGGCTGGCCCGGTGCCTGCCGGAGACTGCCCCTGCAATCCCGTGCTGTAGACGACGAAATCCGGCTGTGTGGCATTGCCGCATTTCGCGCTCCCGAGCGACAGAGAATACTTTGCCGGAAAATTTCCTGCTCCCACGGTCGCACCTGTGCCCATATTTTCAGACCAGTCTCCATGTGAATCTGGCGAAGGGACGTTGTCTTGTTCGGCGACGTCCGGCGCTTGCTTCTGGGGTATCAGCTTGCTGCGTTGATACTGCTGCCAATAGCGAGGATCTTGCTGCACGCGCGCAGCGTGCTCCGGCGTAGCGGGCTGCGAAAAAATGAGGTGACGTTGGCTCCAGTCCGAGATTATAGGAAGGCTCGCTCCGGAGTCCGGCACCGCCTGCCCCAGCAAAGTTGTAGCCAGCAAGGGCGCGCCTAGCATCGAGACGCATCCCCACGCGAAACCTCTGCTGCTTCTCATTTTTCTTCCTGATGCTTGAGGGCCCTGGCAACGGAAAAAAACAGCTGACATGAAACCCCTCCGCAGGCTGCACACACTTGGACTGCTGGCTGGTTTATTGGAAAATCATCATACACCCCGCGAGTGCGGAGGTTTTGGCCCGATACGCCCAGATTTCCACAGCATTTCAACTAGGCTAGCAGCCCTGCAAGATCGGTGTTAGCCCTTCTTCCCGGCTGATTTCCTGGCGACAATGATCACCCCGGAAGCTGAACAGTCGGAATCTGCTGTGCGCGAGTGCGAAGCTCTTCAAACAGAATCGTGCTGAGATAACGCTCTCCGAAGGATGGCAGAATCGCCACGATCAGTTTCCCCGCGTTCTCCGGACGCTTTCCCACCTGCACGGCAGCAGTCACGGCCGCGCCCGAAGAAATTCCAACGAAGACCCCTTCTTCCAGAGGCAACCGCCGCGCCATGCGAATCGCTTCATCGTTGCTGACCGTGATCACTTCATCGATGTAATCGCGCCGCAGGATGCTGGGAACAAATCCAGCGCCAATCCCCTGAATCTTGTGTGATCCCGGCTTTCCCCCTGAGAGCACGGGACTCTCCGCCGGTTCCACGGCGACGGCCTTGAATGACGGCTTTTTCGGCTTAATGTATTGGCACACTCCAGTGATCGTTCCACCGGTTCCAATGCCTGAGACCAGGATGTCGGCACGGCCGTCAGTGTCATTCCAAATCTCGGGGCCGGTCGTTTCGAAGTGAATCTTGGGGTTAGCAGCGTTATCGAATTGCTGCAGCATGTAGCCGTTGGGCGTGTTCGCCAGCAACTCCTCGGCTTTCAAAATGGCGCCCTTCATGCCTCGCGGACCGGGCGTTAAAATAATTTCCGCTCCGAAGGCCAGCAAAAGCACGCGCCGCTCCAGGCTCATGGTTTCAGGCATCGTAAGGATCAGTCTGTAGCCTTTCACTGCCGCCACAAAAGCCAGTCCAATTCCGGTATTGCCACTCGTCGGCTCGATCAGCACTGTTTTGCCCGGCTGAATCTTGCCCGCGCGTTCGGCTTCTGTGATCATGCTCACGCCGATGCGGTCTTTCACGCTGCCGATGGGGTTCTGGCTTTCCAGTTTGGCCACCACCTCGGCCACGCAGCCCTCGGTCACTTTGTTAAGCCGGACCAGCGGTGTGTGGCCGATCAGTTCGGTGACATTGTTTGCAATATTCATGGTGTTCTTACTTATTGATCCGTTACTTGAGGTCGTTCACCAGGTATAAATCGGAAAGTGTGCGGCCGTATTCGTAGACGTAATTGTTGCCGTCGGGCGTAATCAAAACCGAGCTGATGTCCGTAACGCCGGACACGTCCAGCGGAACCAGTTGCTTCCAGATTTGTTTGTGGCCCGTCGCGAGGTCGAGCTTGTTGACCGTGGCCGGAACTTCGCCCAGCTTGTAAACAAAGAGAGAGCGGCCATCGCTGCTCCATCGGGCGGGAACTTCCCCAACATCGAGTCCGGGAATCGGTCGAGTCTCACCGTTCTCTACGTTCAGCAGCACAGGTTTCTGATCGGCGCCGACCATCGCGACCTGCGTGCCGTCGGGAGAGATGGTGAGCAGGCTGCCGTTCACCCCTTCGCCGGTGATGGCTTTTGGCGCGCCACCGTTCACATCCTGCACGTAAAGCCGCACTCCCTTGCCTGGCTCATCCGCGGAGAACAACAATCGCTTGCCATCGGGAAACCAGCGCGCCCAAAGCCGGTTGACTTGATCGTGCGTCAGCTCCTTCGATTCTCCGGCGCCGGTGGGCAGCAACGTGAACTGAACGGGAGGCTTCGGCTGACCCGCTAAAGCCCATCGCCCATCGGGCGAGAGCGCAAAACTCAGCCCATCGCCGAGCCGCACGGCCGGCGACCCGTCAGTCCCGCGTAAGTAAGTGGAGTAGTTTTCTCCACCCGCTTCGCCCGATTCCGTAAACAAAAGCATCTTTCCGTCGGGGGACAAATCCTTCGGTGCCGACCAATCCAGCCAGGAGAGATCGCGTTCCTTGTTGCTGCCTGCAGTCATTCCGACCATGCCCACCCGCGGAACATCCCGCGTAATCAACACTCGCCCATCTTTCGCCACATCCTGCAGAGTAAGAGTGCCCGGTTCGCGCGCCAGCAGCCGCTCCTTGCCTGACATTGTGACGGCGGAAAGATAGCGCCCGTAACCGATCCGCGTACTGGAAAACCAAATTTCGTTTCCGCTGGGCGACCAACCAAGCCCCCATGCGGTTTCCCAACCCGTGGACAAAATTTTTTTCTTGCCGGAAAGATCGACGGTCGCAATCATGCCAGCATCGTCGCGGCGCACGGGATGCTCGATGAAAGCCACCAAGTCTCCCTTGGGAGAGACTCGCGGATGGCTCAGCCACCCTCCCGTCTGATACAGCACCTTTCCGATGGGATACTCGAGCCGGGTCAGTCCCCCGAACTCCCGCACCACGGCGAAATTCGTTCCGTCGGGCGACCAGTCAGCCCATTGAACATGTTCCAAAACCTCGCGCGGAGCGCCGCCGCCTAGCGGCACTCTGGCCAACGTGCCCTCATTTGTATAAGGATCGACGTTGTGACTGTTGAGCAGGACGGCCATCTCGCCGTCGGGAGAAATCGACAATACTTCCGCCTTCGACAATCCAAACGGACGCGACTCCGGACTGTCCGGCCGGGTCACGAACAGGTCGATCGGATTGCCCTCCCAAGCCGCGCTGTAGACGATATTTTTTCCGTCAGGTGCGAAGCGCGCCATGCGGATGGTTCCACCGCGAAACGTCAGCTGATGATAAGTAGGCGGTGTGATGCTGGAAGCGAGGCCTTCGCGTTTTCCGAGAACATATGCGCCGGCGATCAGAGCCAGCGCGACGATGCCCGAAGCCAGAGCGATGCCGCGCCACGGGCCTGGTTTGCTGACTGATAGAGCAGCCATTCCCTCAACTGGTTCAGGCTGCACCGCAATCTTCGTGCTCGTATGCGAGTCGGCTTCACGCCGCAAACGCTGCAGGTCAACGCGAAAGTCAGATGCCGTCTGGTAACGCAGCTTGGGATCTTTTTCCAGCGCCTTGCCGAGAATTTCCTGCAGCTTCGCCGGAAGCTGAGGATTGAGTTGCAAGGGCGGAACGGGAGCGCGGTTGAGAATCGCATCGAACACCGCCGCGCTCGTTGGGCCAGAGAACGCCGGTTTTCCCGTGGACATTTCATACAGAACAATGCCCAGAGAAAACAGATCGGTGCGCCGGTCCAGCTCCTCGCCCATGGCCTGCTCCGGCGACATGTAAGCGATCGTGCCCACCGCCATCCCGGGACTGGTCAACGCGTCGGGGTTCACCGCAGTTTCCATGGAGCTGGTTACGCCGGCATCGTGTTTCGCCTGCGCCTCAGCGGTATACTTCGCCAAACCAAAATCCAGCACCTTCGCCTGGCCGCTGCGCGTAATAAAAATGTTCGCCGGTTTGATGTCGCGATGAACAATGCCCTGCGCGTGCGCCGCATCGAGAGCATCGGCGACTTGCACCGCGATCTCCAGCACCTCGGTCAGCCGCATCGGTTTCCCTTCGATGCGGTGTTTCAGCGTCTGCCCGTCAATGAACTCCATGACGATGTAGGCGGATCCGCCTTCTTCGCCAATGTCATAGATCGTGCAAATGTTGGCATGATTAAGCCCGGACGCCGCCTGTGCCTCGCGCCGGAAGCGTTCGAGAGCCGCGGGATCTTTCGAGTCATCCGCCAGAAACTTCAACGCGACGGTGCGATGCAGGCGCGTGTCCTCGGCCTTATACACAACTCCCATGCCGCCGCCGCCCAGCTTTCCTGTGATCTTGTAGTGGGAAATTGTCTGACCGATCATGGTTTAGTGCTTAGTCGATCGTTGTTTAGCATCATTGAGAAGACAATCTTAGGCGGGGCGGGAGATGCAGTCAATGCAAAGCGTCCTCAAAGCGTTTGTGCCTCCAGTGTATTTCTGATTTCTGCTCAAAGTTCTCCTAGGGCCGGATCAGCGCTCGCAAGTCTTTCATCAAGAGCAGCAAATGCAAGTCATTCACCGGGCAAGGCTCGAAGTCGAAGTGCATATAAAACTTTCTGGCCTCATCATCGATCGCGTGAACCAGAACAGCTCTGGCGCCAATAATGTCAGCGGCTTGTGACGCTCTGAGCAGGGCATCCTTTAGCAACGCCTGCCCTAACCCTTGTCCTTGTTCCGAGTGATCTACGGCGAGGCGGGCCAGTAAAATGATTCCGATTGGATAGGCAGGCTGGTGTTTCGCAACACGTTCCGTGGCTTCCTCCCTTAATACGCTGCCGGGGCAAAGGGAGTAATAGCCAACAACGCGGTTATTGCGATGCACCACATAGGTGCGTGCAGTTCCGCTCTGCTGGTTTACCAAAGCGAATCGCTTCAACCATTCATTGAGAGACGGGTGCTTCTTGCAGTCGAACTCGCCTGCAACATGGTGCTTCGCAAGCAACTCGACGGAAGAAAGAGGCGGCTTTTCAGCGTTCAAGGATCGAAGGCGCAGACATCAGTCTGGCGAGACGGGCCTTGCGAGTGGTTGGCCGATCTAGAGCGGCAACGAACGCGTCCCACTTCGCTCGCGGAATCACAAACGATCTCTGATCAGCCAGGACCTGTTCGGCCTTTTCACAGGCACTGGACAGAACAAAATCTGTGACGTTCTGACCCTGAACTCTAGCTCCTCGCTCAATAATCGTGCGCTGCACCGTAGTAGCACGCAGATTAAACCTGGATCTCTTCGCGTCGGCGACCGGCATGGGATTTACTCATCTCGACTGCTAGAGATATTGTACGCACGTTGTACTCACATGGCAAGAACAAATTTACACCGTTCCACGCATCTGGAATACGTCGGGACATCCGTCGAACTGACAATCGAAATTGGCGGAAGCGAGTGGGGGTCGAACCCACCGGCGACAGGAAACCTGCCGCCCGCCGGTTTTGAAGACCGGGACGATCACCGGACCGCATGCGCTTCCGTCGTCCTTCGCAACAATACCGCAGTTGAGGGAAGCCGATGCGGGAAATCGGGCTTTTTCATCGCGCCGACGGGCACCCGGCACCACAAGCCGGTCGAGCCGCTCTCCGAGCCGGACCCATTCCCGCTGGCCGTGGGGTCGGGAACGGGCAAGCCAGCAGCCGAGTAGCGGCTGCTTTAGCTCCTCCAAACGGGTTTATCATTGATTGAGGAGGCCTTTTGCCTCGGTATAAGGAGAACCTGATGACAGAGAAGATAGCAGAGCAGCAGTCCATCCCTCAGCCGGAGAAGCTGGCAGCGCCGCCCATCCTCCAAGAAATGCTGACGAAGCTGGCAAGTGAGTTGAACGAGCCGGAGATCAGCAGTCTGATGTTCATCCAGAACAACAAGGACTTCGATAACCGCCGCTACTCACTGAAGGAACCCGGAGTCGCGGGAGGGTGCGTGGCGAAGGTCGGTATCAACGAACTGGACGATGCTCCTAAGACACCCTCGGTTCGCCGCCAGCTTGAGGGCCGGCTGAGAACTGCTTTCCGGTCCCACTATGAAGCTAAGAAGGAGGCTGGCTCAGTTTCATCCTGAGAAGGCGGCCAGCACGAGTCCGCAGAAGACACTGCCTAGGACAAAGTTCCTCGTCACAGAACCGGGTTTACCGGTGTAACACATACTCACGAAGTCCTGACAGTTGTTGAACACCGTCCAAGGGGCTCCAGCTTGGACTAGGTTCCAGGCGTTCTGCTCAATGCGGGCGCTCTCCTCGGTCGTCTCCGGAAGAGGACGCACGTACCTACCCCGCACTCCGTTGTACACCTCCGGCAGTTCAACCACTGGGCGTCCAGACTTCAGCGAGGTGCTCAGGAATACCTGCTGGCCGAGCCGGTAGCCGACAATGACCTGGTGGACCGGCCCGAAACCCAGAGCAGTACCTCCTCGCAACGGTCGCTGGTACTCATCGACGTAGTACATCACAGAACCTCCACCACTTGGCCCAGAATGCCCCAGATGCCAAGATTGAGTCAAGGACGAAAGACGAAAAAGGCTGCCAGAGGGCCTAAGAGCTCTCATCGCTTCCTCCACTTCCGCCGAACAAGTCGATAGAGTTCCAGCAACAGCAGGACTAGGAGTGAGGAGCGAACGGCGATGTGCTCTGCCAGGTTGAAGTAGCGATCTAGGTCAGGAAGGTCTGGGAGCATAGTTTGCCTTTCAAACTTATGTCCCAGTTTCAAAAACGGTATCACGAGTTAAACGTTTGTCAAGTAAGAGACCATTTCCGAAACGGTTTCTGAAACGCCTGGTTGGGTGCTAGCACCAAGCCGGTTCGGTGAGACCAGCGTGCGCCCCACTGGTCTCGGGTTTGGTACCAAACTACCAGCACTGTTATCTCTCTTGGTACTCCCCCCTCATTTGTTCCGAGCCGCTAGCGGCTAGGGCAACCTTCCCGCACATCACGCCGGTCATGCTGCTTTCGAGCTACATGCGAATTTGTTTGAACACGTGAAGATCACTCTCGTAGGTCCTACACCAAAGTAACTTGACCTTTGCCTCGGAACCTGTGTCACACTTTAATCTTGGAGGTATAACGATGACGGTGCCATTGAGCAGGAAAGAGATTCAAGCGTTGATCGCAACCGCAGATGTCGAGATCGCCAAGGTCAAACATTCGAACACGCTGACGATAGAAGCGAAATGGATGGACTTGCAGAAGTTAGAAGCTGTCCGCCACAGTCTGATGCGGGACCTTATAAGGTAGTGCCGAGGCCCCGGCTCCTGGAAAAATCTGGTGCCTGATAAGGGTGCCCAGTAGTATCCCCGTTAACGGCTTACCCGGTACTTTCGAGTCTAATCAGGCACCAACTCCTAGCTCTAAGCCGTTGAATTCATTGGCTATACCCCGCCTAGGATTGTTTTGAAGACCGGAACGATCACCGGACCGCATGCGCTTCCGCATTATTCATCAACATCCACATTCGGCCTGCATACGTTTCATTGGAAGTGAAGGACGATCTAGACATCGCCTTCTGCACCACCATTATTGAAGCCTCCATGGAGAGCGCTCAGGCCAGTGACGCAATGCCTCAGTTGCCCACGCTTCGGACTTGTCCGTGTGGCAGGAAATGCATGGGTTAGGGATTCCGTACTTGTCGGTCATCTCTGGCGTGACAAACCTGAACGTGTGGGCGTGGACCTTCACGTCCGCTATAGTCGTCTCAATCTGTGGCATGTGGCAGGCGATGCACTGACTTCCTGCGCTGCCGTCTTTGTGGTGAGTGTGCTCTTCGAGGGTGGCTGTGCGTGGTCCATTGGGTGACAGAGGACCGTGGCAGTCCAAACATATTTTGTCGGCGGGTTCTCTCAATTGAGAGTAATTGTCCGTGCCGTGCGCGTCGTGGCAACTGAAGCATGTCACTCCGCGCCGATACATAACGCTTTGGACGAAGTCGTTGCCTTGCATCCGATTCTTGTGCCCAGTGCCATCAGGAAAATGTGTGAAGCTTGTCGCGCCGAGCGTGTGGTCTTCCAGTTTCCAGAAATCCTGCAGCCTCAGTCCGACACTATATCCCACGGGCCAGTCGTAATACTTGCCTTCGATGGGAATCGTCAGCGGGCGGCCTTGAGAGTGACACTGAATGCAGGTATCGTTTGCCGCCACGTAATCCATGTGAGCCGGGTTCAGGATGTTTCCGCGAGTCGGGTGTGCGACGTGCTCGCTGCCGGGCCCGTGACACTTTTCGCATCCCACGTTCCACTCTGCAACCTTTTTCGTGTGAATGTCATAGCCCACGGAATGGCATCCATCGCAGGTCGGGCCGGTGGGTCGTTGCATGTTGTCGGGGGGATAATAGGGCTCCCACCAATCGGTTCCTTTGGCAACAAAATACGGACGCCAAACGTGATGCGTCACATCCCACTGCGCGGGTTCCGGGAAGTAATCGTCACTCCTTTTGGTGAAATAACGTTGCTTCCAAACGCTGCCGTAGACCAGCGCGACATCGTCCTTCGTGAACTTCGCGATGGAGTTGGTCGCGAGATTGGGAATGATGGCGTCGGGGTGTTCGCGAGGGTCACGCACGACGTTCGCCATAGGTGTTTTTCGCCAATGTTCGTAGATTTGTGCGTGGCATTTCTGGCAGGACTGAGAGCCAACATAGTACGCCGAGTCTAGAGTCTTGGCTTCTTGCGAGTTCTCATTCGCAGTCAGCGGTCTTAGACTACGGATGAAAAGAACCAATTCCCAACTGTCGTCTTCCGTCTCCTGATGCGGAGAACCCCAAGCAGGCATTCCCGTCAACTGGACCCCGTTTTCAATGATGTAGTGAAGTTCGCCATCCGTCAGCTTTTGCGTTTGATCTGAGAGAAAGTCAGGCACCCTTGGATAAAGGTTCTGCCCTACTTGCGTCAATCCTCTGCCGTCGCTCCCATGGCAAATCGAACATCGCGCGATGAAACGTTCACGAGCATCCTTCAAAATCTCCGGGGTGGCCTGTAATGGATTCTTCTCGTTGCGTTCGCTGCTCGGAATGGCGTAATTCCTCACCATCATAGCCAAAACTTTCTCGAACTTCGATGGCTCGGATGTGGCCTTAAAGCCGCGCCGGGTCAGTAGCACCGCGACAACTGCCACGGAAACTAAGACCACCGTCGCAAAAAGGCTAAGTTTCTTCCAATGGTTCATATCTCCGCTAGCGGCTCAATCTACACCGCTTTGAAGACCTGGGCAATCACCAGACCGCATGCGCTTCCCGAACTCCGCACTTTCGCAGCCACGATTGACAGGTACACGACCTTAGAGCGTTAGTGTGTTTATGTTTGACAACTTCACAATTTGTGAAGTATTCTAAGTGGGTGCATGTTGTTACGCGCAGGCATCTAAGCGAGGCGATTGGCCGTTACCCGGATGCGGCGAGCGAAATCAAGGCGTGGTTAGGCATTGTTGAGGTGGTCCGGTGGCACAATATTGACGAAGTTCGCGCCACATTCAAGGACGCCGATCTGGTGGATGGTTATGTGGTCTTCGATATCAGGCACAACAGGTACAGGCTTATAACCGTGATCCACTATGCGAAGACGACCAGTGAAAAGCAAACCAAAGGGCACGTGTACATCCGATCTTTATTTGACGCACAAGCAATACGACAACCGCAATAATTGGGATAAGAGGTTTGGAACAAAATGAGCACAGTTCTCGCAGACCCGGCGAAAATGATCGCGAAGGGCGCTCCCCGCGTCATACACAACGACGCCGAACTTGAGGCGTACACTGACGCTCTGTTCCAACTAACGGCGCTAGAAAATCCCTCTTGCGACGAAGTGGAAGCAATCGAACTACTAACTTTGCTCGTGGAACGTTACGAGCGGGAGCATTACCCTATCCCTGCTGCTGATCCGGCTTCAGTTATGCGGTTTCTCATTGAGCAGCAGAATCTCACTCAGCGCGACATGATTCCCCAGTTTGGTTCGGAGAGTGCCGTTTCGATGTTCCTCGCAGGGAAACGGAATCTCACCATAGCGCAAGTGCGAAAACTCAGCAGCCGGTTCAAACTACCCGCTGATGTTTTCATCCTCAAGGCGGCCGAAGAAAAAGACTGAAGTTGGTTGAATCCTGAAGAGATTTAACCAACTTCCAGATCCATCAACGCTTTACAGCTACTGCGGCTGCTTGGTGACTCGCAGGTACGGCTTGATTGTCTTGAATCCCGGGAATTTTTGCTGCGCCTCTTCGTTCGAAACCGCGGCCGTGATGATCACGTCGTCCCCCTGCTTCCAGTTCACCGGCGTGGCTACCTTGTGCTTGGCCGTCAGCTGCATCGAATCGATCACGCGAAGAATCTCGTCGAAATTCCTGCCGGTGCTCATGGGGTAGGCGAGTTGCAGTTTGATCTTTTTGTCCGGACCCACCACAAACACCGTTCGTACCGTTGCGTTGTCCGCCGCTGTGCGGCCTTCGGAAGTGCTGCCGCTCTCGGCCGGCAACATGCCGTAGAGTTTCGCAATTTTCAGCTCCGGGTCGCCGATCATCGGGTAGTTCACTTTGTGTCCCTGCGTTTCTTCGATGTCGGCCGCCCACTTGCCATGGCTGCTCACTGGGTCAACGCTCAGCCCGATAATTTTGGTGTTGCGCTTGGCGAATTCCGGCTGCAAGCCTGCCATGTAGCCGAGTTCGGTGGTGCACACCGGCGTGAAATCTTTGGGATGGGAAAACAAAATCGCCCACCCATCGCCGATCCACTCGTGAAAGTGGATGGTCCCCTGTGTGGTTTCGGCAGTGAAATCAGGGGCGATATCGTTGATGCGCGGAATTCTCGTGACTTCGTTTGCGGTCGCGGTGCTCATATTCTTCTCCTCATAAATGTAGTTCGCTTGAATTTTGATTTGCCCCACCGCGTCGTCCATCTCGGGGGAGCTTCGCATAAAAACGAAACCCACCCGCTTGCGACGGGTGGGTTGGAAGATTTCTCGATTCGTCCTACCCACACGCCGGCGAATACATACAACAACAGACT
>JBAPOI010000929.1:0-2873 GCA_049279555.1 Candidatus Sulfotelmatobacter sp.
CCATCGTTGGTTGAATAGCCCCCGTCTTTGCTACCGACTGTGCCTACCACGGCGTCTAAACTCGGATTGGTTCCGGCAAAATCGACATAGGTCATGTTGCCGATCGAGCCGCCGGGAAGAATCGCGCCGGCGGCTGGGGAAGACGTGAGCGTGGAATGAGCGAATCCGTTGATGTCGCCGACAACGCTGAACAGCGGATTGCCCGACGGGGCGGCGGTCAGCCCGATGACGGCCGTGAAATCAATTCCGTAGTCCATGAAGTACCAACTATTGGGCGCCGTCAATTGGGTGTTGGAATTTCCTGTCAGTGTGGTCCATAAGCCCTGGCCTGTGCCGTAAACGATATGAGCGGGATTGAACGGATCGATGGCGGTAGTGGCGGCCCAGTTGCCGATCCAATCGGTGAACTGCGCCATGTACGGCGCCTGGCTTGTATTACGCGTGTTATATCCGCCGAATAGGCCGACCCAGGTGGGCGTGGCGGCGTTGGCGTTGGTGGTGCGGAAGATGTAGTCGCCGCCGTTGTAGTGATCGAAGGTGGTGACGACGATGGTGCCGGGATTTTCTGCATCGACACCCAGGCCGACCCATTCGGATGTGGCTGCTCCACCACCGGCCGGAATGGTTGGAGTAATGTTCGCCCAGGTCGAAGTGTTGACGTTGTAGCGGTAGACGCCGCCATTGGTGCCGATCGTTCCCTCGGGCGGAAGCTGATTGGAGAAGGTGAAATACACATTGCCGTCGTCGGCCGAATCGTAGGCGGCGCGCATCGGGTAGAACGACGCAGGGCCGCCGGTATTAGCGAGCTGGGTCCAAGATGTGCCGCCGTTTGAAGTTTGGTAGATGTTGCTGCCGGTGCCGGCGCTTGCTTGGCCGACAAAAATGTTTTGCGTCGGGCTGCCTACGGTTCCGTCGTAGGGATCGAACAAAATGAACGTGATCGGAGCGGCCGTGGAAAAACTGCCAACTTGCGTAAACGAATGGCCGGCATTGGTGCTTTCCCACAATCCATTGGCGGCGTTGGAACCGACCAGCACGATGTTGCTGTCGAACGGATCGACAGCGATGCGTTCGCCAGCCGCACGAGCGGTGCCATTGCCGTTGACCGTGAAGCTCAGGTTGTCGATACCCCAGGTTTGGCCGCCGTTGGTCGAATACAGAACGCCGCCGCCGGTGAGGGCATAGATATTTTGCGTGTTTTCCGGGTCCATAGCGAAGGCGAGGACCTGCATGTCGGCGCCTTGCGAACCATTGCCGGAACTACCGCTGGTGTTTCCGACAAAGTCGAGCAGAGGCGCCCAGTGATTTCCGCCGTCGGTCGTTTTATAGAGTCCGCCGATGTCGGTGCGGGCGTACATGGTGCCGTTGTGACTGGGATCGAAGAAAACGCCGTCGAGAAATCCACCGGCGCCGATTTGGGCATCGTTCAAGGTGTAGGGAACCGCGGTTGATAACGTCTTGAAAGTTGCGCACAAATTGAAAAGGCAGTCCTGGAGTTGGTAGAAGTTTGTTTGTCACAACGAACCTACCAACAGGAAAGGACTGCCAGATGGAGATTGTATCACAATCGGGAAGCGGCGAGAACTTTGAGGGTGTGATTCGGATTGAGGAAGGCAAGATTCGTTCGCATGTGGACCAGGTGGTTCGCGAGACGGTCGAGCAGACCCTGAATGGCTTGCTGCAGGCCGAAGCCGACGAGTTGTGCGGCGCCAAACGCTACGCTCGCTCGCCGGAACGGCTCGACACCCGGGCCGGGCATTACGACCGCAAATTGCAGACTCAAGCCGGCGAGGTGACGCTGTCGGTGCCGCGGCTGCGGAATCTACCGTTCGAGACCGAGATCATTGAGCGGTATCGACGGCGAGAGTCGAGCGTGGAAGAAGCCTTGGTCCAGATGTACTTGGCTGGGGTCTCGGTACGGCGCGTGGAGGACATCACCGAGGCGCTGTGGGGCACACGGGTCAGCCCGAGCACCGTCAGCGAGCTGAACCAGAAGATTTACGCGCAGATCGAAGCCTGGCGCAACCGGCCGGTGGAAGGCGAACATGCCTATGTGTACTTGGACGGTATCTGGCTCAAGCGTAGTTGGGGCGGCGAGGTCAAGAACGTGGCGGTGCTGGTGGCCATCGGCGTGCGGAACGATGGCTATCGTGAGATTTTGGGCGTGGCCGAAGGCGCCAAGGAAGACACCCAGAGTTGGCGGAACTTTTTGCGGCATTTGAAGGAGCGTGGCCTGCGGGACGCGCGCCTCATCATCTCCGATAAGTGCCTCGGCCTGGTGGAAGCGGTGGCCGAGTTTTATCCTGAAGCGGCCTGGCAGCGGTGCCTGGTGCACTGGTATCGCAACGTGATGAGCGTGGTACCCAAGAGCAAGGTGAAGGAAGTGATGGCCATGCTCAAAGCGATTCATGCCCAGGAGGATCGTCAAGCGGCCCGTGACAAGGCGCAGGCGGTGGTGGAGAAACTCGTGGCGTCTCGATTGAGCCAAGCAGCCACGATCGTGCGCGAGGGCGTGGAGGAAACACTTTCGTACATGTCCTTCCCGCGTGAGCACTGGATTCGCATCCGCACGAATAATGTGCTGGAGCGAATTATGCGTGAGATTCGCCGTCGCACACGCGTGGTGGGCAACTTCCCCGACGGGAAGAGTGCCGTGATGCTGGTGGCCGCTCGGCTACGTCACATCGCCGGCACCCGCTGGGGCCAGCGCGTATACCTCGACATGGAGCGGCTGCGTGAAGCGAAGCAAATCGCGGCCGAAGTAGCGATCGCGTAAACTGGCGAATTTTTTGTTCCCCCTCGGGGGAACAAACCCAAGAAAACCACCAGAAACCAACCCAGCTCCAGGACTAACCAAAATCAATTGTGCGCAT
>JBAPOI010000930.1:0-8625 GCA_049279555.1 Candidatus Sulfotelmatobacter sp.
GTCCTGTACGACACGGCCGATGCACTGGATCCAGAGACTTCGAAGCCGTACTTTTCGGTTTACTTGGCGGTCAGCCGGAATCAAGGCGCCAGTTTTGAAACCGTTCGGCTGCAAAGGTTTCTCTTTCCAGGAAAGTCGAGCGGCAACGCTGGTCCGCGCCCTCTCGGCGATTACCAGCAACTGAAAAGTCTAGGTCAAACCTTCTTCGGCGTCTTTTCCGGAGACGGTCAACCATTCGGGAGGCCGTTTCATAAAATCGACCCCATCTTTCTAAGGGTGACGGTCGAATAGGTTTTTTCCTTTAGGAAGAGAGAATTCCTGGCGAAGTTCGACGAGTACAAGCGGGGGAAGAATGCTTGACAAACAACGTGGTCATTTCGACTTGACCATGTCTGCTATAATATGTCTATGAAGGAAATTTCCGCAGCAACCTTCAAAGCCCAATGCCTCACCCTGATGGAAGACGTGCGCTCGACCAGGCGGCCGATAGTGATTACGAAACGCGGCAAACCGATCGCGAAACTGGTTCCCCTCGACGAACCAAAAGACGAGTTTATCGGTAGATTGAAGGGCGTGTTTGAAGTGGTTGGCGACCTCGATGCGGACCCGCCCGAGAGCTGGGAATCCGCGTTTTGATTCTACTGGACACGCACGCCTTATTTTGGGCGGTAGACAATTCGAAGTCCCTTTCCCGCCCCGCAGCGTCTGCCATCCGCCGTGCCCGGCGAAATGGCGGGATCGCAATTTCGGCGATCAGCATCTGGGAACTCGCGTCCATGCTGGCACGCGGACGCATTCGCCGTTACGGCACGCTTGATTCCTCGCTCAATCTGCTGATCGAAGGCGTCACCGTGTTCCCGATCACACCCGAGATCGCCACTTTGGCAGCGCAATTCCCGCGCGATTACTCCGGCGACCCTGCCGACCGCATTATCGGCGGCACAGCCCGCGCGGAAGGTTTGACTCTAGTCACTCACGACGAGAGAATCCGCAGAAGTCCGTTGTTGAAGACGGTTTGGTAGGAAGGAAACGAGGGCGCCGACATTTCGGTGTATTGTTTGCGCACAACCCTCAAAGCCCCCTGCGAACGCCAGCTAGCAAATCAAAAACGCCCAGCCTGATCGGGGCTGGGCTTGTTTTATTGACGGCGCCGGGAAAATCAGGCAGCCGCGGATCTCTTAGAGCGACCCTCCGTCGCGATCGGTTGAGCGACTTTGCGCACGAGGAAGGGTTGCAGGTTTGGCTCAGTTCCGGCCCACTCCAAACTGACGATAGAGTGACCCGGCTGACACGTAACGAAATAGCGTTCTCCATTGGGGCTGGTTACTTCAAATTTGCCGGTCTCGCCCTGTAAAGCTTCGGCAACGTCGTAGGTTGATATGCTGTCGTTTAATTTCATGGGGACTTCCTCCACTTGAACTACGGTTGTAGGTTGGGTTGTCCCCTACCCTAGGGAGGAGCGTTACTCTCATGATAGAACGCGTGAGGACGGAGTCAAGGTCAAGCGTCGATTTTTTCCACAGAAATTTATACTAGGGCACTTACCCGAGGGTGACTGCATCGCGCAAGACTAGTCGTAATACTCCAGCCCCAAGTGCGTGATCAGCTCTTCGCCCTTCAAATGCCGCAGCGTGTTTTTCAGTTTCATCAGCTGAATAAACAAATCATGCTCGGGATACAGCCCCGGCACTGTCATCGGAGACTTGAAGTAGAAGCTCAACCACTCCTGGATTCCGAGTCCTTTCAACTCCGAGCAGCGCTTGGCGAGATCCATCAGCAACACCAAGTCGAGGACGATGGGCGCTGCCAGGATCGAATCGCGGCATAGAAAATCGACTTTAATCTGCATGGGATAACCGAGCCATCCGAAGATATCGATATTGTCCCAACCTTCTTTGTTATCGCCGCGCGGCGGATAGTAGTTGATGCGAACCTTGTGATACATGTCGCCGTAAAGCTCAGGATAAAGTTCCGGCTGCAGAATGTGCTCGAGCACCGAAAGTTTCGACTCTTCCTTGGTTTTAAAAGACCCCGGGTCGTCTAGCACTTCGCCATCGCGGTTGCCGAGGATGTTGGTCGAGAACCATCCATTCAGCCCCAGCATTCGCGCCTTAAAGCCGGGCGCTAGGATGGTCTTCATCAACGTTTGCCCAGTTTTGAAATCCTTGCCGCAGACGGGAGCTTCGTTCTGCCGCGAGAGTTCGAGCATCACCGGAAGATCGACGGTCAGGTTTGGTGCGCCATTGGCGAACGGCACGCCTTCCATCAGTGACGCATAGGCATACACCATCGAGGGTGCGATCATTTCGTCATTCGCGCGCAGCGCCTTTTCGAAAGACTTCACCGACTGGTGGGCCTCGCCCGCTTCGATATAAGACTCGGTCGATCCACACCACATCGTGATCAAACGGCTCGCACCGCTGGTCTTTTTGAAGTCGCGAATGTCGTCGCGTAATTGCTCGGCCAAATCCATCTTCGTTTTGCCCTTCTTCACGTTGGGCCCGTCGATCTTCTTCACATAGTTGTGATCGAACACCGCGGCGCGCGGAGTCACCGATGAAAGAAATGGCTTCAACTGGTCGAGCAACCGCTGGTCGAGCACACCAGCATGCGACGCTGCGTCATACATGTTGTCCTCGAAAATGTCCCAGCCGGTGAAGACCAGATCGTCAAGACCAGCGAGTGGCACGAACTCCTTGATCTTCGGCGAACGGCCATCCGTGCGCTTGCCCAGGCGCACCGTGCCCATCTGCGTCAGCGAGCCGATCGGTTTCGCCAGCCCTTTGCGAATCGCCTCCACGCCGGCAACAAATGTGGTCGCAACTGCACCCATGCCGGGGATCATTACTCCCAACTTCCCTTTCGCGGGCTGGATCATGCCGTTGTGCTTGGCACTGCTTCGTGCCTTCGCTTCGGACTTTACATCGTTTATTTCTATGCGAGATGACTTTGCTGCTTTTGCAGGCTGTTTCCGGGTCGCCATAGTTTTTGGCCACTTCCTCAGTAAGTATCTGATATGGATTGCAAACCTTGTATGTTCGCGTATCCAGGCAGACTTTTGCAAACGAGAGCGGCCGAACGCGCAGAAAATCGCTTCAATGGTGTCGAGAGTGCATCGAGCGGCGGCTCGAAATCAATGCACTGTTTTCGATGCATCGCATAATTTCTTTGCGTTGGACTCTATCAGCAACTTGCTTCATAGTGAAATCACTTCGAAAACCAGCTCTGCAGCCGGTGTTACGAAGCTGATGTTTGCGTGCCGGCCCCGACGTCGGTATTGCAATTCTCCTGACCCTGTAGTTCTCCACTCAAATCTGAGCCCACGCCACTTGGCTTTGCGCCGGTAGTGTGCTCTTCAGACACGCTCTTCCTCGCTTAGAGAGGAAGAGAACAGGAGATGCCAATGAAATCGATTCGCAAGTACGTCTACGCCGCGGTTTTGACTGTCAGTGCGTTGAACTTCGCACCTGGCCTGGCTTCCGCTCAAGAGGCAGCCGGTAGCTTCACGCTGGACCACGAGGTGCATTGGCAGAATGCCGTTGTGCCGGCGGGAAAATACCGCTTCACCATGGGAACCCAGGGGCCGTCAGAACTGCTGATGGTGCACGACGTGAGCGGCCACGGAACTGGCTTCATGCTGCTGGTTACCGACACCGAAGTTTCGCATCCATCCGATGTCAGCCGGCTCGTGGTCGTTTCGCGACCGAGTGGAAGCTTTGTCAGCAGCCTGCAGCTTCCTGAGTTTGGAATGACGCTGCACTTTGCCGTACCGGCCGAGACTCACGAGGTAGCAAAGACGGTCGCAACCACGACCCTTTCCGCCGCCCGCTAGTTCGACCGCGGCCAAGAACCGAGAGCAGATCCCAAATCTGCTCTCGGTTTGTTTTTGTGAGTAGGTCATTGAGGGCGTCGGCGGTGAAGTAGCGAGCAATTGGCAATTTGCAACTAACATTTCGCAACTAGCCTTTGGCCACCAGCGTTTGCTAACTGCCAATTGCGAATTGCTGAGAACTGAAAGCGGGCCAGAGACGCGGAGCAGCCCGTTCGACGGCCGCTCACACCTCAGGTTAATTTCGGCGATGGAGCGTTGCCCTTCACTTCGTCGCTGAGCACGATGGCTTCGGCAATTTCCTTCATCGCTTTGCGCTTTTGCCGACTCTGGCGTTGCAAGGTGAGGTAGGCTTGTTCCTCACTCAGCCCCAGTTCGCGTTGCAGGATTCCCTTTGCGCGCTCCACAACTTTGCGAGTCTGCAATTGTTCCCACAGGTTGGAATTCGCATCTTCCAGACGCGCCATCTCGATCTCGGCGCCCACTAGAAATCCGATGGTCGAAATCAGACGAATTTCACGCGGCCGATAAACGTGCGGCTGACGATGCTGCAGATTGATGACGCCCACGACGCGTCCGCGGCACATCAATGGCACCGACAAAAACGCCTCGTAACTGTCCTCGGGCAATTCGTGAAAGAACTGAAAACGGGAATCGAGTGCCGCTTTTTCGGAGACCGCAACAGGCTCGCGATGTTCGGCGACCCATCCCGTAATGCCTTGTCCTACGCGGAGTTTGAGCCGATCCACAATTTCGGGATGCGGGCTCTTCGAGGCTCGCAGAACGAGGTCTTCGCCCTCGAGAACATAAATCAGGCAGGAATCGCACTTTACCAGCGCGGAAGCGAAATCGACCACACGACCCAGCACTTCGTGGAAGCCGTCCGCAGTGGCCAGACGAGTGCCGATTTCGTGCAGCAAATCTACATGTGAGTCCTCAACCGATAATAAGCTGTCCATGGTTAAGAATATGGACACTACCGGGACTCTGTCTAATTCCAAATTTCAATGACAGCTATAAAGGATTTCCCGGACGATTGTCATCTCCCTTTAACATCTTTTTGAAAAGGTCTGCATCGTCTCGCCTGTCAAGCCCCAGTACCTAGCGCCCAGTACCCGGTACCCGGGAAAATCAGAACCTTCATTCCTGCGTGATGAGAACCGATGCCCAGAAACGGGGTGCTAGGTACTGGGTACTAGGTACTGAACGACTATTTCTCCAACTCCACCGTCTTTACGGGCAGATCCCAATGCGCGTCGAGAATCTCAAAGCGCCGCTGTTCTTCGCGCTGAAAGGTTTCCTGATCGGGATACATTTGTTTCTGCAGTGCTGCCTCATCGAAAGGCTCGTTGGCGACGGTTGCATTCTTGAAGACGATGGTGACGCGGAAATCCCAGCGGCCATCTTCCATTGTGTGGTAGCGCGGTTGATCCATCCACACCTTGGCGATCCGACCCATCTCAGTTTCTTTCTTGAGCACGGGATAATGATTTTTCTTAAACAGTTTTAGAAATTCATCCGCGTGTCCCCATTTAGTTTTGTAGTAATACTCGACGACGAACGGTTTGTCGGAGGGCGCGGGAGACTGCGCCTGAGAGACGATGGACAAAACAACAGCAAGAAACAGAACAGAGGCAATAGCGTGATGCATGGTCAATCACTCCTTGGCGATTGGAATGACTTAGCTTGTACACTACTAAGTGGTGCAGGGTCAAAGATGGAAGCTCCGAAGTCTTAGCGTGATTCGACGAGGCAAGACTTGCACGAGAGCATCGTGATCGACAACGCTCCATCAGCATTGGTAGCGTAGGGATCCTTCGACTGCGTCGCCGATCGCTGGCGCGACCGGCAACTTCGCTCAGGATGACAAACTGAGTATGTCAGCTTGAATATGGCTAGCGACGAGCAGCAAATCGTGAAGCTCTTTGAAGATGGAGACCGTGCTCTGGTCGCCGCCGACGTCGCCGAACTCTCGCGCATCTTCGCCGACGATTACCTGCAATACGACGAGACGGGGGACGTTTTCACCAAACAAGATGTGTTGAACAATCTCAAGACCGGAGTAATCCGATACTTATCGATGACATCGACAGGCCGGCGAATTCGCCTGCTGAGCGACGATGTGGCGATCGTCCATGGCTCCGAGGAAGACGATGTGGAGCAGGGCGGGCGGCGCTTCCCTGTTGGCTACATCTACATGGATGTGGTTGTGAAGCGTGAGGGCAAGTGGCAGATCGTAGGTTCACAGTTGGCGAGGCCAGTCGAGCTTGTGTGACTACTACTCCATCGTTCGAACGTCGTTCGTGCAGCGCCTCCTGTGCTTTTTGCGGGACAGATACCATGCGGAAAACAGCACAGCCAGCCCAGCGATTTGCCAGGAGGCAACGAGAGAAAAGTGCCCGCTAGGCGCGAGGACAAAAGCGGCCAAATAAACTGTAAACGCGAATCGGTCGAACAGAGCCGGAACGTGGTTCACCGAGATTCGATAGATGAGAAATAGGTAAGCTAGAAAAAAAGCTAACAGCTCGGCAGCCTCAAACCTAGAAAACGGACCATGTGGGAAGTAGAAGTCTTTCCCGCTGACGATTACCGTTACGACCTTGGGAATCGCAAAGAGTAAGCACCCCGCAATGTAGATAATCCAGACCCTTGCTGTAAGCACTAGGATCACGGCTGCAAACGCGAGCAGGCCGCCCGCTATTGCACCGTCTGGCCACAATCTCAAATGTCCTGAAGCCTCTGACCGAAGTCCGTCCACAGTGACTCCGGTGATCATGGCGGCAATGAAGAATGCGCCCAAGCCGCCACCCATTCGCAAGCCGTTCTTGATTTGCTTCTTAGTGCTTGGCGTCATGAAAGCATCCCACGAGCCACGGTCCAATAGGTCGCCGTTCACTAGCGGCTGATTGGTGACGCCTGCCGGCTGATCCTGTTCTGCCAGTGCGTCCATACAAACCACGCAATACCCGCCACTAACACGGCTCCAATCACCGCATCGAACTTGTGAAAGTATTTCCCGAGTTCGCGCCAGTTCTCGCCAAGCTTCATCCCGAGATAGGCAAGGCCCAGGCACCAGGGCCACGAACCTAGAAACGTGTAAATGTGAAATCGGCCGCGGGGCATGCGCGCGACTCCAGCCGGCAACGCGATGAAAGTACGAATCACCGGCAGCAGCCGTCCGACAAATACCGCCAAATATCCCCAGCGCAGAAAGAAGCGGTCGGCCCAGTCGAGTTCGCGGCGGCCCATCAGAATCCAGCGACCGTAGCGCTCGACCAGCGGACGGCCGCCATAGTATCCGATTTCGTACGCCACCAACGATCCCAGGTTGCACCCGAGCGCTCCGGCCGTTGCAACCCAAAGCAACTTGAATGTACCGGTAAACACAAGATAGCCGGCGAATGGCATGATCAATTCTGACGGCAATGGGATGCACGCCGACTCGATTGCCATGAGCAACGTCACACCACCGTAGCCGGTTACGCTGATCACGGAGTTGATGAATACGAAGATGATTGCCAGGAGTTTTTCAGTCATTGGAGAAGCAGTTGCTAGTACCCAGTACCCAGTCAAAACCTTTCGGACCAAAAACTGGCTACTAGGTACTGGAATTCAAGTGTAACGGAAATCTGCGACGATCCTAGAATGATCCGTCCTGCGTAAACGTATAGCCGGGCAGCGCCGCGCCTTGCGGAGTCTTCGTTACTTTGAGGCGTACGGTGGGAGCGTCGGGAGCGGTGATCCCGGCGGGCCGCAACATGGCGTATTGGGTGAACACCTCGCTGTAGACCTTGGTAACGAGATAATCCTGGCCGTCGATATCGCTGCGCCAGACTTGCCCGAGTTGGATCGAACTCACGGCCACGTAGCTTCCCCAAAATAGAGTGAGATTGGTTCAAGACTACCGGGGCCAATGGTGCGCGTCAATTGCCCGCGTGGTTACCGAGGTCTCTGCTAAGATGTTGCCCTCATGCCCCGCGGACGCACTCCCCGTCAACCCGCCCGCACCGGCCGCCAAGACCGTGTGGCGCGGACGCTCCCTTCGGCAAGCCCAGGGCAGGCTCTGTCCGGGAAGCCAGCGCTCCAAAAGTCCAGCGGAAGCAAAGGTGCTCGCGTAACCAAAAAAGCTCGTGGGGGGGCGGGCGCCTCCGCCCGTCCCCGAGGCGGGGCCTCGGCGGCGGCGCCAAAAGGCCGCAAGTCGAGCGTGATAACCAACTACAATCCTCTCGCTCCCGAGCGCATCTCCGAAATTCTGAAGCGGCTCGACCAACTCTATCCCGACGTTATTTGCGCACTTACGCATAGCAGCGCGTGGGAGTTGCTGGTCGCGACCATTCTTTCCGCGCAATCGACCGATGCCAATGTCAACCGCGTCACGCCGGAGCTCTTCCGAAAATACCCTACGGTCGAGGCTTTTGCGGCTCTCACACCTGAACAACTCGAGCCTGACGTCCGCTCGACCGGTTTTTTCCGTAACAAATCGAAATCGGTTGTCGGTGCAGCGAAGAAGATCGTCGCTGACTTCGGCGGCCAGGTTCCTCACAACATGCAGGACCTACTCACGCTGCCGGGGGTCGCTCGTAAGACCGCGAACGTCGTGCTGGGGTCGTGGTTCAAGATTGCGGACGGGGTAGTGGTCGATACTCACGTGCACCGCATTTCACGCCGCCTCGAACTCACAACAAACAGCGACCCACAGAAGATCGAACAGGATTTGATGCGGATCATCCCGCGCGAGAAGAAGTGGATTCTCTTCTCTCATCAGATCATCTGGCACGGCCGCAAACTCTGCATCG
>JBAPOI010000931.1:0-2755 GCA_049279555.1 Candidatus Sulfotelmatobacter sp.
GTACGGGTGTGGTGATTGGGAAGGACATTCCTGACCGAGAGATGAAACTTGTCGAGATCGTGCCTTTGATCGAGAGCAGAATCTCCGGCGATGCCTCTCGTCCAGAGCAGAAGCCGCTTTTCAGCACGGAACGGGAACAGAACGTCGCCAAAGCGACTCTCACGGTCATCAAGCAATTTGAAAGGCTATCCCACTCAGCCGATCTGAAGTCAACTGAGACCCTCGAAAAATTGGTCGAACGTGTTCAACTCGCAGTTGCGCCTGTCCAAGCGGAACTGGCTGGTGTAACAGAGCAAGTTAATGTGGCGGAAGTGGTAGCGAAGACGGTCGATCTCTACATCGAGAACACCATTGATATTCCAAAGATTGTGGTATTGCCCAAGGGTGTGGTGGTTGCTGGATACCGTGACTTCGATCTCGACCTTAAGGGCGTCCATCTCCAGCCCGTCGCCAAGGACATTCTAATTGCCCACCTGAACGACAATGTCCGGTATCGCCTGATCAGCGGAGATGGAATTGTTCCTGAAGAAAAACTGGAAGATTACCTCATTCGTGGGTTGGTCGATTTTGACGATGTGAGCTACGACGAGCACGCCGACCTCCTTTACAGGCTTGCAGGGGAGGTTGTGAAACATCTTCAGTCATATCTGCCCAGCGACGATGATGTCAGGAATGTTCTGCAATATCACCAATCGCAGCTTGTGAACATCATCCACGCACAGATGCAGGAGCACTACGAGGAAAAGGCGGCTGAGTACGAAGCCCACGTCACCAAAGGATTCACGACACTGCGCACTGGGAGCGGCTCGATTCCTGTTGGCGAAAATCCCAGAGATGTTCGAGTTCCGGTTGAAGAAAAGCTACTGATCAAGGGAATGGTCTTCGGTGGATTCAAACGCTGCTTGTATTTAACGCAGCGATTCCACTCCGACACGGAACGCCGTTTCGCCGTGTTGCTGGAAGACGATATTAACGAGGTAGTGAAGTGGTTCAAACCCGGCAAGGACGCTTTCCACATTTACTACCGGGGCGATGTGCCGTATGAGCCGGACTTTGTTGTCGAAACCAAAACTGCCAAACTGATCTGCGAAACAAAAGCCGTCAAGGACATGGCGACAGATGAGGTCAAGGACAAAGCAAAAGCGGCGGTGAAGTGGTGCGAGTATGCGACAGCTCACGAAAGGCAAGTGGGCGGGAAGCCGTGGTCGTACCTGCTGATTCCGCACGACGCCGTTGATGGAGCAAGGACTCTTCAGGGGCTTGCGGCGGCACACACGTTGAAGGCTCCAAAAAGCGCTGTTGTGGTCTAAAGTTGACGGACGCAAGTTGCTGTTTTTACTCTTTACGATTGAAGGAGCACGCCTATACATGGATACCCGAAAAAGCGGAGGGCTTCCTAGATGAATTTTCACATCGGCTTCAGTGATGTGATTGCAACCGTTGCCCTGTTTCTATCTGCACTTTCGATAGCGGTGACGATCATTTTTAGCAAACGGCAGGACAAGTTAACCCGACTCCTCATCGCCAAGGAAGAGGATACCGCTTTACTGCAAAAGCAAGCTGATATCTCCGCCGAAATTGTCAAAGAAGCAGGTGATATTCATCATCATCGCCTCAAGGTTTCTAACAGTGGAAAAGCCACGGCGACCAATGTTCGCCTGCAACTCCCCGGAGAGTTGGATCACCTAGTCGTTTATGCCGATAGTCTTATTCCCGCATTAGAGCCAAATCAGAGCCTAGGTTTCCCGGTTATAAAGGCGATGAACTCTCAACGCTCGTTGACAATTAAATTTACTTGGGATGATCCGTCTGGGCGGGATCGGGAAAAAGACCTGACGATCTTAGTCTGATGATCTTTGAGGTAGGAAGTTAAATGAGCAATGACAGTCAAAACTCAAAGGAGTTGCTGGAGATTTATAAGATCGCCGTTGAAACTTGGCGTTCGCAGGTGGATTCTTCATGGCAACGAAGCAGCTATTTTTCCGCATTCGAAACCGCCGCCATCGGCGGTTGTTGGTTGCTGGTAAGCAGTAAAGACCCTCTATCGATTTGGGCTGGAATCGGTTTTTCTATTGGCGGGTTTCTTTTAACCGCAATCTGGTTTGTGAGCACATATAAAACGTATATGTATGTGCGCCACTGGTGGGACAGCCTTCGGAAGGTGGAAGAGAAGGTCGCCCCCAGTCCTTTTGACTTCGCATCTCAATTAGAAGCGAAGCCGACTTGCATTCCATACAAGGTATTGGTTTTATCGGTTCCGATCCTATTTATTGTCGGATGGCTTTCTCTGTTTGGGATCGGCGTCGGGCGAATGATGAAAATTCTAATTGGACATTGAAGGGGTCTCCCCCAGCTTCGCCAACCTCGCATCCATCCTCTGCCGCTCCAAAGCGGTCTGCTTCATGCGTTCCGTCTTCTGGTAGGCTGCTACCTTCCGCAGTAGGACGGGCTTGAGTTGTTCCTTCTCCTGGTCGGTCGCCATTTCGTAAACATCAAGGGCGTTCGACAACGGCAGGTTCTTGGTGACGGAAACCAGACGGCTCACCTTGGAATCCATGCCGAAGCATCACACCCTGTCCCATACGCCAATGAATATTGTGCCGAGTACCTGATCCTGCTACTATCCCCGAGGAACTTTTGCCAACAACCAGCACCAGCGCCCACAGCCGCAGAGACTGAATCCCCCAGCGCTGCTGACGGAGAACGAATGGACACAACAGCAATCCTCGCCGCTCTTCTTTCGGAGCGTGACCGC
>JBAPOI010000932.1:0-4469 GCA_049279555.1 Candidatus Sulfotelmatobacter sp.
CATCTGCGCCGTGGCAAATGCATACAAGCATGACAAGCTTCACGACCCGAAGCATCCCATAAGATCAGACGACGACGTGCTCGTTGTCGGAGCCGGTTATGGTATCGACGGTTTCGGCCTCGGCAAATTCGGCGGTATTGAAGTCATCGTCCATCAGACCAACGGCGAGCAGCGCAAATTCCTAGCCTGGATTTCCGAAGGCGCCAACAAAAGCTGGTGCAGTCCAGCCGGTGCAAGACCGGCCCGGGTAAGGCCGTAGCGGGCCGCCCGGTAGCAAGTGTTGCGTGAGCCGACGGTAACGCCGGCCACGAAGCGTACACAGCAATTGCGTGGGGTTTGTGATCGAGCCACGAAATAGGCATGTCGCAGGAGCGGAGACCGTGGAAATAGTCGAACGCAACATGAGCAAGGCCGATATGCGAGGCACTGCCATCCTGCCGGGGTCTAAGAGCACGTCACGCGCAAAAGGAATGCATCGGAAGTTGGGAGGTCCCACGATTGACCAGCGGCAATGTTACGCCCTGGCCCGCATCGGGAAGGCGAGGAGCCGAAGCCGATGATGCACGAACGTGGGAAGTCGGACTCTGCCGTAAGAGCTGTGAAGCCGGCGAACAAGGCGGAGCGATCCGCTGCGGAGTTGGTGGAGCAAAGGGCAGGGACCAAGGGGAATGCGGATCAGCAAAGCACGCGCCGGGCTCAGGAACGGGAGAGTGTGTCACAGGCGCTGGGACGCATACGGCAAGCTGCGAAGCAAAGGAAGAAGGAAAAGTTCACCACGCTCTTCCACCACATCAGTGTCGGACTGCTCAGGCTGGCGTTCTTCGAAATTAAGAAGGACGCTGCGCCCGGGGTGGACGGCCTGACGTGGCAGGACTACGAGGCAGACCTCGGTCGCAATATCGAAGACCTGCACGATCGGGTCCACAGAGGAGCGTATCGGGCACAGCCGAGCCGTCGACTGTACATTCCAAAACCAGACGGCCGACAGCGTCCAATCGCGATTGCCGCCCTCGAAGACAAGATCGTCCAGAGGGCGACTGCCGCGGTGCTGAATACGATCTACGAGGAGGACTTCCTCGGCTTTTCGTATGGGTTCCGCCCCAAGCGCAGCCAGCACGATGCGCTGGACGCCTTGGTGGTCGGGATCACCAGCACAAAGGTGAACTGGATACTCGAGGTCGACGTCCAAAGCTTTTTCGATGAAGTCAGCCAGTCGTGGTTGATTAGATTCCTGGAGCATCGGATCGCCGACCCGCGCATCCTCCACTTGATCCAGAAATGGCTCAAGGCGGGCATTCTCGAAGATGGAGTCGTTACGGTCAGTGAAAAGGGCACCGGACAGGGGTCGGTGATATCGCCGCTTCTGGCCAACGCCTACCTGCACTACAGTTTCGATCTCTGGGCGGAACGCTGGCGACGGCGCGACGCCACGGGCGACATGATCATCGTGCGGTATGCGGACGATATCGTGGTCGGTTTTGAACAAGAAACCGATGCCCGACGCTTCTGGGATGCGATGCGCGACCGGCTGCAAGAGTTTTCACTGTCGCTACATCCGAAAAAGACCCGCCTGATTGAGTTTGGACGCCACGCGGCGAACAACCGCAAGCAGCGCGGCCTCGGCAAACCGGAGACCTTCAACTTCCTCGGTATGTCCTTTATCTGCGGCAAGTCGCGAGGGGGCAAATTCCTCCTCAAGCGGAGGACCCGTCGCGACCGCATGCAGGCGAAGATCAAGGAGGTTGCGGGGGAACTGCGACGGCGGATGCATCAGTCGATACCCGAACAAGGTAAATGGCTGAAGCAAGTCATCACCGGCTTCTTCAACTACCACGCAGTCCCAACCAACTGGGATGCGCTGGGGGCCTTTCGAGCGGAGATCACCGAACGCTGGCGCCGGACACTCAGCCGACGCAGCCAAAAAGGCGGTCTCACCTGGGCTCGAATGGCGAAGCTGGCGGACGACTGGCTCCCAAAGCCGCGAATCCTTCATCCCTGGCCCAACCAGCGTTTCGCCGTCAGGCACCCGAGGTAAGAGCCGTATGCATAAAGGTGCACGTACGGATCCGTGCGGGGGGCGCGGGGTAACTCGCGCTCCTACCGCGACACGGCGCGGAATTCCGCTAACGTCGCCTTGCAGTCGCTCTAGGCTAAGGGATTCAGTTGACTCGGCATTTTGCCAAAAGCCATTAGCGAAAATAGTATTTTGATAGCAGATTTTTGCGTCGTCACTTGCCCTCCATCATTAACGCCCTGCTAAGCTGATCGGTTTCCGTAATCTCACGGAAAGCGCTGGGGCACTGAGATTTCATCGCAGTCGTAGGATTTGCGACACAATTTGCGCTTGACACCATATCTGGTATGTGTGACCGTGCATAGGTGGTGATCGGAGCACCCTATTCGCTAACGGACTGTTGCCGCTTCTTCGAGGAGCCGGCGACGCCTCGCCAACGCCAGTATGAGGCTTTGCGCGCCTTCTTCGTGGAGGAACTGACGTCGGCGGAGGCGGCAGAGCGCTTCGGCTACTCGCCGGGCGCATTCCGTGTGCTGTGCCACGCCTTTCGCCGCGGCGAGCTGCCAGAATTCTTCGCAACAGCTCGCACCGGGCCGCGCGAGCAACCCAAGAAGAGCCGTGCCCACGAGCAGATCGTGGCGCTGCGCAAGCGGAACTACTCGATCTACGAGATCAGCCAGGCTCTCAAGGAGCAGGGCACGCCGCTGAGCGCAACCGCGGTGCGCGAGGTTCTCGCCCAGGAGGGCTTTGCGCCCCTGCCGCGCCGGCGTGACGAAGAGCGACCGATCCGGGTGCGGCCCGATGCCGAGGCCGTCGCCAATGTCCATGACTTCGTCCTCGCGCCCCGCGAGTTCACCACGCGGGTCGGAGGCCTGTTCCTGTTCGTGCACGATCTGGTGCGTCTCGACGGCGACGCCTTGGCGCTCGGCGCCAAGCTCCCTGGCTCCGGCATGATCCCGGCCGGCCACGCCCTGCGGGCCTCGCTCGCGCTCAAGCTATGGTCGATCGAACGCAAGAGCCACGTCATGGCGCTCGTCGCCGATGAAGGGCTGGCGCTGTTCTGCGGGCTCAACGCCATGCCCAAGAAGAGCTTCCTGTCGGAATATTCCTCGCGTATCACCCCGCAGAAGGTCTCCCGCCTGCTCGGACTGTGGCACGGTCAGTTGACCGGAGAGACCCTTTTGGCCGGCGAGTCCCTCAACCTCGACTTCCACTCCGTGCCCTACTTCGGCGAGCACCCGCAGGTCGAATCGCACTATTTGTCCAAGCGCAGCCGCCGCCAGCCCAGCATCCTCACCTTCCTGGCCCAGAACGCCGACAGCCAGGTATTTTGTTATTCGAACGCCGACATCCGCAAGGGCGAGGAGGCCGAGGAGGTGTTTCGCTTCATCGCCTTCTGGAAGCGTCAGTACGGCCGCCTGCCGCAACACCTCGTCTTCGATTCCAAGCTCACGACCTACGATGGCCTCGATCGGCTCGATGCGGCCGGAATCACCTTCATCACCCTGCGGCGACGCTCGCCAAGCCTCCTCGCCGAGATCGACAACTTACCGCCATCGGCTTGGCGCACCGTCACCCTTGAGATATCCAGCCGCAAGCATCGCACCCCGCGCGTCTACGAACAGAAGGCTCGTCCGCACAAACGCACCTTCCGCCAGTTCTTCATCACCGATCTCGGCCACGACGAGCCCACCATCCTGCTCACCAACGACGCCAAGTCCACCGCTAAGACGATCATCACCCGCTATGCCAAGCGCATGCTCATCGAGAACGCGCTATCCGACGCTGTGCGCTTCTTCCACATCGATGCGCTCTCTTCATCGGTCGGCTTCAAGGTCGATTTCGACATGGCGCTCCTCGTCATCGCATCAGGCCTCTATCGCCTGATGGCACACCGCATGCGCGGCTACGATGATGCTCAGGCGCGTCAAATCTTCCGCGACCTCATCGATATGCCGGCCGACGTCGCCATCACCAAAACCGAGATTACGGTGCGCTTCCACCGACGAGCCCACCTGCCCATCGTCCTCGCCTCCGGCCTGATCGACAAACCCGTTGCCGTCCCGTGGTGGAATGGTCGCGCCCTCCGCCTCGTCCAATAGTGCTGAAAACGCAAAGAATGTTAGGCTAATTATACGCCGTGGAAATCCAGGCTAGGCGGTGCTTGGCCGGATCGATATCGGGAAAGCCGGTGCGCGCCACCACGAAGTGCAGTCCGTTCGGGGTGATCGTGCCGTTGAGCAGGTGGTGCGGAGTGCGGGCCTGCTGAGTGCGCGGCTCGCCGTTCGGATTGGTGAGCGTGCGCACGACCTTGTTCTCGTACTTCACGGGCACGCCATATGCCGGGATTTTTTCCCCGGGCCCCATACTCCACGGATCGACCGGCAGCGGCTCGGCGGCAGCGCCGCTGAGCGAACTGCCGACGCCGGTCGCAGCCGCTCCCGCAAACAACACC
>JBAPOI010000933.1:0-8438 GCA_049279555.1 Candidatus Sulfotelmatobacter sp.
GCCAAGCGCAGATCGAAGATCAAATTCCGTCGGCTGTGGAGAAAGTGGAGAAAACAGAGTCCCAGCCCACGTCGACAGCTTCTGATTCGGTCGCAGATCTAGTCTCCAAAGTGGAGGCGGATTTTCAAGCCGGCTTGGCCGATTATCAGGTGGGACGCAAGGACTCCGCCAAGCAGGAGTTCGACAACGCCTTTAACGCTTTATTGGAGAGCAAGCTCGACATTCGTTCCGACAATCGCCTTGCAAAAGAGTTTGACCGCGTAGTGGACGGCGTCAATCGCTTGGATCTCGGCGACTTGACGGCGGATTCCGAAGGACAAAAGGCGGAGCCCGCTCCCATCGACGAAACCAACGGCATTGTGCCGGCAGCCGATCCCAATGTAAAAGCGAAGGCGCAAGCGGAAATCAAGTCTACTCACTCCGACCTCCCGTTGATGATGACCGACCAGGTCGCGGGGTACATTAGCTATTTCTCCAATCGTGGACGCGGTACCTTCGAGCGTGCCTTTGCCCGCTCCGGTCGCTACCACGACATGATGGTTTCAATCTTGAAGCAGGAAGGCGTTCCGCAGGATTTGATCTACCTGGCTCAGGCTGAATCCGGATTCCAGCCAACCGCTGTTTCTCGGGCTGGCGCCCGTGGCATTTGGCAATTCATGGGCAGCCGCGGTCGCGGTTACGGACTGCAGCACAGCTTGTGGGTCGACGACCGCCAGGACCCTGAAAAATCCACTCGAGCCGCCGCCCGCCACCTGAAAGATCTTTACGCCGAGTTTGGCGACTGGTATCTCGCCATGGCCGCCTATAACTCCGGCCCGGGAACCGTGCAAGCCGCCGTCCGCCGTACCGGCTACGCCGATTTCTGGGAGCTCTATCGGCGCAACGTTCTTCCCAAAGAAACGCGCAACTACGTTCCCATCATCCTCGCTGTCACCATCGTGACCAAGAATCTTTCGCACTACGGTTTCGATGATGTCTCGATGGACGATTCACTGATCTTTGACAAGGTAACCATCAACTACCCTGTGGATTTGCGCCTGGTCGCTGATTGCGTCGACTCGACTCCGGCCCAGTTGCAGCAACTGAATCCGAGCCTTTTGCGGCTGAGCACGCCAAAAGAAGGCGCGTTCGAACTGCATCTGCCCGCCGGAACGAAAGAACAATATCAAACCACCATCGCCGCAATTCCGTCTGGAATGCGCTTGTGGTGGCGCTATCCCACCGTGCACTCTGGCGAAACGTTGGCTTCCCTTGCCCGAACCTATCACCTGACTGCGAAATCGATTGCAGAAGCCAACCACCTCGATGGGTCGCAACTCGAAGCCGATGCGAGGGTCGTAATTCCGATCGCCCCCAGCAAACACCCCCTCAGCGAAAATGCCACGTACTCGCGGCGGATCATGCGCTATAAGGTTCGCAAGGGAGACACGGTTGAAACCGTCGCCGAGAATTTCGGCGTTCCGGCTCTGATGGTCCGTCGCTGGAATGGCCTGCGCAGCAACAGCCTTCATGGACGCACCGTCCTTGCCCTTCACGTCCCGGTCACACCCAACAGCGAAACCGCATCGGCCAAATCGGCCACGCGCGCGCACAAGCCCGTTCAAACCGCCAACACAAAAGCTCCCGCCGGTCAGTCCGACAAGGCTGCCGGCGAAGATGCTTCAGACGAAAGCGAGTCGGATCGAGCCAGCGTGCTACGCCACAAAGTAAAGTCTGGCGAGACCTTATACTCGATCGCTACCACTTACAAGACCACCGTCGCTGCGTTGAAGCGCAACAACAGCAACGTCGCCACTCTGCGCCCCGGCATGATTCTGATCGTGCAGCCCCGTCAATAACGTTCACTTGTGGATTTCGAGTGTTTGAATTCATGCCCTCGGGTCATGGCCTTTGGAGTAAGATCGTTCTATGAACAAGGTTCAACGACAACTCCTCCAGACCCGGTTCGTTCTTATCGCTGTAGCTTTAGTTCTCGTCGGCCTGGCCATGGGCGTTCATCAGTTGATCCGCTAGCGCAAGCCAGCTACGACGCGCGCCTTAGTCAGACTTCCGCCGTCAGGTCCAGCCTTGTTTTTAACGCCTAATTAATCTCGCTGTAACTTGTTATTAATTCCTCGCTGCTAGTTCTGGAAAAGCGTCTCAATAATCCTCCAAGGAGTAACTCATGAATCCCACTCGCAGACTTCGCGTCGGCGTGTCTCTTTTAGCTCTAATGCTGGCCGCTGCGGCAGCATCCGCTCAGACCTCCAGCACCAACCCTATTCAGCGCGTTTTGCTCATCAGCATCGACGGCATGCACGCGGTCGATTTCCTGAACTGCGCCAACGGCATCACCACCGCCAACAACGGCCAACCTTATTGCCCGGCGATTGCTGCTCTCAGCACAACAGGAATCAACTACGTTTCCGCCAGCACTTCGAAACCTTCGGATTCCTTCCCTGGCCTGACCGCCATAGTCACCGGCGGAAGCCCGGCCTTCACCGGGGTTTATTACGACGTTGCTTATTCCAGGAGTTACTCCGCTCCCGCGCAAACCACCGGCAACGGCCTCGGTGCCGGCCCCTGCACCCCCTTTGGAGCGCCAACGGGTACAACCACTGAGTATGAAGAAGGCATTGACATTGACAAGACGAAGGTGAACGGCGGCGCTCCCGGCGCGGTGCTCACCGACGGCGGCCTCGCCTCCATCGATTCCGCGCGACTGGTTCGCAACCCCAGCACAGGGTGCAAACCTGTTTTTCCGTGGGATTTCGTCCGCGCCAACAGCATTTTCAGCGTGATTCACGCCGCTGGCGGATACGCAGCCTGGTCCGACAAGCACCCTGCCTACGCCTCCGTCGCTTCCGGCATCGGACCGAGTGCGCTCGACGACTTCTACTCGCCTGAAATTAACTCCACCGTAATCGGCCTTCCCGGGGTCACCACACCCACCGGCGTCAACTGCACCAGCATCGTCGATAGCGAAGCCGACCCGACAGCCTGGACCAACAGCTTCCAGAACATTCAGTGCTACGACACTTTGAAGGTGAACGCGATCCTGAACGAAATCGACGGCTGGAACCATCTCCGTACCAAGCAGACCAAGGTTCCCACCATCTTCGGCATGAACTTCCAAGCGCTCAGCGTGGGCCAGAAGCTCATTGAAGCGAGCAACAAGACAACCGGCGGATATCTGGATGCTCAAGCTACCCCCAGCGCGGCGCTGCTAGGCGAATTCCAGTTCGTCGACGCCTCGATTGCAGCATTCGTCAGCGAACTGCAGAAACAAGGGCTCCTGAGTTCGACGCTGATCGTAATCACCGCCAAACACGGTCAATCGCCCATCGATCCCAGCCGCTACGTCGGTCAGACCATCAATGGCACGTCCCCCGCTACCCTGCTCTCCAATGCGGGTTACCTTCCATTTTCGGAGTCAACCAACAACCCCACCGGCATTGGCCCAACGGAAGATGATGTCTCGCTGCTCTGGCTGGCCAGCTCCGCCAATACTGACGCCGCCGTCGCAATCATCGAAGCGAACCCATCCACTACGACCGGAGTGGGGCTCGGGCAGATCTACTACGGCCCATCGCTTTCGCTGAATTACAACAACCCAACCAACGACCCCCGCACACCGGACATCATCGTGACCCCGAATGTCGGCGTTACATACTCCGGCAGCACCGCGAAACAGGAGGAGCACGGCGGGTTCTCCCACGACGACACGAATGTCGTTCTGCTGCTTTCTTTCCCAACCTTCCAATCCAGGACGGTGAGCGCCGGAGTGGGCACCGCCCAGGTGGCGCCTACCATTCTTCGCGCCTTAGGGATCAATCCTTCGACTCTGGAGGCCGTCCGCGCCGAGGGAACTCCCGTACTTCCGGCGGTTCCGTTCAACTAGACCAGCCCTGAGAGTAAGTCACTGTGACAGCGGACGCTCCTTCGGGGGCGTTCGCTGCTTAGGAGCCTTCTATCCGCCCGAGCAACGACGACTAATCCCTGCGTCAAAAATTTTCTTCCATTCGCACCGTCGCTGTGTTAACAGGATAGACAGGCCTGTGTGATAACGGCCCTTGCGGTTTGCACTAAACGTCGTGCTATAATCGCGCGCCGTTTGAGAATAAGTTTCTGGTGGTCTTTTAATTTCTCGTGTCCGGCAACCTTGAGCGGCCCTTTTGCGCCAGATGCCAAACGCAGATGCCAACTAAGATCAGGAGGAAAAATGACGATCGACGATCCCACGCTTTACGGACGTGACGAAGAAGATGAATTCGGCGATACCGGCGCTTACAGCGAGTCCCTTGAAGAAGATTTCGAAGAGGAAGAAGAAGAGGAAGAAGAATCCGGCGTGCCGGAGCCGGAAATGAAAGAGCCTATGATGTCTACTCCGCCACCCGCACCCAAGCCAACATCCGGCGGCGGTGGCGGTCCCAAGAAACCGCCTGCCAAAAAGAAAGCACCAGCGAAAAAAGCCCCGGCCAAGAAGAAAGCGGCCAAAAAGCCGGCAAAGAAAAAATCCGCGAAGAAGCCCGCAAAAAAGAAAGCGGCCAAAAAGCCAGCAAAAAAGGCCAAGAAGAAAGCGAAGAAAGGCCGTCGCTAGAGGGTGGTATCGAAATCAAGGAACCGCGGTCTACGGGCTGCGGTTCTTCTTTACGAGTGACGGCTTCTATAGTCGCGAAGCCAATGGCATTTGGCGGACGGGGCTCGAAAGAGTCTGCATTAACCACATCCAAAGTTGCTGTCGGAGGCTCATACTGGGTACCAGGTACTCGGTACTTACTACTTCTTACCCCCAACCGTACTCAGACACTGCCCGTACAACTCCAGCAGTTGCGTCGCGTACTCCTCAGGCTTCGAAGCCGACCCCGTACCTTGAAAACCCACACCGGACGATGTAGTCCGCCCGTACCCTGTGGTCATTGCGACAAACTTCATCAGATCGAGCGCGATATCTTCATTGCGGCGCGCACTCGTGTGCGAACCCGGTCCTTCTTCCATAAGTCCCTCTCCTGTACCGGAAATATAAGGAAGTTCTTCTTCGTCTTCCATACTGCTAAGCTCCGAAAAAGATGATAGCAGGATCGGCGTTGTGCATACCTGCGCGCGTAGGAGCCTCTCCGCCATCATCGAAACTCTGCGAAAGCTCCGCGCCAACTCAATAAACGCTCGGAAGCTGAAAATCCACTCGCGCCGTGCGCCGCAGCCGAACCATCAACCAAAGCGATCCCAGGAGTAAGAACGGCGAAGAATAGAAGCCCGGCGCCGGACGGGGAAAAGTCACCGCTCCAACCGTGTGTCCTAGAATCGTGAATAGGGTATGGCCGAGCCCGTTTAAGAGCATGATCACGGCAAAGCCCCATGCAAGTGACCGCAAGCCTCGCATTCCCCGCGCTGCTACCGGCGTCAGACAAAACAGCACCACGCAGACTACGATCAGCCCAACTAGCCATTCGCGGAATTCGAACGCCCGCATGGGAAACCAGTCCCACCGCTGCCGCAGAATGATTACGGTCGGGTTGTACACAGCAAGAAAGCCGGTCGTGGCTTCGTCCACAATGTGCAGCGCGAACGCCAGGCACATCGCGAACCATGCGCTGCCAAAGCCTGACGCCGAAAGCGAAGGTGGTGGTTCCCTCATGACTGGCTGCCACAAGAATTTTCAATCACCGCCCGTCAATAGGCAATCGAAAATCGCCTCGAACGCGCACGAATGACCGATGTGGCACGACCTCGCGCTATTGGTAGGCACCCGATACATGTTGCGAAGTGTATCGCACACTAACGCGCCACTTCACTCATCAGCGCCAGCAGATTTCCCTCGGAGTCCCGAAAGAACGTCATCCATAAATCGTGCGTGGGCATTTTTGCGATCAGGTGCGGCTCGTCCTCAAAGCGGACTCCGCTGTCTTTCAGCTTGGCGTAGGCCGCCTGAATATCGGGCACGGCAAAATACAAAACCGAGCTGGGATGATCGAACTCCGGCTTCTCCGCCCTGTCCAGCATCAGCCGCACTCCGCCACAGTCGAAAAATGCCAGCCCCGGCGGCGCTTTGAAAAGCAGCTTCAACCCCAGCTTCTCTTCGTAAAAAACCGCCGCACGTTCCACGTCTTTCGCATTGATGGCGACCTGCCCAAGCCGTGTGATTCCAATTCCGGTTGCCGTTGCGCTCATTTCCTTGACCTCCACTGCAATATTAGTTAGCATAGCTAACTATATTACATGTCCGGAGTCAAGCGAAAAAAGATCGCGCAGCAAGAAGCCGGGAGCGATGCAATGATGCCGCCACCCGAAGCGATCATGCCTCCGCCCGAGACCGTCGCAGCCGCCGACCGCCTGCATTCCGCCGCCATCCACTTGCTGCGCCGAGTCCGCCGGCAGGATGTGGCCACCGGCATTGGCCCGGCGCAGCTCTCCGCCCTCTCCGTGCTGGTTTTTGCCGGCCCCAAAACGCTCGGTGAACTCGCAGCCGCCGAGCAGATCAAACCACCCACCATGAGCCGCATTGTCTCCTGCCTTAAACGCAGCCATCTGATTGCAATCACCCGCGATCCTCACGATGCACGCTGCCTGCACATCGTTCCGACCGCCAAAGGCACACGCCTCCTCCAACAAGGACGCCAACGCCGCATCGCCTATCTCGCCGTCCGTCTCGCGTCGCTGGCCACAAACGAGCTGGCCCAGATCTCAGCAGCCGCCGAAATCCTCGAAATGCTCCTGCGCCGTTGGCAATGACCACTCTTCTTCTTGTACGGAGAAACTTTTTAATGCATCCCGGGTTGTGACAGTCTAGAAAGTGTGCAACCGGACGATTCGTTTCATCCCTCGGCTACTATCATTCTCTCTACTGGAGACGCCTATGCCGGCCAAAGTTCTTCGCATTCCTGCCGGACTCTTCGCCGTCGGCACGCTGCTGTTGGCCCTGACCTCCTGCGGCAGCAACTCACGCATCGCTTGCAACGCCTCCAGCGGCAGCGATAATTCCACCTGCATCTGCGGCTCAGGCACTGCCGCCTGTCCTGTCCAACCCGGTCCCGAATTCCTCTACTCCGCCGCCATCACCAGCACTGGCGGCCAGATTGGAAGCCAGATCCTGGCCTTTAGCGTGGATCACAGCAGTGGCGCGCTAACCTCGATCGGCTCCGTGCCAGGTCCTTCCGCGGGCCTCGGCCTCACCGCCGTGAGCAACCAGTTTCTATATGCCTCCGACAGCCACAACGCTCAAATCGATGGCTTCTCCATCAACCAGGCAACCGGTGCGCTCGCTTCTCTTGCGGGATCACCCTTCTCAACCGGAATCCCCAGTTTTCCCGGAGTTTTGGCCGCACCGCCGGGGGATCTGGGCTCGCCCCCGGGAAATAGTCTTCTATATGCCGCCGATGCCGGCACAATCGACATGTTCGCCGTGACCGCAGCCGGGGCTCCTACCGCGCTTTCAGGATCTCCCACCGTTCTGGAGGCCGGTTTTTCGCTCGTGGTCGATCCCTCCGGCGGATTCCTCTATGCTTCGGACGCCGATCCCCCGGGCGGCGTCTTGGCTTTCACGATCGGGTCCACTGGAGCGTTAACTCAAGTACCGGGCTCGCCATTTGCAATTTCAGGGCAAGGCGATAGCTTGCCTACCGGCATCGCCGACAACGGGTCGTACGTCTACACCACGCTGCCCCTCACGAATCAGATCGCCGCATTCTCTATTGTTAGCGGCACCGGAGCCCTCTCCCTAGTGCCGGGTTCTCCCTTTGCAGCCGGGAACAGCCCTATCTCGATCATCATCGCTAATAACTTTCTTTACGCTCTCAACGTTGACTCAATCTCCGGCTATAGCATTAATTCGAGCAGTGGTGTGCTCACTCCGCTTTCTGGTTCTCCTCTCGCGACTGTGGGCTTATCGATGGCTACTGATTTCCTCGGTCAGCTTCTCTACGTCGCTAGCCCCATCGGCATTCAAGCGTTCACCATCAATTCCAGCAGCGGCGCGCTCACCCCCATACTCGGTTCGCCCTTCGCTGGGCCGGGAGCCACGCTCTTGACCATGGTCCAGATTCCTCCCCCCTAGCCAGGGTTCGTTCTTGGTGGCGAGCGCACGAAATGACTTGGGGTTGGATCAATCCCGCATCAAACTAGGCCCAGTCCGAGAGATATCTCTCTGCCTCATGTGAATCCGTCTCGTCCTTCAGTTTTTGCTGCTCGATCTTATCTTGTTGCTTTTGCTGGCTGGATTCCTCTCCCGATTCTTCCCGCGCTCCGATTTCTACAATGGAGGCTTCTCCGGGATCCCTTTCTCCCGCCAGTTTGGAAGCAGCCTTCATCAGTTTCTTTCTGGTGCGCTCCGCTTCCTGCTTCGCTGCCGCCTTTTCCGCAGCGTACATCGCATCCACTTGAATATTCGAATTAACCTGGCTGGGGCGAATATGCACGGCGATTCTCCCTTCCGGGGAAAGTTTCTGCCGATCTGGAGCAGT
>JBAPOI010000934.1:0-2270 GCA_049279555.1 Candidatus Sulfotelmatobacter sp.
GTACTCACCCGCGCGTGTTTCGCGACCCGTGTCAAAGTCGGTGTCGGCAAGCTGCAGTTTCCCGGCGTTCGTTTCCTGGACGAGCTTCGTATAGTTCTCCACCGTGCGGTCTACGCTGGCGATGTACAGGTCTTCCGTCTTCTGGGTAGGAATCTTGAAATCGAGCGCCTTGAACGGTCCAATCTTGGGAACAAACCTGAGAAAGAAGCCGAGGAGACGCGTTCCGAAGCCCGGCCGACGATAACCCTTGCCCCATTCTTTTTGATAGTCCGTGCGCGACAGGTAGTAACGAAACTGGCGCGCACGAAAGTTCGGCGTCTCCTTCACGAACTCTTGACGGCGTGCCGTCAAGGCGACGCGAGTCATCTCAGGCAGCACGTTGCTGATCGCGCGCCGAAATGTTCCGATGGCCAAGTCTTCATTCGAGATCACATCGCTCAAAGGAATGTCGTAAGTATCCTGAAATGCCCGTTCCAGCACGGGTTTCGAAATCTCGAAGCCGATGAAATCGTGATAGCGGTCGGAGGTGTAACGGTTTTTTGCGACCTGGGTTACGTCGAACCCAAATTCGGTCCGGATGTGCGCTTTGGGATTATCCTCGTAAGTCACCACGTCGCCGTACTTTTTGCGGAGCTTGGGAAATTCGATGCCGACGGCCTGATTCACCGTGGGATGCCCGCAGTTGTCGGCCGAATAATGAGCCAGAGCGCCCAGCGCGAAGGCAAGCTCGTTGACGTCGGACGCCTCCTTCACCAAATTGACGACGAAATCGCCGCTGCGCACATAGTGCGTGAGGTCGCTGAAATATTTATTGCCGAACGGGTAATAACCCATGTCCTGCATCACAGACCCGCCGTAAGCGAAAGCGTGGGCTTTTTTCAAATCGTCGTCCGTTACGGCGGGAAAGCGCTTCTTAAGCAGTGGTTGAAGCTGGTCCTTCCACGCCAGATCGACAATTTCCTCGTGCGTCAGCACGGAGTAGGCGGCGCAAGGGCGCACCGCGCACTGCGCCAGAAGCAGACCTGCCGCCACTCCAAGCCAGGGAATATTTCGCCGCCAATTCTGAAGGCGCTTCATTTTGCCGGAAGTCATTTGCCGTAAACGAGAGCCACAAAGCTGTCCGGCAGAATATTACGGCCACGAGGATTGTCCGGAGTAGCGGGAATCGGCGGCCCCATCTTCGCGGTCACCACGATTACGTTGTGCGTTTTGGCATCAAGTGCCAGCGTTCGCGCGCCGCTCTGCGTGGGAATATTTTCGGCTACGCTGAATTTGTCGGGAGATTCTTCGCGCACCACCGTCAGCACGCCTTCGCCGCACGAAGCAAACGCCAACCCGGTCTCATCGTCGAATGCGGTCGCGTCCACCCCGTCGCCAATCGCCGGCGTCGCCAGAACCTTGCCGGTGTCGGCGTCCACGACTGCCATCATCTTGTTATCGCAACCGATAAACAGACGTCGATTCTTCCGATCCATCGACAAGCCGGAGGGAGATTCGCACGGCGCGAGCGGCCACTTCGTTTTCACTTCAAGCTTGTTGGTATCGATCGCTGTCAGTTCGTTCTTGTCTTCGATGTTCACGAAAATCTCGCCCTTGCCGTCGCTCGCCGCAAACTCGGGCTTACCGTCAAGCTTGATCGTGCCCAGCACGGTGCCCTTCTCCGCATCGAGTGCGGTTGCATCCTGGCTCCGGCCATTGAAAGTGAATACCCGCTTCGTTGCCGGGTCGTAAAGAATCGCGTCCGGATTCTGGCCCACCTTTACCTTGTTGCTGGTTGCGAGTGTCTTGAGATCGAAAATGCTGACCGTGCCTTCCCGGCCGTTGCTGGTGAAACCGCGGCCCATCTCGGGCGCAAGCGCGATGCCGTGAACCCCCGGCGTGTCTGGAATGTCGCCAACCGTTTTGCCGGAATCAAGATCGGCCACGATGACATGCGTCGACCGCGAAATATAAAGACGGCGCGCCGGAGCATCCGCAATCAAGTAGTCCCAGCCGCCCGTGCCATCGATTTTGTAAGTCTTCGCCAGTTTGTATCCCGGACCCGCCGCAGCCACAGCCGCGGCAGCGGTCAACAGGGCGAGCGAGAACAATATCCATGGGACTGCGAATTTCGTTTTCCGATTCACCGTTTCCTCCAACCTTCCGAAACCGTGCTGCTTTCGATGCTCAAATCCGGCGCTTGTTTGGCTGCCATCTCGTCGAATGTTGGCCGTGCCGGTCCCGAAGTAACTTTACCCTATTCGCAGGCGAGCCATAACTCGTCCCATGGA
>JBAPOI010000935.1:0-1653 GCA_049279555.1 Candidatus Sulfotelmatobacter sp.
GGCAATCCCACTGCGCACGGCCGGCGCCCTCGGCCGTGCGCCTGCTCACTGTGCTGGATCGCCGTGTCCAGCTGCCTAGAAGTTAGCGGCTTAGTTCTAGCCTTCCAGGCGAATTGAATTGAAACTATGAAAGAGGCGACGCCGCGGGTGCGACGTTCCTTCGTGTTCGTGGTAAACCGGTGGTGCATTTTCAACCCCCGTTTTCCACAGAAGGAGTGCTGTCATGCACTTCATCGGCGTCGACCTCCACAAACAGGTTATCAGTGTCTGTGTCTTGGTGCGAGCCGGCGACGAACGTCGGATAGTGGCCCGGCGCACGCTGCGCTGCGATCAACCGCCGCAGATCCAGGAATACTTCGCGGAGCTGTCGCCATTTCAAGTGGTCGTCGAAGCCACTTCCAGCTATGAGTGGTTTGTGCAGCTCTTGGAACCGTTGGCCGAGCGGATTGTGCTGGCGCATCCCAAAAAACTGCGGATCATTGCCGAGAGCACCAAGAAGACCGACAGGCTGGATGCCCAGGTGCTGGCCGAGTTTTTAGCGCTGGACATGATTCCTGCGGCTCACCGGCCTTCGCCGCGGCTGCGGGAATATCGGGCGTTGGTGCGCCAGCGGCAGTACGTCCAGCGGCGGATCACCTCGCTGAAGAACCGGCTGCGGCATCTGCTGTCGCACTACAACGCTGACGTCAAACATCTGTTTAGCCGTGAAGGGCAAGTTTACCTCGACGCCTTGGCTCTCTCGGCAGCAGACCGCTTCGTGGTAGAACAACTTCGCGAAGGCTGGCGGTTCTTCGACGGTCAGCTCAAAGCGATGGACGAGCGACTTCGCCAGTTCGCCAAATCGGCCTCCGTCGCGGAGCACGAAGCGCGGCAAGTGCTGGAGACCATTCCTTGCGTGGGCCCGGTGACGGTGGACATCGTGCTTTCGGAACTGGGCGACGTGCGGCGATTCCGCTCCCAGAAGCAGGCGGCTGCCTATGCCGGATTGGCGCCAGGCATTCGCCAAAGCGCCGGCCGGGGCAAGCAACTGGGGATCACCAAGCAGGGCTCGGGCCTCTTGCGGTGGGCCTTGATCGAGACCGCCTGGCGAGTGGTCGGCAAGACCCGTCGCTGGGGACTGATCTACGAGAAGCTCAAACAGCGAACGGGAGCCAAAAAGGCCATCGTGGCCGTCGCCCGCCGGGTGCTGGGCGTGATGGTAGCGTTGTTGCGAACCGGCCGGCGTTACTCGCTAGCCAGCGAGGCGCAGGTCTAATTCAGTCATCGAGTTGTCAAAGAACAATGACCCACCCGCAGGAGGCCGATCGAGGCGAACAACCCACAGGACGTGACGAACCCACAGCGACCCCGACTCTTTGTCGGCGGGCGATCTCTCACCGAGCAACGACCCGCGCTAAATTGAATGGGGCGCTGTCTTATACAACTTCCTGGCGATCCGCCCTAAGCGGAATCCCGAATAGATGCCTGAGCGTCCACTCCAGCCGCTCGCGTCACACGTCCCGCAGGTTGGTCCGCCAAAAAACCATGAACAATCAACTCACCGGTTGACAACACCTCATTCATAGATGCCAAAGAACGATTTTAACGCAGCAGCATTATACCCCCTGGCTGGCCTAATTCTGGCATCGATTTTTTGCACTATCATTTCAGCAC
>JBAPOI010000936.1:0-2289 GCA_049279555.1 Candidatus Sulfotelmatobacter sp.
CGAATAGACCGCTGCCAGCAACTGGCTTGAAGCCACTTTTTTCTTGTCGTTGCGCGTGACTCTTTGCAAGGCGGCACTCTCCTGATATATGAATGGGCCGTCGTGCTGGTTGATCGCTTCTAGTCTCTGGCGGACGTCAGATTCGGGGAGTTTGAAGACTTGCCCAGGGCTGCCCTCACCCACTGAGACGTCTCTAAACGACAGGGTGAGCTCTCCGTTCCTGTGCTTCTGCCAGAAATCGTCCAAACAGTATGCGAAGAGCGAGGAACTTATATCTGTTTTAGGTTGTCTGCGGAATGAGTAGATAGTCTCTCTGCGCCCTTTGCCTTCAGAGGCACGCTCGCCAACACGTTTAATAAACTCCAGTTCGACCAGGGGGCAGTCGAGATTGTCTTCCAGAATTTCGCCTTTAGCACTCCTCGTTGGAACATACGAGTGGAGAAACACGTCAAAGTGCTGCGCCAGAGTGACCGGCGAGAGCTTTCGCTCAAGACGGTTTGCCTGCAATTCGAATTCGCGAAGGACCTCTGAGCGTGTCATCTCTGGATGTGGCCATCGGTTTATCAGATAGTTCCAAGCAAAGAGCGGCTCAGCTACATGCGTTGAAAGCATCCAATGAATCAGCCAGAGAGTGCTGCGGTCCTCCATATATGGGTCGAAACCCGTCTCTTCATCCAACAAGTTCTGCCCGAACTTCGTGATCTGATATCCGCCTTCCTTCCTAGGCTCGGAAATTCCGGTAGCTTGAACCCAAAAACGAATTGCGCGCGCCATGTTCTTACCGACTCCAAGTTCCACCATAGCTTCCTCCTCATCGGAAAAAGCATTCGCGTTCTTTTGAATGGCGCGGTAGGCCTTGGGAAGCCAGGCGTATCGGCACGGAAATGTTTCATGTCCCGAAAATCGGAAATCCATTTACTAGCTCCTGCCAGCCTTCGGCAATGTATTCTGAATGTCAATACCTAGCGGTTGCCGGAGCTGTCCACCATTAACCTGATCCACAAGGAGATCGACCGCGATCCTCAATAGCTCTGCTTTGTGCACACGCCGCTCACGAGAAAGGTTGTTCAACTGAATGGTCTGCGCATCGCTGAAGTAGACGGTCAAGGGGGTGCCTCTGCGCGCTGGCACCTTTGTGTGACTCCGGGTAGTTGGCTTGGACATATTGACCCCACTGTAAATACATGACTTTACACGCGATTACAGACAATTCCAAGCTCTTTCTCGCATCAGGGTATGATGACGAACTTGGCACCGGCCAAGGGCGAGGGCCGCTGGGAGGAACGGTGGAAACTCGCTGCTGCAGAAGGAAATGGGGGTGTCAGTCGGTGAGCATCAGAGGCGAGAGTTCGTGCCTCGAATCGCGTTTTGGCAGGCGAACGACCAGATACAGCCCGCCTCCGCGCAGTTGACTTCCCGCGCACTACGTTCCGATGGTCCCAGTACACTACTGAACACTATCAGGATCGTGAGCATCCAGGTACATTCAGTAGAATATCATTTCTTTGTACCCGCTTTGGCGGGCACAAAGCGTTGCATGTTGGAAACGAACCATGCTCGAATTGGGAGCGGAGCTCAGCAGTCGCACGTCATAGCGGCTGATAGCTCGGCCGCATTTACCTGTTGCCTTGAACGTCGCCTTGAAATGTGGCGCGTAGATAAACGATATGGCCTTTCGGATTTCCGCAAGAACGGTTCTGCAACTCGGCGCTGAGTTGATTAGTTCAGACGAAGTCGCCATATATGAGCTTGTCAAGAGCGCAATCGATGCACGATCCCCGACGGCGTCGAGATTCATCTTCACATTATTCATTCCTTCAGAACATTCTCCAAAATCCTGCAAGAACTTGCAATGGAGACTCCGCCATCTCCTTTGGCCGAGGACGTACTGCCCACTGGAGGCGTTGTTGCCCAGGTCGAGATGATATGCCGGCGCACGGAACTTCTTGAACGACTCGGCAATCTGATGGCGGGCTTTCCTGGTATCAACGCAACTGATCAGCAGATCGCACTCCCGCTGCGCGGCCGGCCCATCCCCAAAGGCGTGCGGTATCGCTTTCCAGCCGAAGCCCCAGAACATGTTGATTCGGCCGACCAGGCAGATGGCCTTGTTCGACCCGATATCGACGTGTGAGAAAGGCTGACGGACGACGTTCACCTCGGACACAGTATCTGGGTCCGTGACGGTAACGGAGAGACCTGGTTGGCCCCAGGCGCGCAGGGCTTGCTCCAGAAAGGGGAGTTGGAGCAGGACCGCGCTCCCGCTCCCGCCGGCGCCAACTAGCAGGA
>JBAPOI010000937.1:0-5944 GCA_049279555.1 Candidatus Sulfotelmatobacter sp.
GCCCTATTCCGCATTCAAATTGTCGAACATCTTCCACAGCTTATCCGCAGTCGCGCGGTAAATCACATACCCGCTACCGGCATCAGTGGTTTCGCGAAACAATAATTCCCCTCTGCCGTCGCCGTCGACGTCCACCACATCAAGCAACTCCAACCGAGGCGTTACATCGAGATGAAACTTGTCGGTCACTCCCGAGTATAGTTTGTGCAGATTGCCGTAGATATCCGTTTTTGCCACCAGCGCAATGCTAAAGGTCTGGTCCGCCGTTCCCACGGCCACCCCTGCCTGGACGAGATGCGCTTCCGCCGTTAGGACCAGCACCGGCTGATTATTTACCCAGACATCGTAAGTTCGGAATTGCAGGTTCTCAAACACAGGCTGTTGCTGCTTTGTCGCAGATTTGGCCCCAGCAACCGGTGCCTTCGTTGCAAGTGGCTTCGCGGGAATCTGATTCCTCACTAACGCTCGCGCGTAAGCGCGAACTTCATTTCCCGCCAACGCAAGCATCTGATCACGGCGCTCTTGCTCTTCGCCTGTTTTCCAGAAGAATTTGTAAGACTTCGGGTCGGGACCAGCGGCATCGGAAATCGCAGGCACGAGTTGTACCGGCTCGCCGCTGACGGCATTGGCCTTCCCTGCAGTCTCTGCTTTGACCGCTTTCGGCGCAGTTTCCGGTTCCTCCGGTGCCGCCTCGGTCGGTTTACCCCGGCGCAGAGCAGGACGATAGTAGTCTTCCGGCGCCTGAGCCTTGGATCCCTCACCAGCAGGGCTCGGAGATGTTGATTGCGTCGTCTGATCCGAACCTTTCTGCGTCCCCCCAGACGTTTGCCCCTTGGTATCGGCAGACTTGTCAGGCGTCGCCGGGCTCGTATTCTTATTCGTCTCCTGGCCAGATGCCGTTCCCGATCCCGCCGCTGAAGTACTCGTAGAAGCAGTCGTTGGCCCAGTCGATGTAGGTGTCGACGTAGGCGTTGCCGCCCCCTTCGCAGCATCACCACGCGCAAGCCGCGGAGGTTCGTCGCTATTGTCCAGACCCACGGGTACATTTTCTGCCTTATGGGCAGTGCTCGCCACCTCGGCTCCCCGCGGCAAGTATGACCCCGTGCCCACCCAGAGATTTGCGCTTCCTGGATTCTTGCTGTGCAACGCTCCATTCACGGTAAAAAGGCCCTGCGAATCGCCAGCCTGCTCCGCCTCATAGACCGTCCCCGATTCCAGCGCCATCGGTACCGGATCGGCCTTGTAAACGCTGGCATCATAGAACCTGCCGTCGACCCGAATTACGATCGGAATCAGCGTCGCCTTGCCGCTGCTATTCAGTTGCAAAAGTCCCACAGCTCGCGGCTCCGAACCCTTCGCCGGCTTCTTTTTCATTTCAGGTGGCTTTTCAGGAGTTTCCTCGGGACGTTTGAGCTCCGGCCTTCCCTGCGCCGAGCTCCGCGGCGCGCCTGCCGCAAAAAACAATAGAATGAGAATGACGGCAGGCATTATTCTGTTGTATAAGAATTTTCTGAATACAATTGTCCTTGAACTCAGCTCTGCCCGCCTGCAGTTCACGGACACCGCTTTCGATCCTAACGTTCCTGAATAAGAGGCGCTCATGCTCAATATCAATGATAAGGCCCCCGAGTTTACTTTGCAGGACGAGAACGGAAAAGAAATTTCCCTGAAAAGTCTGCGGGGCAAAGTGATTGTTCTGTATTTCTATCCTCGCGCCGATACTCCGGGATGCACCGTGGAGGCCTGCGAATTTCGCGATACGTATAAGCAGATGCAGAAAACCGGCGCCGTGTTACTTGGCATCTCGCCCGATACTCCCAAAGCGCAGAAGAAGTTTCAGGACAAATTCAAGCTGCCCTTCTCATTACTCGCCGATGCCGACAAAAAAGTTGCGGTAGCGTTCGACGTCCTGAAGGAAAAGAACATGTACGGCAAGAAAGTCATGGGCGTGGTGCGGACCACGTTCATCATCGGACCGGACGGCAAAATCCAGCACATCTTCCCCAAAGTAAAGCCGGAAGGCCATGCCGCAGAAGTGCTGGCCTACCTGAAAGATTCGGCCAAAGGCGCAGCTTAGGAAAGCCGATTAACGGAGTTTAAGGAAGTCAAAAGTAGGATCGAAAATCTAGGACTAGGAAAAACCCGCAACTAGGAAACCCTAAAAATCAGAAGACCCCAAAAGCTATTTCATAAAACGAGGAGAAACCAAGGCTGAAAGAAAATATCGATGTCATTCCGAATCGGGCGGTACGCCCGGTGAGGAACCCGCTTTCCCATTCGTCACGCCGCCCTGCCTCCGAGAATAAATCAAGGCCAGGAAAACCAAGAACTAAAACCCAAAACATTGGAAGACCTTAAAAGCTATTTCGTAAAACCGTCTCGGGGCTGAAAGAAAATATCGATGTCATTCCGAATCGGGCGGTACGCCCGGTGAGGAGCCTGCTTTCCCACCCCAGCTTCAGCCGTACCGACCAAAGGCCAATTAAATGGCGACGCTTTATTCCCTGACGAAAACCGAGGACTAGGAAAATCTTAAAATCAATAGGCCTTAAAAATTATTTCGTGAACCATCTTGGGAAGGGCACTAATTCACAGCTCGCGGAACGAAAACCGAGAACTAGGAAAAACTAAGGACTAGGAAAATGCAATTAATTGTTTATTCTGGCTTCTGCAATCTGGCTTTCTTATTTTGATTCTTGACTTCCGCCTTCTTACCCATGACCTGCCTTTCGCCCATTTGTTCGCTAGATCGTGCCTTCTTCGCTCGCAGTCCGCGCCGCGTAGCTCGCGAACTCCTGGGCAAGATCCTCGTCCGTGACCTTAAAAGCGTACGCGTGGCGGCCCGCATCGTCGAAACCGAAGCCTACCTTGGGGAAAACGATCCCGCCGCGCACTCTGCTGCCGGCAAGACCGCACGTAATTCAGTCCTGTTCGGCCCTCCCGGTTACGCCTACGTTTATTTCATTTACGGCAATCACTATTGCCTGAATGTTTCCTGTGAGCGCGAAGGCAAGGCGGGGGGTGTGCTCTTCCGCGCCCTCGAACCGCTCCTCGGCGTCGAGGAAATGGCGCGGGCGCGAGATGTCGCGCTAAGCGACCCTCGCGACCTCATTCGCCTCACCAGCGGCCCCGGTCGCCTCGCCGAAGCCTTCGGCATTACCCGCGCACGTGATAACGGCACCGATCTCACTTCCCCTGTCTCTGGATTGTGGATCGGAAAGGACGCTTTTCTCGCAAGAGATATCCAAATCACTCCCCGTATCGGCATCACTCAGGCAGCCGACCGCCCCCTGCGTTACATCCTCGCCGGGAACCCGTTCGTCTCTGGCCGAAAAATATCCCCTACAAAATCGGCCCGCCGGATTAGATAAACGGGTGTACACTGTCCGACGGGTCAAACGCGGCAAAGCCCGCTCTGCTCAAGGAGTTTGGCAGACAGCTGATTGTGCGAAATAAGGTGTGTGAATGATCAGCCCGAATATCGTGGGGAATCAAGTCATCGGCCGAAATCAAAACGTCTCGTTTTTTCCGCATCCTCCCAGCGAAGAAAATCATCTGACCAAAGCGAGTATTTCTTTGCTCCGGTTTGTTTCATTTCGTGCCTCGATGGTCGCTGCAGCAATCGTCACTGCGATGATCATCCCAGTGACGATCCTGAGTTCAACAATTCCGGCATTCTCCCAACCAGTGGACTCCGTAGCACTTCGCTCCCAATCGACTTCCGCTCCTTCCAGTATTGTCATCGGTTTCGTAGGTGGCTTTGTCAGTCACGACAACCTTCGCCACGGCCCCGTTCGGCTCGCCCAGCGGATCCAGCGCTCCACTCCCAAGGACACTTACGTTGCGGTCTTTGAAAACCGCCGCAGGAAGAATGCCTACGATACCGTCATGCGCTTGCTCGATATCGATCACGACGGAAACCTATCGGCAGACGAAAAAACTCGGGCTCGCATTATCGTCTTCGGCCACAGTTGGGGAGCAGCCGCCGCCGTATTGCTGGCTCGTGACCTGCAAAAAGCCGGAGTTCCCGTTCTGCTCACTGTGCAGGTCGACAGCGTCGCCAAAGTCTGGCAGAACGATTCCATCATTCCCGGCAATGTCGCGGAGGCCGTGAACTTTTATCAGCCGCATGGCATTCTCCACGGCCGGGCAAAGATTACCGCCGCCGACCCGGCGAAGACCGAGATTTTGGGGAATTACCGCATCGATTACAAGAAAAATCCGGTTGCGTGCACGGACGAGTCCCGCGTGGAGCGTTTCTTCACTCCCGGCCACATGCAGAGCGAGTGCGATCCTCACTTGTGGTCGTTGATCGAAAACATGCTGCTGGAGCATCTGTCGCCTCCAGGAATCTCTCCGGAAACAACTGCAGATGCAACCACAACTGCCGCCCAGCCGCAGCCTTAACCTCCAGATTTCCCCAGCAAAATGTTATCGATCAACCGCGTCGACCCAACAAATGCCGCGACAGCAACCAGTGCACCACCGACCACTTTGTCAATGGAATCCAGGCTATCGGGATCCACGATTTCAAAATAATCAAGCCGAACTGAATCCTTGCCGGCGAATTCTTCGCGCCCCGCGCTCACCAGTTTCGCAGCACTTCGCTCACCGCCCTCCCAGGATTTTTCCACTCGCAATAACGAGCGACGCAACACAAGTGCCTCTTTTCTCTGCGTCGGATCAAGGTAGGCGTTACGCGAACTCATCGCCAGGCCATCGGCCTCCCGCACAATCGGACAGGCAACAACCTCCACGGAAAAGTTCAAGTCGCGCACCATGCGCCGAATGATCGCTACCTGCGCGGCATCCTTTTGTCCGAAGAAGGCTGCATCCGGCTCCACGATGTGAAAAAGCTTGCTCACCACCGTCGTAACGCCACGAAAGTGTCCAGGCCGAGATTTCCCGTCCAGCTTATTGCTGAGATCTTCTACCGTGACCCAAGTCACAGCGCCTCGCGGGTACATTTCCTCGACCGACGGAGCGAACAGCAGTTCCACGCCCTCTTTCTCAAGCAAATCTCGGTCACGTTCGAACATCCGTGGATATTTCGCAAGGTCTTCGTTGGCTCCAAATTGCGTGGGATTTACGAAGATCGATGCCGCCACAACCTCGCACGAAGCTTTTGCCGCTCGCACCAGCGATAAGTGTCCTTCATGCAATGCCCCCATGGTTGGCACAAATCCCAATCGCTTATTAGGCTCTTTCGCGCGGCACGCGTCTCGCATGTCTTCGATGGTGTTGCAAATTCTCATGGAAGAGTTATCGGATTTCAGGAAGCCGCAATCCAATGAATCGCAACGTGCGCGCTCTCTAATTCGCCGGCAACAATCCCGCGGCTCCGTCGCAGCGCAATCTTCTCCTGTTCGGATGCGGTAGCCTTTTCTTGCACAAGAATCGCGACCACTCGGCCGTAAGGCCACGCCGATGCCGGCAAATGGGCGAGTGCCGGCAGAACTTCCTCCGGTTTCAGCATCTGTTCTTCGTTAGCTGCGGCGCCACTCAGCAGTCCAATCGCGTCAACCCGGATTACGAGATATGGATTGCCCCAATGCTTGTTCTCCTGCAGAGTCGGATACTTCTCAGGATCGGGTGCGGCAATGTTCTGCAGTAAAGCGGATGCGTCTGGCGGCGGTGGCGCGTTGTGGCGCGAGCACGCAGCAAGAGAAAAACTCATCGTCACAATCAATCCCGGAAGGAGTGCAAAACCCGTTTCGCGCGTGCTGCGCCGAGTGCCGAACAAACTCACCGCACCACCGCGGGCATGTCTGCCTTCACCGCCCAAACTAAAGCGACGACCCATCCGATCATCGTCCACCCCAGAAAAAAATTAAGCAAAACGATTCCGGCTATGTCCCGTTTGCTTCGAGCGATCGCAATCAGCGACGGCAGGAAATACATTACAAAACCAAACCCGAGAAAGGGGAAAAAGAAAAACGCAGGT
>JBAPOI010000938.1:0-12630 GCA_049279555.1 Candidatus Sulfotelmatobacter sp.
TCGCCGGCGCCTTTTTTCACCAACGATCCTTTGTTTCGCGATCCGGTGAGCCGGATGGCTCGCGACGCGCATAGTTGGGTGATTACCGGAGCGATTGGCAGCACTCCTGCCACCAAGAGCGGCGGGATCTCTCAGGTTTTCAATTCGGCCGCGCTTGTCAGTCCTGCGGGTGAATGGACCGCGCGTTACGACAAAGTTCACCTTGTACCTTTCGGAGAATATCTGCCGTTCCCGAGGTTGTTCGCGTTTGCCGGAGGGCTCACCAAAGAGGTTGGCGAGTTCGGTATGGGAGAATCGCGAGCTCCTCTGGATGCTGGAGGAACGCGGTTAGGAGTGTTCATCTGTTATGAGTCCGTGTTTCCGGATGAAGTTCGGCAGTTTGCGAATAACGGCGCGCAGGTCTTAGTGAATCTTTCAAACGACGGCTGGTACGGCGACAGTGGCGCTTACGCGCAGCATTTGAACCAGACGCGTATGCGTGCCATCGAGAATGGCCGCTGGCTTTTGAGCGCGACGAACACGGGAGTGACGGCGTCGATCGATCCGTACGGACGAACTGTGGAACGGCTTCCGCGAAAGCAGCGTGCTGCGTTGGTCGCGCATTATGCGCTCACTTCCGTAACCACTTTCTATACACAGCACGGCGACTGGTTCGCCGGGCTGTGTGCGATAATTTCTGCAGGGGCGCTGCTCACGCGCTTCGTGCGGCCCAAAAATTTGGGAATCGGGAAATTCGGCAATAAGGCAGAGTCATCCTCATGAATCAAGTGTTTGAGCAAGAATATACGGCACTGGATAAAAAAGTGCGTGAACTTCGGGAGTATCTTTGACGCGGATAAGATCCGTCCGCAACTAAGCGAAATTGAAAAGCAGGCCGCAGAACCGAATCTGTGGTCGAATCCGCAGCGGTCGCAGCAGGTCATGCGCGAAAAGAAACGTCTCGAGCATCTGCTCGCGACCGATGCGGATCTGGCGCGCCGCAGTGGCGACATTGCCGCCTACTTCGAACTGGCGAAGGAAGGCGAGAACGTCGATGGAGAGTTGCGGCGCGAAATGGATTCGCTTCGCGATCTGGTTGACAAGCTTGAGACCGAGACTCTGCTCTCCGGCGAGAACGATGCGCTCAATGCGATCGTGACCATCCATCCGGGAGCGGGTGGAACGGAATCGCAGGACTGGGCCGACATGTTGCTGCGCATGTATTTGCGGTGGGCCGAGCGGCAGGGCTTCGAGACCGTTCTCTACGATTACCAGCCGGGCGAAGAAGCGGGGCTGAAGTCGGCGACCTTCGCGGTGAATGGCGAGTATGCGTTCGGGCTGCTGAGCAGCGAAATCGGAGTACACCGGCTGGTGCGGATTTCTCCCTTCGATCAGGCGAAGCGGCGGCATACGTCGTTTGCCAGCGTTTTCGTCTCGCCGGAAATCGACGACAGCATTGAAGTGGTGATCAAGCCTGAGGACATCCGCACGGACACGTACCGTTCGAGCGGCAAAGGCGGACAGCACGTCAATACGACCGATTCTGCTGTGCGCATTACGCACATTGCCACCGGACTGGTGGCGAGTTGCCAGAACGAGCGCTCGCAGCACAAAAATCGCGAGCGCGCCATGAGCATGTTGCGCTCGAAACTTTACGAATTCGAGATGGAAAAGAAGCGCGCTGCTAGCAAGAAAATTGAAGACTCGAAGCTCGACAACGACTTTGGATCGCAGATTCGTTCTTACGTATTGCAGCCGTACCGCATGATCAAGGATCACCGAACGAAAACTGAGGTGGGCGATGTGGATCGCGTGCTCGACGGCGATCTGCAGCCTTTTATCCGGGCATATCTGCTGGCACGGCGAGGGGAGAAATAGGAGAAGTGATTGTGAGTGCGGTGCGTACGGAAAAACCTTTAACACGGAGAACACAGGGAAAGCACAGGGTAAAGCTTGGACCACGATTTCTACGGGCTTTTGTTCTTGCCGCCAAGAAACATGCGGGGCAAACGCGGAAGGCATCGACCATCCCTTACATCTCGCATCTGATGGGGGTTGCGTCTTTGGTGTTGGAATTTGGCGGTGACGAGGATATGGCTATCGCCGCGCTATTGCACGATGTGGTGGAAGACTGCGGCGGCAAGCCGATGTTAAAGGAAGTCCGCCGGCGATTCGGAAGCCGTGTCGCGAAGCTCGTGGAGGGCTGCACGGACTCCGACACGGATCCCAAGCCGCCGTGGCGCGAGCGCAAGGAAACTTATATTCGGCACTTGAAGACGGCTGACTCGGATACCAGGCTGGTTTCCGCTGCCGATAAACTAAACAATGTGCGATCTATTCTTTCGGACCGCCGCGAGGTCGGAGAATCAGTCTGGTCACGCTTCCAGGGTGGACGCGACGGCACTCTTTGGTACTATCGGGCATTGTTGGATGAATTTCTTCGGGGCAAGCCCAACCGGTTAATCCGCGATCTGGAGCTTGCGATTCGAGAGCTTGAGTCTCGGGGCGTTGCCGGGCTCCTAGATTCGAGGAGTTGAACTTATGCCGCGCCAGATCGACCTAATTCGCGCTTCCAAGCTGCCGTCAAACATGATGCAGTTTGCGGCGAAGGGCGCGCTTTCGGTGCCTCCCGACGAGAACATCGAGATTCTGGTTTACCTTGCGAAGCACAATAAAGTGTTCGGCGATCTCGCCAAGATGACTTTAGCCGGCTGGGACGAAAAGTCTTCGTTGACGGCGGCTTCCGATCCAAAGACTCCCCGTGAGGTTCTCGACTATCTGATTTCGCCGGAGAATCTCCGTCCCAAGTTGCTGCCGGCGCTGCTGGAAAATCCTGCTGTCGCCGATAGTGAGTTGGCTAAGTTCGCTATTTCGGCGTCGCGAGAGTCGATTGCGGCCATGCTCGAGAGTCCGCGGGTGCGAGCCTCCTCAGGAATTCTGAACACTCTGCGATCGAATCCATACCTGAGGCCCGAAGATGCATCGGCGATTGCCAAGCTGCTGAATGGAAGTCAGCAGCAGGCGCCGACGAAAGCCGTTGCGGAACCGGCTCAGCGTGGCGGTGAGACAGTGACTGCGACTCACTCGGAACCTGCTTCGGATGTCCATCATGCGGAGGGCGATGTGGAAGGCGATGCAGCGTCTGAAGTTGAAGTTCCCGATGAAGCGCTTTCGGCTTACCTGGCCGAGCATGCGCCAGAAATTGCCACAGAAAAAGATAAGCCATTTCAGCCTGTGGGTGGCATCGTGGAGTTACTCGGCGCCGATTATTTCCCTGTGTCGGAAAACAAAGAGATGGCGGAGATCGCGGCGGACGCCGTAGCGGGATCCCGCGGCCCCGCTGCGGCGGCTGCTGCGCCGGCGAAACCAGTCGCGCACGCTGGTCCTAAACCCGGCCAGCGTGACAACAGCGTGCAGAAGATCAATCGCCTTGACGTAAAAGGCCGTATCCAACTGGCGATGAAGGGCAACAAAGAAGAACGATCGATTTTGATTCGCGACGGCACCAAGGTGGTCGCACTGGCGGTGCTCGACGCGCCCAAGCTTTCCGATGGCGAGGTGGAGAAGTTCGCTTTGCAGAAAAATGTGCTGGAGGCAGTGCTGCGGCAGATTCCGCTGAAACGGCGATTTATGAAGAATTACATTGTGGTGCGGAATCTGGTGTCCAATCCTCGAACGCCGCTCGATCTTGGATTGGGTCTGATGAAACATCTGCAGACCCAGGACTTGAAAAACATCTCGGGTAACAAAGAGGTTTCTGAGACCGTGCGTAAGCTGGCGCTGAAGATGTACAAACAGAAAGTGGATGCGGCGAACAAGAAGTAAGCGGCGATCCTAAGCAGCGATCCAATGACTTCTTTATCATCTTTGTCATCCGCCGATCCGGTTGCCGAACTCCTGAAGAGCGCCAAGACAATTGCAGTTGTGGGACTTTCCGACAATGCGCTGCGCCCGAGCCTTGGTGTTGCCAGCTACATGCAGAGTCAGGGATATCGCATTATTCCGGTGAATCCGCGAATTGATTCCTCGCTGGACGAGAAGGCCTACGCCTCATTGCCTGAAGTGCCGGAGAAGATCGACATCGTTAACATTTTCCGGCGTCCGCAGTTCGTGGAAGAAATCGTCGATCAGGCCATCGAGCTGAAGGTTCCTGCGATCTGGATGCAGGAAGGCGTGATTCACGAGAAGGCCGCTGCCAAGGCGCGCCAAGCGGGCATCTTCGTGGTGATGGACCGTTGCATCCTGATCGAACACAGGGCGCGATTTCGATGAACTGATTTTCGACGAATCAGTTCCGGTGAACCAATCTCGGTAACCCCAGCTTCTAGTGCCCAACCCCGACGAAGACTACGGTAGCGTCGTCACTGACGCCAGAGCCATTCGCAAATGCGCGAACGTCATCGACAATGGTGACGGCGGAAGCGTGGCCACGCGAAACGTGTTGTGCCAGCCGGTCCAAACCATATTCTTCCTCCACACGGTTGCTCGCCTCAGTGATGCCGTCGCTATAGAACACAAGGCGCGATCCGGGAGATAGAGTGACGGAAGTTTCGGAATAATCGCCGCAACTCAAACCCAGGGGAAGTCCACGCTCGGTGGCCAGAAATCGCGCACCATTGTCATCGATAAAGAGCGGATGCAAGTGGCCCGCATTCGCGAAGATCACCGTACGCGTTGCCGGATCGAGCACGCCGTAAACAAGCGTAACAAACTTGCCGGCTGGAAAATCCTCCACCAGCAACTCGTTGAGTTTGGTCAAGACTTCGCCCGGACTGCAGCAAGCTTCCGCGAGAGAGCGAAGCATTCCCCGGGTAGCCGACATCAGCAACGCGGCCGCAGTCCCTTTTCCAGAGACGTCCGCCAGCACCAGGCCCCATCGGCCATCGGGAAACGGAATAAAGTCGTACCAATCACCGCCGACGGCACTGGCGGGTACGCTGAGACCGGAGATTACAAAACCGGGTATATAGGGCGAACTTTTTGGCAACAATGCCTGCTGCATGACGCGGGCTTCCTGAGCCTCGCGGTTCATGATTTCTCGCGCCGCGCGTTCCGATTGAAAACGGCGGGCGTTGTGCACCGCGACTGCCACGTGGTCGCACAGCGCCTGAAGCAGCCTGAGTTGCTGGCGCGGGAAGCCATCCAGTTCGGGATGCGATGCGGTGAACACTCCCACGAGGTGTTCGCCGACGTGCAGCGGAATCACGACTTCGGAAAGCGTAGAGTTTTCGCAGCCAATGTAGTACTCGTCCTTGCGCACATCGGGCGCATAGCGCATTTGACCGGTCGAAGCGGCATAACCGACCATGCCCTGCTGGCCAATCTTTAAACGAAGGCCCTTGCAACTCACGCTACATCCATGGATGCCGGCGAGCACCATGTCTCCGCGTTCTTCGTCATGCAGGTAGATGCCAGCCTCGAGGCAGCCGAAGGAACGCGCCACGTCGTTGACTATATTGTCGATGAGTTGATCGAGGTCGAGGATCGACGTGATCTTCTGCGCCGCCTTCTGCAGTTTCTGCAATTCCTCGATCTGATCCGCGCGCACGAGACGGACGGGAAAGGCGTTGGTTGTTAGGGCTGTGGGAACCGTGGCCATGAATTTCAAACCTCTCAATTCATCGGTTTTGCGGACAAACCTTGCGGGTGCGACGTCTTATATAAGATGCGGTGAAGAGGCTGCAGGACTCTAGCCGGGGGTGAAGATCTCACGTACAGGATTGCTGATTGAGAGTTGAGTCTACGGTTCAGATTTCTTGGAAGGAGAGGCGCGTTCGGTGCTCTGTGAGCGAAGGCGCTTGATCTCTTCCATGCGTTCGCGGATGCGCTTCTCGATACCTTCGCTGGTCGGTCGATAGTAGATACGATCACGCAGATTTTCCGGAAGGCATTGCATGTCGGCGACTTTGCCTTCGAGATCGTGGGCGTATTGGTAATTCTTGCCGTAGCCCAGGCCTTTCATGAGTCCGGTGGGAGCGTTGCGCAAATGCAGCGGAACGGGATCGGCGGCGGTTTGTTCGATATCGTGCTGCACCGCGCCGTAAGCGGTGTAAAGCGCATTCGATTTCGGCGCAACAGACAGATAGACGACCGCTTGTGCGAGGGCGAGATTGCCCTCCGGCATGCCGATGAAATCGACAGCATCGCGCGCGGCCATGCAAAGGGAAAGAGCGTTGGGGTCGGCAAGGCCAATATCTTCCACCGCCATGCGAACCACGCGGCGCGCGACATAGAGAGGATCTTCGCCGGCTTCCAGCATGCGGCCCAGCCAATACAAAGCCGCGTCCGGATCGCTGTTGCGGACAGATTTGTGCAGGGCTGAGATCAGGTTGTAATGTTCTTCACCGGCCTTGTCGTAGAGGAGTGTCCGCTTCTGCAGGGCATCGCGAACAATATCATCGGTAATTTCTGCGGGATCGGTTCCACTTTCTTGAGCAAGTCCGGCTGCGACCTCGAGCACGTTGTAGGCGCTGCGCGCATCGCCGCTGGTGTAGCTGGCAATTTTCTTGAGAACGTCCTCGGATGCGCTTATCTTCATCGTACCCAGGCCGCGATCTTCGTCCGTGAGAGCGCGCCTGAGAAGGTGCACGATCTGGTCTTCGGTGAGCGGTTGCAAAACGTAGACGCGGCAGCGCGAAAGCAATGCGCCGTTGATTTCGAATGATGGATTCTCTGTCGTGGCGCCGATAAGGCGGATGTTGCCTTTTTCGACGTGCGGCAGGAAGGCATCCTGTTGAGCTTTGTTGAAGCGGTGGATTTCGTCGATAAAGACGATGGTGCGTGTGCCGTATTGGCGGGCACGTTCGGCGTCGGACATGACCTGCTTGATCTCTTTGATCCCGGCGAGCACGGCGGAGAACTCGATGAACTCGGCTTTGGTCAGGCTGGCGATGATTTTGGCCAGCGTAGTTTTGCCGGTACCGGGCGGACCCCAGAAGATAAGCGAGCCGGTATCGTCGCGGTCGATCTGGGTACGAAGAGGTTTGCCGGGACCGATCAGGTGCTCCTGGCCGGCATACTCTTCGAGGGTGCATGGCCGCATGCGATCGGCGAGCGGGCGCGTGCGGTCGGTCGCGGTGACGGGGTTCGGGATGGGTTCGAAGAGTCCCATGGAAAGCTTCTAGCTGCTGGCCTCTAGCTTCTAGCCAGAAGCTAGAGGCTAGGAGCTGGCAGCTTTCTTTGCCTCGCGGCTTCATATAATACGATGCTCGCGGCCACGCCTGCGTTGAGAGATTCCACTTGCTGCGTGTGCGGAATGGAAATGAATTCGTCCATTTTCGCCATTAGATCGCGGGGCAGGCCCGAGCCTTCGTTACCGAAGAAAATCGCCGCCGCCGTTTTCAAGTCTGCTTGACCAATCGGTAATCCTTTATGTGACGAGGTTGCAATCAGGCGGACGTTGTTATTTTTCAGCGTTTCCGAGACTTCTTCCAGCTTTACTGATTCTTTCTTCTCAAGTCCGTGAGCCTGCCTGTGAACCATGGGCAGGCGAAACACCGATCCGGCTGAGGCCCGCACGACTTTCGAGTTAAACGGGCTGACTGTGCCTTCGCCGAGAATCACGCCCGCGCTGCCGAAGGCTTCCGACGAGCGCAGAAGCGTGCCCAAATTGCCAGGATCTTGCAATCCGGCGAGAACAACGATTGGGCCGACCTGCAGCCGTTCCAGGATATCTTCGAGCGAGAATTCCTTCAGGCGCACCAGCGCGGCCATGCCTTGCGGAGATTCACTGGGGATGACGCTATCGAACAGCGAGTCGGGAAGCAGCAAAGTTTCGACATGGGCTCCGAGTTGCGGGAGGAGGCGCTCGGCGCGATCCTGTGCGGACTCGCGAAAGAAGACAGCACTGAAGCGCAGGCCGCTGCGAATCGCTTCTTCGAGGATGCGCAGGCCTTCGATGGCGCAGTCTCCGCTGTCGGTGAGTTCGGCACGCGAAAATGCCTGGCGCAGCTGCTTGACCAGGGGGTTGTGGCGTCCTTCGATGCGACGGAGCCGTTGTACGGCGCTGGTAGGAGCTTCTGAAGACTTTTTCATGAATCAGACTTTGCCTGATGATACGCTCCGCCGCGCTCACCTTGAAGCCCGGTGCCGTATTATGATAGGTTTCGCGATCAACACAAATCAAAGGCCTGAAGCATACGGGAAGGGATTGTTGTGCACGCTGAGATTCTAAAGATTAGCAGTGATAGCCCTGAGAGTTCGCTGGTGAAGTACGCCGCCGATCAGATTCGCGCGGGTGAAGTGCTGGGCATGCCGACCGATACCTTTTACGGGCTAGCCGCCGATCCCTTTAACCTGCGCGCGGTCGACCGCGTGTATGACATTAAGACCCGCTCGCGTCATAAGCCGCTGTCACTGCTCATCGAAAGCGTCGATCAGGCGGAAGAGCTCGCCAAGTCTTTGTCCGAAGAGTTTTACGCGTTGGCGCGAAAATACTGGCCGGGACCGCTGACCATCATTGTGAAAGCGGGATCGCGCTTGCCGCTGAAAGTCACCGCGAATACGGGCAACGTGGCGTTGCGCGTGCCAAATGCCAAGATTCCGCTGGCCGTGGTGACAGCCGCCGCGATTCCGATCACGGCGACCTCAGCCAATCTGAGCGGAGCTTCGGAGTGTACCAGCGCCGAGCAGGTGCGCGACCAGCTACAGGGGCGCATCAGCATTATCGTGGATGGCGGGGCTTCGCCGCGCGATATCGCTTCGACGATCATTGACCTCAGCGACGAAGAAGCGCGCTGGCGCATCATCCGCGAAGGCGCGATCGCGGCCGACGAGATTTCTACTTTCTTTGCCAAAGGATGAGCTTTGCCAAGTGAGTTTGCCAGAGAATGACTGACGAGTCCCTTCCCGGGCGTTTGTGGGGCCGCTGGTTGCTTTGGCTGGCAGTGGCAGGCGCAGGATGTGCCGTTCTTTTCCTGATCGTGGAGAGTATTCGGATTATCCACACGGCAACACTACAAGAGGCGCGGCCCGCGGATGCCATCGTCGTTTTCGGTGCGGCGGAATATTCTGGACATCCGTCTCCGGTGCTCAGAGCTCGCCTGGACCACGGCTTTGAGCTCTTCCGGCAGAGCATCGCGCCAGTTGTGATTGTTACCGGTGGCGCCGCCGCTGACCCCAACTTCAGCGAAGGCGGAGTGGGACGCGACTATCTCGAGCATCGCGGAGTTCCTGAGCGTAATTTAATCGCTGAGACGCAGGGCCGCGACACTGCCGAATCTGCGGTGCGCGTGGCGGTGATTATGCGGACTAACGGGCTGCACAGCTGCGTTGCCGTGAGCGACGCTTACCACGTATTTCGCATTCGGAAGCTACTGGAGCATGAAGGGATTCGTCCGGTGTACGTTTCGCCGCGGCCGGATTCGAAACCTCGAGGCGCCGTGCAACGCGCCTTAGCGGTTCTGCGGGAAGCGACCAGCTATTTGTTGTGGAGAATGGGCGGCAGCTGAGCCTTACCAGCCATTGCGTTCGCGCAATGAGGTGACGTGTCCGACGTGATGGCGTCCGTGCCAGGCGTAGAGTGCCAGGTTCTTTTCCAGACTCATTAAACCAAGCTCGGGATGACGAAAGGTCCGCTTCCAATCTTCTGGCTGCAACGAGCGTAAAAGGCGCATCCAGCGATCGTGCAGTGATTCGAGCAGCGCCAGGGAGACTTCCACGGGAGTAGATTGCGTATCCGCCAGTTGCGCCCAGCGGTCTTCGGCGTAAGGCTTGATTGTCGGTTCTTCTTCGGTCAGCGCCAGCTTGGTGCGGATGTAGGCATTGACATGGCTATCCGGAACGTGGTGCGCGACCTGGCGCACCGTCCATCCCTCGGGGCGGTAGGGCGCATCGAGTTGCTGCGCCGAGAGTCCTTTCACGGCCTCGCGCAAGTTGGCCGGCGTGCGTTCAATATCGTCCAGGAATTTCTGCTTCTGCTCCTCAGTGAGCGGGCCCTGGTAAGTGAATTTGCCGATTGGATAGCGCAGGTCGGGCATTGGTGTCCTCCGGGTTGAGAGCGCTGCCTCACAGATGACAGGCGAAGCTGTCTGGGTGCAAGAAAAGCGCGATGCGGTGTTGACCTATTTTCGAACCCGCAAACTATCCCTCTCGGAGAGTTGCACATGATCCGCCTGGCGCGCCGTGATGTGCCGGGTTTTCGCCTGGCGCGCCTCGCTGTGGATAGCAGGTTTCAAGGACAGGGAATCGGCGGACAACTTCTGCTCGCGGCGGACCGACGCTGCCCGCTAGCCGCGACGGAGGTTGGCGTCGTCGTGCTCGTGATTGATGCCAAGAATGAAAGGTGGCGGCGTGGTATGCCGACTATGGTGCTGTGCTGCTGCTGGATGCACTGCTAACTTTGATGCTGCCGCTGCCACCATTGAGGCCGCGCTAGGGAAAGCGGGGAAATACTGAAGCACGTGTCTTGCGCCTAATGAGGATTCTATTCAGGGTTTGGAGTTGGCGCTCTTGGTCTCATGTCCCAGCGCAGAAGTAAGCACGCTTGATATTTTCCCGCTATCGGGATGGCACTCAACGCCGAGAGAGTTTGCTACTTGTGACATCCAGTTCAGAAGTTCTGTTGAGGCTTGCTCAACCACGGTTAGCGACAACCCGTCGAATATCTTTTCAATGTTACCGGAAGCGTCATTTTCCCGTGCTGAATTTGTGAAGTGAACCCACAGATTACGAATCTCCTTCGCGGCTTTAAGGTTAGGAGGAAGTGCGCTAAGGTTCGCTTGAGCGGTCAGGAAATCCATGCGCTCTGCAAGAGAGTTCAGGCTTGGTTTGTCTTTTCTCTTCCCCTGTTGTTTTTGCCTTGCGCGAGCTTCGTGAGTCCAGGCACTCGTAACCCCCTCTGCGTACGCAAAAAGAAATAGCAGCGAGGCACGAAGGAACCGACTATGGAGGAACATTGTCTCAGGTGCATCTGCGGAATTTACTTTCGCCTGTTGAATGAAATACTGGTGATCGTGCCATAGGTCCTCCAGAGGGTTTTGAACAAGAATTTGGCTCTCATTACCGTCCTCGGAGATTGTCAACAGAATACCGGTCGTCACTTGGCCTCCTACTTCGGGACCGCTTTTCCCCTGGATGCAATCATAAACCTCCCCTGCCCATCTCAATCCGCCTGTTGTCCTTGACTGTGGGTACGAGTGTGGATACAATAAGCAATGGAATTCACTTGGGATGAGCCGAAACGCGAGTGGGTGTTGGCGGAGCGGGGGATAGATTTTCTCCGCGTGGCCTTCGCCTTGTTTGATGGCCGTCCCCTGCTTACAGTGCCGACGCTGCGGGACGATGAAGACCGATTTCTGAGTGTTGGCTTGATTGAGGGGAAATTCTTCGCAGTCGTATGGACTTGGCGAGACAGCGCCGTGCGAATTATCACAGCTAGGAGGGCGAGAGATGAGGAAGAAAAACGGTACCGTGCGCTATACGGCTAAACAGATCAAAACCAAAATTGCACGAGGGGAAGACCGGACGAATTGGACCAAAGTGAATGCCACGACTGGCGCTAGGCTGGAAGCATCAATCCGCGCCGACGTAGATGACGTTCACGGCGATCCCGACTGGACACAGAGCGTGATGGGTATCCCGGCTCCTAAAGACCATATCAATATCCGCATCGACCACGACGTTTTGGAATGGTTCAAGAAGAACGGCAGAGGCTACCAGACCCTGATGAACAATGTTTTACGAGCCTTCGTACAAACGCGACGACAGGGCGAGAGCGAATCAAGATAGACTTTCGCGGCTAACAGAAGCTCTTCTAGCGGTAACCCGCTCAGTTAACTACAACCCGTAGGGCTTCCACCCGCCCAACCCCATCCCCTCCGGCTTCGCATTTCGGTTCCTCTTGCCCCAAGATTTGTGCATCCAAACGTTGGTTTGTAGGCTAAACTCGCAATTCTGGGCAGGTTAAGCGGCGGTTCGGTGCGCTGAGTCGAGTCGAGCTACGCTCGACCGGACGGCCGAGCGTAGCCGTCCCCACATGAGCCGTGGCGAACGAGAGGGAACTATGGCAGCGTCAGTCTGGTCTGGGCATTTAACGTTTGGTCTCATTTCCATGCCGGTGCGTTTATTTTCCGGCGCGCGCAGTAGCGGCATTTCTTTCAACATGTTGCACCGCCCCGATAAAGCGCGGGTGAAGCAGCAATATATTTGTCCGGTGGAGAATGTAGTCGTCGATCGCAGCGACATCGTGAAAGGCTACGAATTTCGCAAGGACGAATACATCGTCATCGAGCCGGAAGAGATCAAGAAGATTGAGCCGCAGACCGCTAAGACCATGGAGATTCTGGAATTCGTGAAAGCGGGCGACGTCGATCCGGTTTATTTCGAGTCGTCGTATTACATGATGCCCGAGGAAGCTGGACGCCGGCCTTACGCGCTGCTGACCAAGGCGTTGGAAGAAAGTGAGTACGTGGCCATCGCGAAGATCACCATGCACAACCGCGAGTACACGGTATTCCTGCGTCCGCATGAAGGTGGGCTCATGCTGCACACGATGTACTACGCCGAGGAAGTGCGCAAGGTGGAAGGCTTCGGCGCGCCCGACGTCGAATTGAAAGAAGCTGAGGTGAAAGTAGCGCATCAGCTGATCGAGGCGCTGGCCGACAAGTGGGATCCCGAAAAATATAAAGACAGCTTCCAGGAAAACCTCAAGAA
>JBAPOI010000939.1:0-3741 GCA_049279555.1 Candidatus Sulfotelmatobacter sp.
GCCGTCCGGATTCAGGTGCCGGGAGAGCGCGATCGAGCCGGTGGGGTGGAATTCGATGGTGGAGGTATCGCCACTCTCTTCTGTCACGCAATCGTTCTCGCCGCATCGGCGTGCATGCCAAGTACGCTGAAGGCGGCAGACTTGCACCGGACCCCGTAAGCCCCAGCGGTCGCGTTCTGTCATTCACCTCAGTGTTGCCGAAGAAACCGCGTTTGTCTATTCGAGACTTCGCGCAGGATGGCAATGCTTTTGAGATAGGGACTGATACACGGCGTTATCGTCTCCAATCGGCTTGGCCTGAACGCAGCAGATTACTGGACAAAGCGGACATCACTGGCGGAACCTCACCGCTTCCGGGTGGCCTCCATGGCTCGTGACACCGCCGCGCGGTCGATTCTTACTCCCGCCTTCCAAACCCCCACAATGTCACGAGTAGCCCTAATGTCCTTCGACGGATCTCCCGCTACAAGCAATAGATCAGCCCGCCGCCCAGTCTGAATTCGGCCGCGGTCAATCAGTTGAAACTCGCGTGCCGGACCGGCAGTGGCTGCTTGTAATGCTTCTTCGGGGGTGAGGCCGCACTCAGTCAGTAACTCAAGCTCGGCATGCATGCTCACGCCATAGCCGGTATCCGGATTTGGAGAATCAGTTCCGGCAAGGATCGTGATCCCGGCCCGGTGAAGCGCCCGCACGGCTGCTTGCGGAGCAAGACCAGTTGCTTTGGGTAGCCAAACATGTCCAGCTCGGTGGTCACACCAAGAGCAGCCGCCTGCTCAAGCGATGCCTCACTTGAAATGTGGCAGTGGGCATCAATTAACCCAGGCAAGAGTGTCTTGCCCGTGCCGTCCACGAAGTCACCTGATGGCGTCGTCGTGCTCGCCTCCCGGACTTCGCGAATCATCCCGTTCTGAGCGACTACCGTTTGCCGGCGCAGCATCCGATAACCATCAAAGACATCCACTCGGTAAAAGACGAGGGGATTGCTCTGAGCTTGTATCGATAACGCCAGACAAAAAGCCGTTATAACTAGCCTTGCAACGCTCATAGAACTCTGCCGCAGGACGAACAGCTCCATGGAACTCGTTTGCCCGACCTCAGTCTACTCAGACTTTTCGCGCCGCGTAGCCGTAAAGTCCGCATAGAGGCGGGGAATCAACTCTTAGGCAGAAGGACTGAAGTCCTTCAACTCGTCTTTCCGAAGAAGGTGTCGCGGGTGGGATCAACTGACGTGACGTTCGTGCTAGGAAATTTGCTGTAGCAGGAGCGAAACATCTAGTTGAGAATCAGTCGAGGAGAATCAAGCAGGCCAAGGATGGAAGGCGAGACGGATTACCTTAGGGAACGGGGAATCAGAACGGCATAGATTTTCTTCTAATCGATCTCGATTTAGCAAACACGTTTCTGGACGTGGCCGAACGTTCAGAAAGTGAGGATACGGCACGCCGAAATCATAGCAATGCACGAAAGGCTTACGATACCGTGGTACGCCTTCTGCCAAAGTTGAGGCCCGATGAACGGGAGCGGCGAGACATTAGTCGACAGCTAAGCTTCTTGAGAAGGCGGCTGCATGCCATTGGGCAGCAGTTCTAGCGGCAAGTAGCTATCGTCGGCGGATTAGGAATCGGCCGGGGGAGTACTAGCGATTCCTTCGACCACCTCCCGAACAACGGCCCCCAGCCGCAGAAATGCACGATAGTCGGAGGGCTTTCTGAAGTAGCGTGCAACCCGCAGTTCCTCCATCCGCGCTCGGTCCTCCCGAGCGTCGGACGAGGTTATCACAATGACCGGTGTGTCCGAACACTCTGGGTGCTTCCGGAATTCACGTAAAACATGGGGCCCATCGACCTTCGGTAGGTTCAGATCCAAAAGCACGACATCCGGGCACGGCACTTCCCTGGCGCGACCCATTCGAGCCATGAATTCGAGTGCCTCGGCACCATCCTGAACGACAGTTAATTCGTGTGGGATATTGTGCGCTCTCAGTGCTCGTCGCACGAGAAGCACATCGCCCGGATTGTCCTCGGCGACCAGAATGTTCAGCACGACGCGAATCGTCCTCTCGTTGAAGGGTCGTCTTTGACGCTAATACCGCTCCTGTTACGTTTGACGCTAGTGGAAGTGGTCAGCATCAAGTAAAACTGCGGGGGTCACGGGGTTGAAATAAGAGCGCTCCGAACAGTCTCGGCAACATCATCTTGAAGCCGCGCCGTCAAAGCTCAAGATGACGGTGACCATAGGCCCGCTCCCAGGGATGATCGGTCATCGTTGTGGGGGGTGCGGTGCGCGTTTCGATCTTCTGCACTGGGTTGTTCGGTAATTGAGAAGAAGAAGGTCGAACCCTTTCCCAGTTCGGACTCCACCCAGAGACGGCCGCCGTAGCGCTCGACCAACTTCTTGCAGATGGCTAGGCCAATACCCGTGCCTTCATACTCGGAAGTAGTATGAAGGCGTTTGCCTAATTCAAACACTCTTTGATGGTGTTCCGGAGCGATACCGATCCCATTGTCCTGAACTGAGAATATCCAGGCCGTTCCCTCCTTCCTAGCGCCCACATGAATAACGGGTGGCGCAGCGCTGCGATATTTCAAAGCGTTGCCGATCGTATTTTGAAATAGCTGCTGAGCGTGCACTGGGGCAACACGAACAGCTGGCATCGGGTCGTGACTAATGGAGGCGCCAGTTTCCGCGATAGCGACAGCAAGATTCAGCAAGGCCTCGGCTAGCGCGGACTCCAGGGAAACAGCTTCTAACGTTGTACCTGAGTCTGATGAAGCTTGTGTGTACGCAAGGAGGTCATCAATCAGTGCATTCATGCGGCCGGCGCCGTCGACGCAGTACCCGAGCATTGCATCAGCCTCCGAATCGAACTTGCCGGCATAAGTCTGCTTCAAAAGCTGACAGTAAATACGGACGGTCCTCAACGGCTCGCGCAAATCATGGCTCGCTGAATATGCGAACTGTTCAAGATCTGCATTCGCAACTCGTAGAGCCGCGTTAGCCCGGCGCACGGCTTCCTCTATCTCCTTGCGCATTGTGATGTCTTGATAAAATACACACACACCATTGTCTTTAGCCGGATAGACCCTGTTTTCAAACCAGCGTTGCCACGGAGAATAGTAGTACTCAAATTGAGTGACAACGCGACTCGTCATGGCACGGCGATATTGCGTCTCCAAATTCGTACCCTGAGTCTCCGGGAAGACATCCCAGAAGATCCTCCCGATCAGTTCAGCCCCGGTCATACCAGTGGTCCGTTCCGCCTCCGCGTTCACATAGGTGAAGCGCCACTCGCCATCGAGCGCGAGGAAAGCATCGCTGATGCTTTCGAGAATCGTCGTGACATGCTCGCGTACGGACTCCGCCTCGGCGCGCAGGGCTCGCTCGCGGTTTGCCGCTTCAATGCGCAAACGATTCATCGAGAGATTCGCACTCACCCGGGCCAATAATTCCCGCGCGGTAAAAGGTTTGACGATGTAGTCGTCGGCACCGGCCGCCAGTCCTTCAATGCGGGCGTCCTCGCCCGCTCGCGCAGACAGAAGGATGACGGGTATGGTTCGCGTGGCCTCACTGGCGCGAAGTTCGCGCAACAAGCCGAACCCATCTAGTTCGGGCATCGTGACATCCGTAAGGACCAGGTCCGGCGGATGCTGGCGCGCTGCGATAAGCGCCTGCGCGCCGTGTGCCGACGGCTTGAATCTCGTAATATTCGTCGAGCAGACGCCGCACGTATTCGCGCATGTC
>JBAPOI010000940.1:0-4804 GCA_049279555.1 Candidatus Sulfotelmatobacter sp.
GGGCTGAAGATGGGTAACAAGGGATTTGAGGCGGCGTTGGCGGCGGTGGAGATGGTGTCGCTGGCAACGGCGATCAGCCGACAGCAAACGGGGCGCAGCCGCCCGTTGTCCGCTGCCGGCAAAAAGCAGATTCCTCGCTCCCGCTCGGAATGACAAAATTAATCTAAGGAATAGCAAATCCAAGAAGAAGCTTCGCGGCGCTAAGACCAAGCGCAAGTAATCCTTCCTGTACAGTAAACTGACAACTGGCAACTCGAAACTAGTGACTGCCTATGGGTACACGTAGAAAATCTCGTGAGTTGGTGCTGCAGATGCTTTTCCAGGCCGACATGGGAAAGCAGACTGTGGATCAGGTGCGGCATACCTTCTGGGCGGAGCATGAGGGGACGAGCGAGGAGATCCGCGGGTTTGCGGAGGATTTGTTTCGGGTGGCGACTGATCGTGTGGCGGAGATTGACAAGCTGATCGAAGGTCACGCGGAGCATTGGCGCATGGAGCGGATGGCGGCGGTTGATCGCAATCTGTTGCGAGCCGGCGTGGCGGAGTTTCTCGGCTATCCGGAGACGCCGCGGGCCGTAGTGATCAATGAGGCGCTCGAGATTGCGCGAAAGTTTTCCAGCTTGGAATCGGTGCAGTTCGTCAACGGCGTTCTCGACAGCGTGGCCAAGGATTTGGGAAAGCCAGCCTAGCGGGCAGCGTTCTCCTAGGGCTGTAAATGAATTGCAAAATTGTCGAGCGCTTCCCGCGCTCGACCGGAGAGCCGGGGGCGGCTCTCCCCACAAGTCTCGTGGCGACCCCACACCAAGTTCTGCCACCCGACGCGGCTCTCTGCTGATTTCTTCTTTCAGAAACTCCTATGGTTTCACAGTCACTATATCCAGCGCGCAACTGAAGGAGGAATAACAAAAGCTGTTGGCGGAGTTGGGCAGCGCAGGGAACGAGATGGGAGTCACCTGTTCGGTATTGGAGCCGGCTGAGCCGGTGACGAGTTGGTGCAGCAAACCGTCGCTGCCGGCGACGTAGATCAATGTGCCATCGACCGTCATATCGGCGGCGAGGGGAGCGGCGTTTCCCCTTAGGGGGATGGCGGTCGTCGCGCCGGTGTTGAAGCTATAGATCAGGACTCCCTGGTCGGTAGTTACGATGTAGATTTGAGTCGCGTCAGGCGAGACGAAAAAATTGATCGGATTGAAAGTTCCGTGACCGATATCTACATGCGTTGGAGGAAACGGATTGCCGCCGGAAGTCGGATGGGCAAGGCCAACGCTCTGCGGGCATAAAGTGCCGACGCTTGCCTGAGTCGAGGTGGTGGCGATGACATCGACTCCAGTGTTATCGACGCCGATAAAAAAGTCGAGGCCGGCCGGATCGAGTGGAATGGGGAGCAATGCGGCGCCAAGAGCGACGTTACCCGGCGGGACCATTTTCAGAAGCACCGGCGGAGCGGGCAGTCCGGGAGCCGGCGGGGTAAGCACTGGCAAGGGCAAACTCACCAGAGAATTATCGCAGTTGTTGTAAATGTCGAGCGTGGAAGGCGACGCAGCTCCGCCAGCGAGCAAGGCGAACGATCCCGTGGAATTGAAGACAACCGACGTAGCGGGAGACGGAAGCGGGTTGGCCAGCAATTGCAATGATTGCAGCGCGGAATAGGTGTAGAGAGACGTCCCACCATCGCCGAGGATGAAGGCCTTTAATCCATCGGGTGAAAACGTCGCGGCGATGGCGCTGTTGATGTTCAGCTGGGTTGTGGCGGTCGATGAGCTCCCGGTGTTGACTACGTACACCTTATTCGGAGTCGATAGGGTGTCGGAGAAAATGGCTTGGTTGCCGTTGCGTGAGATAGCGATGAGCTTACCTGTAACGAATCCGAGAGGAGTTCCGGCAGCGGGTAGCGAAGTGAAAGGGTTGGTGGACCCTCCGATATCGGAAGGCGTGACGGCAAAGGCGCCGAACTCGCTGCCCATGTAGGCTTTGTCCCCGGCAAGGTCGAACATCATGGAATTGGGTGCAGTCGGAAGGGTGGTGGGTCCCCCGGCGGTGTCGGTGTTGGTTGCGATGTCATAGAGCGCCACTCCGCAGATCTGATTGCTGTAACAATCCTGACTGGTGGCGATTACGCTGGTGGCTGAGGGGGTGCCCGTGACTAGACCGGAAATGCCAGTGATGGGATAAACCGGCTGGGGAATAAAGGGAGCCACAGCTGAGTTCAGGTTCAGGGGAAAGCCGACGTTGCAAGTCGGCGGACTGCAGGATGCAGTGATCACTCCGGCTCCAGGCTGCGCGGTGGAAACGGAGCAAGTGCTCCCAGTGCATCCGGCGGTACCGCCGGGGCCAAGCGCGGCTGGCTGTGAGGAGGTCCAGGTAAGCGGGGGCTTGGGCACAATGCAGCCTTGAACGTCAACCGCCGTCGCGGTGATGGTTTCCGAGGTTCCTTTCGCAGCAACGAAACTCGTCTGGCCGGTGAACTCTCCGTTGGTGCCGAGTTCGAGATCGATGCACTGCACCGGGCATGTCTCGAAGGTCGAAACTCGCGGCAAGACATCCGAGGGCTGGCTGAAGATCCCTGATGCAGAGGCGATGATTTGGGTTTGTCCCGGAGCGCCGGACGATACAGTCACTTGGTCGGTCGCAACGTTGTAAGAAGGATTCAAGACTGGCGCGAAGGTGGCTACATTCGGGTTGCTGGCGGTCCACGTAAAAGTTCCGACCGAAGGGGTTATGTCGTTTCCGTTACTGTCAAAGGCGGTGGCTTGCAAGGTTTCAGTTTGGTTAGTCGAGAGACAAGAACTGGTAGGAGTGAACTTGATCTGGCAAGCCTCAGGTAAAGCAATTTGATTGGGGCAGGCGGGCGGTGGTGAATTGACCGGTGGAACCAGGCTGACCTGAATGCTGGCGATGGGCGGGTGAACGAAGACCAAGGTAGGAGCGCTGGAGGCTCCGAGAGCCGAGGCAGTAACCTCAACTACGCCGATTCCTGCGGGTGTGCAAATGGTGTAAAGCGGCGCGTTCCAGTTGCCGGCGCATGCGACTCCGCCGGGAGCGATGTCGAGAACCCCGCCGCTAACTGCACTCGCGCTGGAAGAAGTAACGGAAAAGGTGAAGGTGGGTGAAATATGGGAGTTGCCATTGTTTACTGCGTTGGCAGTGAATGCCTGAACGCTGCCCTGTTGAAGCGAAATGCTGGGAGATGGGTTCAGGGTGATTGCAAGAGGGAAGGGTGATGCACCCGCCGGCTTGTGGCCGCCGCACGCTGGCAGAAATAACAACAAAGAAATGATGGCAATTGCCGCCCATGAAGCGAAACGCAAACTTCCCATGCACCCTCTCGTCGCCTTTCGCGGTACAAACCGCGAGAGTACGGCTCACTGGAATGGAAACGTGTAGTGTAGAGGCTGGAGACGGATTCAGCAAGCCAAGATGCCTCGTGAACCTGCGACTCCTGTTGCAGTGGGATGGAAAAGGCGAGGCGGCTGATGCATGTTCGAGAGCGGAGTCCTTTTTTTGAATTCAACATTTCGCACTTGGAAGGTTGCGTCTTAACTGAGAGCCTGAAGTTCAATGCATTCACTCTTCGACAAAGGCTTTTAATCTGAAGAGTGCCTCGTCCCATTGCTTGGAGACGGAATCGAGGTACGCTTTAATCTCCTGGATCGGTTCTGGATCCAGTTTGAACCGGCTTTCGCGCCCGGCGCGGACACAGCGCACAATCCCGGTTCGCTCAAGCACTCGAAGATGTTTTGTGATCGCCTGCCGGGTCAGCTTCGAACCTTCCGTGAGCTGCGAGATCGAATGAGGCTCGCCCCGGCAAAGCTTTGCCACTAACGACAGGCGCGTCTGATCGCCGAGCGCGGCGAAAACCGGCGCGTGAGGGCGACTGGCGTTCGTCGCTAGCTGGCTATGGTTTTTGCGCGACATGGTTCTCCGCGACATAGTTCTCGATGTTCTTCATTTGCTCGGTCCAACCGCCGTCGTTTCGGCGGAAGGCTTCGAGACGGCGGTCAGCGGGAAGCTTGTCGAAGCCGGACTCGGTGAGCACCAGCAGTGTGCCAGTGGTGGTTTTCTCCAGCCTGAACTCGACGAGTGTGGTTGGTTCCTTGGAGCAGTCGAGTGGGTAGTCCGCTTTCTCAATCGACTTGGGATGCGGCCAGGTGAAAGAGAAGAGCTGCTCTGGCTCCATTTGCTGGATGATTGCCTCCCACTTGAGATGCTCATAGCCGGGATAAGTGATCTGGCCGCGGGAGACCTGGCCCGGCACGAAGGGGCCGTCCAGCTTTACGCGGAACCACTCGCCGAATTCGCGATAATCGGTAAGGGCTCGCCAAACCCGTGAAACCGGTGCTCTTAATTCGATACGCTTCTCGATGCGATCGGACATATTATGCAACCTCCGAGTTGCATAATATCCCAGGATCAAGAGAAACGCAACTTTTAGGTTGCGTTTCCTAGACTGCGGACCGGGTGCAATTGGCCGTACCGGCTGTCCCCACCTAGGGCCTGTTAACACTATTCCATAGACAAAGTATGGCTTTCGCAAACCAATGTCGAACGCATGATTCGTATCAGGGCCGTATTCATGCGTGCCGTAACTGTCGCCTCATCCATTCGCCTTCAGGCGCTGGGTTGGGATGCCGTTCACTTGCTAGTCCATTTTTCGGCATCTTGATTTTCCTAAGGTTTGAATTCTCGGTTTTGGATTCCCTACGGTTTTGAATTTCGGTAGTCGTGCAATTGGGCTTACGCGCCGCGCCGGTCAGCGGGAGATCCTTCGCTCCGCCTGAAGAACGGCTACGCTCAGGATGACGCC
>JBAPOI010000941.1:0-3708 GCA_049279555.1 Candidatus Sulfotelmatobacter sp.
ACGCAGGACGGCGTCATGTGAAACTATGCGCGACTTTGAGCCCATTACTTTTGACACTGTTTGCAGCCGGCACATTCACTGGGGGTGCTGTAGCAGCAGCACCATTACAGCGTGACGAGCCGAGCCCAGTGGTGGCGGAACCTGACCCCCAAGAAGACACGAACGACCCATTAGAGTCCATTAACCGCGCAGTCTTCGATGCCACTGTCGCTGTCGATCACGCCGTTATTCGACCGATAGCAATCGGCTACGGTGCGCTGATGCCTGAAGGGTTTCGCCATTCGGTTCGTAATTTTCTAAACAATCTCGATTCGCCTCCGATCCTCGCCAATCAACTCTTCCAGGGCGAGTTTCAGGATGCGGGCATCACGGCAGCGCGCTTCGGAGTGAACACGACAGTTGGTGTTGGGGGCTTGTTCGAGGTTTCTGCAGACTGGGGCCTGCCTCGCCATAGTGCAGATTTTGGCGAGACACTCGGGAAGTACGGCGTCGGCGAAGGGCCTTATCTGTTTCTGCCTTTGATCGGCCCGGCACCACCGCGCGATCTCGCTGGTCGGGTGGTGGACTACTTCCTTGACCCGTTAAGCTACGTGCAATGGGGCAGTCGATCGTATGTACCGTACCTTCGTGTCACGTTGGACGCTGTGGACTTGCGTCAGCGCAATATTGAAGCGTTAGATGAAGTTGAGCACACATCCGTAGACTATTATGCCTCAGTGCGCAGCCTCTATCGGCAAACTCGAAACTATGAGATTAATAATGATAAGACCAACATGGAGAAATTGCCGAATTTCTAGTTTAGTGGCTGGGGCTATGTCTCTAAGGATTTATTGTACTAGCGAGATACAGAACCGACCGCACTGGAATGTCCGCTTTTCGCTGCCGGCTCAACCGATCGATGCACGCTGACTGACTATAAGTCGGAATGATCAGATTTGATGTTCGTCTCTGGTACGCCTGGCGATGATCGCGAGAGGCACGCATAGGAGGCAGAGCGCGGCAATAAAGATCACACCTGCGCTATCGGAAAATGCAAAGAGCAGAAGCAGTACGACGTCGATAATGAGGACAAGGACAGGCAGGACTGGATAGTAAAGAGCGCGAAAGGGGCGCTCTTGGCCCGGCTCGCGGCTACGCAGTAAGAAAAACGAAATCTCCGTCAGCACACATACGAAAGTTGCAAGTATTCCGACCAGCCCGAAAACGAGACGAAAGCTCCCCATGCTGGCCAGTAACATGGAGACGATCGCCGTCAGGACGAATGCAAGATGAGGGCTACCTCCTTTATTTACTGCCTGCAACGCAGCGGGAAGTAACCGGTCGCGCGCAAGCGCATAGAGCACCCGAGGCGCGATCATGATGTTGGCGTTGGCGCAGCTTGCCACGGTGATTATTGCCCCTACCGCGAAGAGCATCGATGCTTGCCCGCCCGCGACACGCGTCAAGACTTGCAGGTATGGCAATGGGGACGCCATCACTCCTTCTGTTCCTAAAGCATGCAGTAGCGCGGCATTCACAACCAGGTAAATTGTGGCGGTGAGTACCAGGCCGTAAAACAGAGCGCGGGGAATACTGCGTGCCGGTGCGATATTTTCTTCCGAGAAATACACTGGCGCGGCCCAACCATTATAGGCACCCCTGATCAGTAAGTAGGCACCCACAACCGAAGCAATCCCAATGGGCAATGCTTGCTGTGATGCGGCAGTCAATGTGACGGGTACTGGCACAATCCATATCGCGGCCACCGCGAATGCGAACAGCAGAATGACCTTCAATGCGCTTGTAGCCCCCTGTGCTAGGCGCCCCTCACGTAACCCCAAGACATTTGCTGAATAAAGCGCAAATTGCAGGCCCACTGCGACGCTAATCTTATGGCCAACTGCCCACGGCCATAACAATGAAACGAAATCAGAAAATGCGATGGACGATGCAGCAATACCAGCGATATGCATGCCCCAGGTCGCCCAGCCCACAGCGAGCCCGCCAATGTCGCCCAGAGCGCGATGGGTGAAAACATAAGGGCCGCCCACTCGTGGAAATGTGGTTCCGAGCTCAGCCAGAATGTTTGCTTCTAATGCTACGTGTAAAGCGCCCAAGAACCAGAGCGCCAGAATTATAGAAGCTGTGTGAACGCTTGCAGCCACAATTCCAGGCGAACGCAAGATGCCTGAACCGATCATCTCGCCGACGCCTACCGCTATCCCAAATCCGATACCTAATAGGCGGAGGAGCTGGCCACGCGCAGGGCGCATCTTCATAACGAGGAAAAATCGATCTTAGAATTGAGGTCGAGGCGATTTTCAACCGGCGGCAGGGGATATTTTAGTCCACTCGCACAGTTGAAGAGGACGACACGGTCGGTCTTCTTGATCCGGCCCTCGCGCAATGACTTTCGATAGGCGGCGTATGTTGCAGCACCCTCGGGACAAAACAAGAAGCCCTCGCCACTGGCGACCATTTTCAGACTATCGGTGATTTCCCCGTCGTCGACCGCGATGGCAAATCCGCCACTTTCGCGAACCCCCGCCAATATTAGAAAATCACCAATCGCGGCCGGGACTCGGATGCCAGATGCCACCGTATGCGAATTCTCCCAACGGGTTGCATGTGTCTTATTTTCTTCAAACGCACGCACGATTGGAGCGCAACCTGCAGCCTGCACGGCAATCATTCGTGGCCGTTTAGAGCCGATTAGTCCGGCCGCCTCCAGTTCGTGAAACCCTTTCCACATCCCGATCAGGCCAGTGCCACCGCCAGTGGGATAGAAGATCACATCAGGTAGCTCCCAGCCCAACTGCTCAGCGAGCTCGAAGCCCATGGTCTTCTTGCCTTCTATTCGATAAGGCTCTTTCAACGTCGAAACGTCGAACCACCTGGCTGCCTCGCCTCCAGCAGAAACAAGTTTTCCGCACTGATCGATCAATCCGTTAACGCGATACACTGTGGCGCCGAGCGCCGCGATTTCGCGCACGCTGATTTCGGGAGTGTCATCGGGGCAAAAAACCGTGGTGCGAATTCCGGCACGGCTACCATAAGCTGCCAGCGCTGCACCCGCATTGCCATTCGTAGGCATGGCAAGATGGGTGATCCCTAATTCTTGCGCCATGGAAACGGCGAGTGCGACGCCACGTGCCTTAAAGGATCCTGTCGGAAGGCGGCTCTCGTCCTTAATAAGGACTTCGTTGTCATAATTTCCTGCAATATTGCTGCGAATGCGAATTAGGGGTGTCATGATCTCACCCAGACTAACGATATTCTCGGCAAGGCGTACGGGAAGTAGCTCGCGATAGCGCCACATGTCTCTTGGGCGATCCTTCAGCACTTCCCTGGTTAGTGAGCGCTTGACGCCTGCTAGGTCGTAGCGGACAAGAAGAGGCTTTCCCGAACGCGATAGCCCGTGAACCCTACCCGCTTCATAACGTTCGCAGGTCGAGGAGCATTCCAGATGTGTGACAAATGTTGCCGTCTTCATGATCGTCCCTGGGTTCCCAGCATTATGGAGCGAACGTAACTTACCAAGTCAATTGTGAGAGTTCAGTGTTTTATTGATGTCGAGACGTCGGCACTGATCAAACAGATTTCTTATCCCAGCCGGATAGAGGGGCCGTAGCAAAGGAATGTCCGCTGTTGGTGGTGGTCTAAACTGATCGACGCAACACTTTATCTTGGACTTAAAGATGGAGTGTCTTGTGATGGATCGAAGATTTC
>JBAPOI010000942.1:0-5545 GCA_049279555.1 Candidatus Sulfotelmatobacter sp.
CTGCAGGAATTCCGTGCGTCCGTCGGCGCCCAGTGGCCATTCCTCTCGGACCCCGGCCGAACGATTCAGAAGGATCTCGACATTCAGGAGTACACCGACCCCGAGCACAATCCGATGATCCCGCATACGCTCGTGCTCAAGCCGGGCCTCGTGATCTACAGCATCTATAACGGCTATTGGTTCTGGGGACGTCCGTCGGTCGTCGATCTTTGGCACGATCTGCGCATCGTGACGAGTGAAATCCGCCCAGACTGGGATCTGAGCACTCCCGGACTTCGCGAGGCGTGGAATACGGGTGACTTGTCGCGTTTCCACGGGTGGAACAAGCAGACCAGTGCGCAAGATGCCACGACTGCACGGAAGAAATAGCACGGCCAGCCAACTTCGATCGACTAGTATCGAATAGCTTGAGTGAATTCGACTCAAACCCCGGGAAGTGCTGGTTGAGAGACAACAGCGTCGCTTTGGCCCTTATGGCTCGATCAAACTTGTGCAGCGGATTCGACCTGACGGAGACTGGATTTTTTTTCGCGGGCCCACGAAAGTGCGCAGCGCTAATTAGGCTGAGCAGTGAATGGGTCGCTTAACGCGATTAATTTCCCGGGCGGATAGTCCCGCTGGTTCAAAGGGGCCTGGGGTTCAGGATTGATGATTTTCAGCACCCTCCCGCTGAGAGTTCCGCGGATGAGCAGACAGTCGCCCTCGATCGCGACAACCCTGTACTGCTCGTCGAAGATCGACTTTGTCGTTTTTCTCATCGCGTCATCCACTTAACCGTAACCCTATTGGATGCGCGATTCAATGCCTGCGACTACTTTCTCGTTATTTTGGTTTACAAATTCTTGGAACAGCCGCGGCGGTATTGTAAACGGCTTGTTAATTTAGGTAATCGGATCCTGCCCGTGCGAATCCTCTAATATCCATTAAAGCGACTACCGTTTTGACCCAATCTACCGATTCGGGTCGTCGTATGACCTTCTGCCCAAGACCTGGTCACCTCGCGCCATCTACGGCGCGAAACGGCGTCGATAATCGCATTAGAGAGGTAACGAATGTCTAACCCAGCGGATAAAACGATCCTGTGCATCGACGATGACCGTAGCGCGCTTGACTATCATCGAGCCCTGCTTGAGAGATCTGGATACCTAGTGCTCACTGCTTCCTCTGCGCGACGCGGAGTCGAGATCGCGCGAACGTGCGCGATTAGTCTTGTCCTCGTCGATTACCATATGCCCGAGATGACCGGCGACGAAGTGGCCAACACCATCAAGCGGGTAAAGCCAACGGTTCCAGTCATCATAGTTTCCAGCGACGACGAAATCCGAAAAGCTGCGCTGGGCCAGGCGGACGGGTTCGTTTTGAAGGATGAGGTAATCAATCTCTTGGTGCCAACGGTCGTCTCCTTCTGTGGGGAAAATCCCGGCGGGCTGCACGAAGGCGCCATCGCGGGGGACTGAGTCCAAGCATATACTGGTGGCTAGCTCCCTGCAGTGTATGCTGTTGGTTGCTGCAAGTCTTCCGGAATGAACTGCCGGCGACTGGCGATTTTGAGCCACCTTCGCGCAACCGCGCATGACGCAAATCTCAGGGAATGCATACATCATCGGAGTCGATGTTGGCGGCACGAAAGTAGCCGCCGGCTTGGTGAGTTCTTGCGGCGAGATTAGCGGCCAGACACGTACGCCGATGGTAGCGTGCGATGCCGCAGCCGGTTTGGCTGCAGTGATCTTGGCGATTGATACGGTTCGCTCGACAGCCAGTCATACGTCACAGTTCCGGGATTTGATTTCAGGGATTGGCATCTGCGCTCCCGGGCCGCTCGACCCCCGAGCGGGCATTGTGGTCAATCCTCCGAATCTGCCGGGTTGGCGCAACTTTCCCTTGGCGGCCGAAATATCGAAGACTTATCACTTGCCGGTTCGTCTTGATAACGACGGCAACGCCGCTGCTTTAGCTGAGGCCCTTTGGGGCGCCGGTCGCGGTTATCGGAACGTTTTCTGCACGACCATCGGCACTGGCATCGGAACCGGAATTGTTTTCGATGGCCGCATCTATCACGGCCGTACCGGCGCCGCGGCGGAGGGAGGCCACAACACCATCGACTATCGCGGGCCGCGCTGCGGATGCGGGAAGCTGGGATGCATCGAGGCTCTGGCATCCGGACCGGCAATCGCTCGCCGGGCTGCCGAAAAAATTGCTGTGGGAGGCTCCTCATCCATCCTGGAACAGGCCGCGGGCCGTGCCGATCACATCAGCAGTGAGATGGTGGGGCAAGCTTACGCTGCTGGTGATGTCTTGGCGAAAGAGGTTTTACAGGAAACGGCGGTGTTTCTGACCATCTGGTTAGGAAATATCGTGGACCTGCTTGAACCCGATGTGATCATTATTGGTGGCGGCGCAGGTTCGATGATGCGACCTTTCTTCGAGGAGATCCGAAACCGACTACCGAGTTGGTGCGTGAATTCGCATTGCCAAGATATCCCGCTGGTTGCGGCCCACTATGGAGCCGACGCCGGCATCGCCGGTGGGGCTGCGCTTTGCCGGGGGCTTGCGGTGGATGACTTGAACGCGAACCTCAGCGTTTCAAGCGAAATTTAGCTTATCGTCGGCCGGTCGGGATTCTTGCCAGTCTGGATTCTGGGGAAAGCTACTCTTCGTTGTCCAGATACTCGCGGGGCACGTCATCTTCGAGCACTTCGCGAGTATGAACTTCGCTACCCTCGCGGTCTCCGGCTTCTTCCACGCCCTCCACTATGCCGGCTTCAAACGCATTCCCTTCTTCAAGCAACTCATCGACACTCTCGGAATCGGCCCGGTCGATATCGGACAGTCCTTGCAAATCTCCCGACTGTCCTCCCGAACGAGTTCGCGAATCCATGGATGAGACCTGCTCATCGCCGACACGCGGGCTGCGCTGAATCGATTTCTTAGGGGCGCTTTTGGCGGCGACGGTCTGAGTCTTCTTTGCGGTGGACTTGGTTTTCGCCGCTGCTTTTTTCGGAGCGATCCTCTTCTTCGAAGCAGTCTTCTTCGCGACCAACTTCTTTCCACTCGCTTTCTTGGCGAGCTTGCGTTTGCTAGCGGAGTTTTTCTTGAGCTTTGCCTGATTCTTCCTGGTTTTCTTTTTGGGCGTCTTCTTTTTAGCCATGCCCGCAGTTTACACCGGTGAATCGACGCTCACAAATCCGAAACCGCCCACCTTTTTCGTTCCGACGATTACAAACATCTGCAAGTGCGGACAAGACACAGGGTTACGTTGTGACGAACTCCTTCACGACTCCCTCAGCACCCTTCTCACGCGCAAGATACTGGTCATAAATCCACGCGTAAGTCTTCTCCAAGCCTGTCTGTAACGGAATGCAGGGCTCCCAGCCGAGATACTTCTTGATCAGGGTGTTGTCACTGTTACGGCCATTTACTCCCTGCGGCGCAGTCAGATCGTAGTTTCGCTTCAAACGAATTCCGGCAATCCCTTCCACCATGTCGACCAACTGGTTAATGCTGACCGCCTCACTCGATCCGAGGTTGATGGGTTCAAGAATTTCCGAATTCATAATTTTCTGAATACCCTGCAGGCAATCGTCGATGTACATAAAACTGCGGGTTTGATTTCCCGTGCCCCAGATTTCGATCTCATGCTTGCCGGCAAGTTTCGCCTCGATCACCTTGCGGCAAATTGCTGCAGGAGCTTTTTCCCGCCCGCCAAACCATGTGCCCCACGGTCCGTATACATTGTGAAAACGAGCCACGCGAGTGTAAAGCCCAAAGTCTTCCCGGAAATGACGGGACATACGCTCGGAAAATAACTTCTCCCATCCATAGCCGTCCTCGGCGAGCGCGGGATAGGCGTCTTCCTCTTTCAATGATGGCGCCTCGAAAGTCTTTTGCTTATCGCCGTTGTAAACGCATGCCGATGAAGCGTAAAAATAGCGTTCGGTGCCATACTTCATGGCCGCCTGCAGCATGTGCGTATTGATCAAAACCGATAGCATGCACAGACCTTTATTCTTCTCGATAAAGCCCATGCCTCCCATGTTGGCGGCCAAGTTGTAGATTACGCGGGCGTCTTTGGCTGCTTTCTCGCAGCTCTCTTTGAGGTTAAGGTCGAGAATCAGATTCTCAACATCCGGCGTTCTTTGATACCAGTGCGCAAGCGGCTTGACGTCAACCGCCCTGATCTGTCTGTGCCCTTGCTGCCGAAGAGAGGCGACCAGAGCACCTCCAATAAATCCACCCGCACCGGTTACTACGACCAAGCCATCGTGCACGTTTGCCCCCTTAAACTAGTCCTGATTCTCGAATTAAAGCTGACTCTAAAGCTGACCCTTATTGCTGTCAAGGTTACCCGTGGCTCGATTCGGGAATGCCGGGACCCTTGGCCTAAAACAGCGATTGGGGAAGAAGAATCCTTATTCTTATATCTTTACATAGAATTGGAGCCACGGGCTTTCGCCGGTGCGGGGGCTTGCTTTATTTCGCCGAAAACGATTAGGTTCATTGCGGGCGGGTTGCCGACATAATCGAGCGTGAGGGATTGCGAATGAAAGCTGATACTAGGCGAGATGGTTTGCTGCTGACAATGCTGATTTTCATTCTTGCCACCTCATTGTGGGCGGGTGCTGCGCGGGGTCCGGAGGCGACTGTGGAAACGAGCAAGTTTGGAAGTTTGGAGGATGGTACCCAGGTTGACGCTTACACGCTCAAGAACGCCAAAGGTGCAACGGCGAAAGTCATCACCTACGGCGCAACCCTGACCGAATTGACGATGCCCGATCGCTCGGGAAAATTCGCCGATGTGGTTCTCGGCTCCGACAAGATTCAAGGTTATGTGGGGAAAACTCCATGGTTCGGAGCTACCGTGGGGAGGGTAACCAACCGCATCGCGAAGGGCAAATTCACACTTGACGGAAAAGAATATTCGTTGGAGATCAACAATCCTCCGAACAGTCTGCATAGCGGACCGAAAGACTTGAGCCATGTGGTGTGGAAGGCAGAACCGGTTCACGAAAAAGAAGGTCCGGCGGTTCGATTTTCGTATGACAGCCCGGACGGCGACGAAGGCTACCCGGGAAATCTTCTCGTGACTGTTCTTTATCGTTTGACCAATAGCAACGAATTGCAGCTGGAATACACAGCAAAGACCGACAAAGCGACTCCGGTCAATCTCACGAATCACAGCTACTTCAATCTCGGTGGCGAAAAGGACGTACTCGGTTACGTGCTCGAAATTAACGCGGACAGATACACACCATTCGACTCTACGCAAATTCCGACTGGTGAAATCAGTCCGGTCAAGGGAACGCCGCTCGACTTTACGCATCCCATTGCCATCGGAGCGCATATTGATGAGATGAAGGGAAATCCTGGAGGCTACGACCACAATTACGTGTTGAATGGAGAAGCGGGCAAGCTGAGAATGGCGGCTCGCGTTTTCGATCCCACCTCGGGCCGGCAGATGGAAGTTTTCACAACAGAACCCGGGATGCAGTTCTACACCGGAAACTCGCTCGATGGTACATACACCGGGAAGGGCGGAGTGGTATAC
>JBAPOI010000943.1:0-6883 GCA_049279555.1 Candidatus Sulfotelmatobacter sp.
ATGGTGTGCTGGTTACAACCAGGGAAGCCTGCATAAGTTAAACCTACCACATCCATTCGCCCGACAAAGTAACGCAAGGAGGATCTTTTATGGCGGCAATAAAACTAGTCGACCCATCAGAGGCCAACGGTCAGGTTGCATTTATTTTCCAAAAGGTGGAACAGCAATACGGCTTTACGCCTAATATTCTCAAGGCAATCGCTAACTGTCCTGACCTGCTGGCGACTTTTGTTCCGTTCTGGGCGGCTATATATGAGTCGCCCGCGATCGGCCCGAGGTTAAGGGCTATTGCTGCCCTGGCCACAGCCAGGGCGCACGATTGTAATTATTGTGTTTCCCACATGTCAGCTTCTGCCTTGAAGGCGGGTATGACGCCCGCTGAAATAGCCGCCACCGGTCCCAACGGCCGGCTTGCTGAGGAGAAAGAACTTTTGGCGGTTGAGTTTGCCCATGCTCTCACCCGAAATACTTCTGGTGTCTCCGACGAGATGCTGCGCAAGCTCAAAGCCTATTTCACAGATGCTGAACTGGTGAATCTCACCTTGGTCGTTGGTCTCTACAATCTCACAGGCCGATTGCTCACTGCTCTCAGAATCGACGTTGAGGACGCGCTGCAGGCCAGTATCGCCGCCGCTTGCAAGACCCCGGAGGTTGCAATGTCTGGATCGGGAAAGGGATGATATTATGCGGCGACTCAGCGTCGCAGGTGAGGTTAGGTATGTAATTGCGCGGAAATCGGAAGATCTCCAGACGATCAACGAACTTCTGCGCAGTGTATACATCAACGAGCGGGGTTGGCTGCCCCCGGATTACTCGAACATTCTCGAGGACAAATATCATCCACACTCCAGCTACATCCTGGCCATCAATAAGGAAACCGGTATCGGCTGTATGCGAATCGTCTCTGACTCTGCTGTTGGGCTGCCCATTGAGCAATTTTTTCCTTTAGCCCCGCTCAAGGAAACACAGAGATTTGTGGAAAGCCAGAGGATGATGGTGCTTCCCGAGTATCGGAATGCAATTATGAATGGGGCGCCTTATGGAATGTGGGCTGGATTGGTAAAAGCCTGCATTCAGTACTGCTTCGTTAATAAGATCTCTCATGTTTTCGCCGACTTGTTTACCGATCCTTCAACCGGACCGATGGTGCGGAAGTTTCGCGCATTGGGCTTTCAGCAGATTGGCGTCCCGTTCCATGATACCGAACTGGGAGCGCGGGGACAGAGCGTCGCCATGCTGCTTACCGTCTCTCAGTTTTTGTCACGCGCCTATGCCTCGCGCGATGCTCTTTTCAATTACCTCCTGGAGTTTGATACGGCCTTCGAGTTCTATCCGGAAGCGCGCCCCGCGTCGCGCGACCCAGAACCGGCGCTTGCAGAGTGCGCGGAAAAGCTGGTCACACGCAAGTTTGGGTCCTAAATCGATATGAAAGGAGATACAAACGTGGAACTTTGGAGACAGATTGTAGAGGAAGAAGGTCAGGAGGTATTAGATCTCATTTTGACCATTTATGTGAACATGTACCACGCCGAACTGGATGTGGTCGACCTGTGTGCACGCTGGATTCCGCTTCGGTCTGAAACCGACGAGAAGTTCATGTTGACTGAGCACGCTTGGGACGAGGTGAGGCATGCCAAGTTCTTTAAAGGGGCCATAAAGTACCTCGGCCTCCATTGGGAGGAGCTTGACATGAACAAATACCTGCTCCCGGATAGGGAGGCCAGATTTAAGAGGATGATGACAGGCGAAGACGAACTGAATGTCCTTGTTGGCTTGAACATGTACGCCGAAGGAGTGCATGCGACCGAGGAGATGATTCAGCTCTACGCACACAAACCAAAATATTTTCCCGTCTTCAGCAAGACCATTCCCGATGAGGAGCGCCACGTTAACTTCGGTCGCATTGTCCTTAGGAGAAGGGTCGAGAGCGGTGATGCGGCACGGGAAAAGGCCCAGACAGATTGCGATTATTGGATGCAGCACATGGAAGGATATCTGTGGGGCGATATATCCAGAGCAATTGATGTGGGAATCCGCTTGGGCTATCTCGATAAGGATTATCGCATTAAGATTTGTAAACGTTTCTATGACGTAATGACCTCTGTTGGCTTGACCGTCAATTGGCCATCTACGGGCCATCTAGCCGAAGCTGCAGCTTCTATTTCCAATCTTTGTTGAGGAGACTTTTATGCATTTTGAAAGGGCTGTGGGAACGGTAAAGGATGATCACAAGCACTTTATTGAGGACCATCTGATTTTTACCAAACTGCGAAATGGAGAATTTACCCGTGATCATTACCTGGCATATCTTCGCGAAACCTATCACCTCGTCAAGCACACGCCGTCCTACTTGAGGATCGCTGCTGGCAACCTCGATCACGATCAGACCGATTTGCGCGACTTTTACCTGAAATTTGCCACGGATGAAGCTGGCCACGAGAAACTGTGTGTTCATGACATAAAAGCCCTAGGCGAGGATCCTGAGAAAGTGCTCGGCGACAAGCCCAGTTCGGGGTGCTGGGCGATGATCACTCAGAATTATTACTTGGCCAACTTTGGAAATCCTGTGGCGCTGATCGGGGACTCGGTGGCGACTGAAGATCTCGGGGCTGGCATGGCTACCCAGTCGGCGAAAATCCTCGAGGAGAAATACGGATATCCCAAAACCGCCACGACCTTCCTCTATGTCCACGGCGAGGAAGACGTTGCGCACATAGAGAATGGACGTAAGTTGCTGGAAGAGTACGCTGGAGACTCCGAATCTTTTGCTGAGATCGTTCACGCGTGGAAGATGACGTTGCGGTCGTACTCGCAACTGTTTACTGACGTGCTGAATTCCGGGGCAACTAATGGCAATCGTAGCAAGTCTGCCAACTGAGACAGTCACAGGGACGCAACTCGCCACGATTGTCCGCTCCATGCAGCAGCAGAAGCAGGCGCGCGTGGTCTTCCGCAGTCGTCATGGGGTTATTCGTAAGACCTTCGCAGAGTGTTATGGCGACGCGTGCGGCTTGGCCGCTGCTTTTCAGAGACTGGGTTTGAAAGAAGGTGGAATCGTGGCCATCTACGGTTCCACCTCGTATGAATGGTTATTGGCCGATTTGGCCTGTGTTCTGAACGGCGCTGTATCATTGGCGCTTTACCCAAATGCCCTCTTGCCACGGGTTGTGAGCATTGCCTTAGAGATGAAGGCAGCCCTGGTGCTTACCGACCAACCCGATTCGGTTGGGAAGTTCATCGCGGCAGGGTTCAACACTGTCCTGCTGAGCAGCGAGATAAAGGATGGAGTTGCATCTATTGGCTCTCTGTTGCGTGAGAGCCTTGCCTGCGGCTCGAACTGGCAACCTTCATGTGCCAGTGCCGAGCCGTTTACAATAGTCTCCACAAGCGGGACGCTGTCCGAACCTAAATTCTTTGTTGTCGCATCCTACCCATTGATGTACACAATGGACCGCTTCAAGCAAATATTCGAGTTGTGTCCGGATGACTCCTTGTTGCTTGCCATGCCCCTTGCACATCTACCCCAGCGGATGCTGCTCTATGGCGTGATCAAACATGGTATCGATCTGTCTTTGTCCAGCCCGGCCACCTTCCTGCGTGACGTTCTCGAGTTCCAGCCGACCATCCATGTGGTTGTTCCGCGCATGCTTCAATATGTGGATGAGCGCCTTACCAAGGCCATGAGCAACGGAAAAGGGGCATGGATAAGGTTGGCTTTACCACTCTTGAAGGTTTTTCCCTGGCTTGCCTACCGGCTTCTCGGTGCGCGTATCTTTGGTCCTAGGGCGCGCTGCATCTTTGTGGGGAGTGCGGCTACACCACGAGAGGTACTGGAAAGACTGCAGGCAATCGGATGTCCAATTTATGAAGTGTACGGCACGACTGAATTGGGCATCCTTGCGCTCAGTACTCCTAGGTTCAAGCGGATTGGTTCTGTGGGTAAGATTGTCGATTGGGGCGAGGCGTCCATTGAACCGGATACAGGAGAAGTTCTTTTTCGAACCGACCTTCCATTTTTGGCTGGCCTGGTTGTCAATGGCCGCATCGAACTTGACGAAACGCTGCGCGGCAAGTTTGCCCGGACAGGGGATATAGGGTCTCTGGATGCGGAAGGGTATTTAACCCTGCAAGGCCGGGTCCGAGACTTCGTGGCTTTGTTGAGCGGCAAGAAGATTTTTGTCCGTCCTATCGAAGATCGTCTCAGCGCGATTCATGGTGTAGCCCACTGCGTCGCTGTTGGCGATGGGCAGAAACACTTGTCCGCCGTCATGTTTGCCCATCCCGATGTTGCATTCAACAGTCCCGATGAGCGTTTGGCGCATTTTCGGAAAACGATTTCCGAAACCAATCAGGAACTCGGTCCTGAGGAGCGAATCAGGAGGTTTCTGGTGGTTGACGAACAGCCCTCTATTGAGAACCGATGCCTTACGGAAACACTGAAACTTCGCCGGCACGCGGTCAACGAAAAGTACGCGAAAGACTATCAGCGTTATGAAACCGTCTGAGACTCCAATCACCAAGGGATCCAAACTGAAGGTCTCCCAACCGGAGATCGATATCGGGTGCGGTACCATCCACTGTACTCTTCAAGGGGTTGGGCCGCCTGTTTGTCTTATGTCTACGCTTCAGGGGACCTGGAGCGCTGAGGCCCGCCTTCTTAGGAAGAATTACACAGTGCTTACCTATGATATGCGCGGCTTTGGCGATTCCATCAATAGGGAGGACGGTTTTCCCAGCAACGAAGCCCAGGCGGAAGATCTTGTCGACATCCTGAACCATCTGGGATGGAAAAAGATCGCCCTGGTCGGGCTCTCGCATGGGGGCGCGGTTGCTCAACACTTCGCCGCGCGCTTTGGAGACTACCTGCGGAGCCTTGTGATTGTCTCTTCGTTTGCGAAAGCATCCGGCTCAACCCTGATTTTCTTGAAGTTGCTGCACGGCTTTCTTGTTCGTGGCGAACTCGATACCTTTTGGGAGGTTCTGAAGGCCTTTCTTTGCTCGGAACCTAACCTGGCTCAATTGCTCCGGATGGAGCCCCAGCTCAAGCGGCTGATGTTTGAGCAGTATACCTGCGAGAGCTTAAGGCATATTTACGAGTGCTCGTTGCAACAGAACACATGTGGCATTCTTGGTCAAATACGCGTGCCCACACTGATCATTGGCGGGGAGGCGGATATGCTGTTTCCGCCCAGGATCACCGCCGAGATCACGGCCCTCATACCCAACGCCCAGGAGAAGCTCCTGCCCACGGCGCATGTTCCACCGGTGGAAGATCTGAGGACTTTCCATTCCACCCTGATGTCGTTTCTTGAGACCACATGAACTCCGCAGAGCCATCTATTCCCGGTTCTCGAGAAGCTCGAGTTAACGGCCTTAAGATTCATTATCACGATGTAGGTCCCAGAGACGGCATGCCTCTGGTGTTGCTGCACGGCTTCATGACCTCGTCTTATTCATGGCGTGACGTCTGGAAAGCGTTGGCAAGTGAAAACCGCGTCTACATAGTTGACTTGCCCGGGTATGGCAAATCGGATTGCCCGCGTGGGCCGCAGTCTGTGAATTCCTTTTCCCTGCTCTTAAAGGATTTCTTTCAGGAAGTCCAGATTGGAAAAGCCGCAGTGGCTGGCGCCCAAATGGGAGGCACGATTTCTGCTTGGTTTGCTGGTCAAAATCCGTCATTAGTTTCCCGGCTCATCGTGATTGCAGCCGGTGGAATGGGCGAGCGGAGGACGAACCTATCATTGTATCGTCTGGTTTCCATTCCGATCCTGGGGGCTGGGGTGGTTCATCTTCTCCCGCGGAGGATGTTCGTGCAACGGCTGCGAGCTCACTATGTGAAACAAGATGCCGTCAGCGAACGGACTGTGGATGAATATTACGCCGGATTTAAAAGAACCGGCAGATCTCAGATTCGCATCGGATATCAGGTTCGCATGAGCTTCGAAGATCATCCCGATCGATACGCAAGTATTGTAAGAAACATCGGCGTGCCAACTCTATTGATTTGGGGGGAAGACGATCCGCTGGTGCCCATAAGCACTGCTCTCAAGTTCCAGGAGGTCATCAGGGGATCCACCCTTGTTACGGTCCCGCGCTGTGGCAGTTTTCCTCATGAAGAATATCCTGCCACGGTAGCTAACCTAATGGTCCAATTCTTGAAGACAGAACCAATTCTCGCGCAATGATGGATTCCTCTTCTGAACAAGGCTGAGTACGATTTCAGCGAAGGAAAAGGGCAGGCGTGCTGCACATACGGTGTTTGCTGCTAAGCGGTGGCCAATTGGGATTTTCGTAGCAGCCGGTCAATGTTCTTGTACGACACTAGCGCCTTGGCCAGTTCGCTTAGCTCGTCGAGGGCTCCAGCCTCCTCTGAGATCACTTTGACAAAACTGCGTTGGTTCCCCTGAATACGAAAGGCTGGCCAGTCGGTTCCGAACAATATTTTGTGATTGATGCCTTGCGACACGATGCGCTTTACCGCGGTGCAATTGCCATCCCAGCCCAGCGTAGTTTGGAAGCCGCTGATATCGAGATAAATGTTGGGTCGAAATCTGCACAACATCGGAGCGCACAGATCGTAATAAGGAAACAACGCTGGCGAACTGGGGCTAAAGCCACACGGCGGATACACTTTGAGACCTCGAAACCCAAACTCAGCCAATGCACGTTCAAAAAGCCTCACCCCATCATTGCCCCACCAGGGTCCACCCCGCCGAACACCTCGAACCGGTTCGGATGTCGTTTCAGTACTTCACGATGCTTCAGAAATGATTCCTCAATGGTCAGCGCACAGTCCTTCAATGCGTAACTAAATCGGCTATCAGTAGAATACTCTTGTAAATCCCGCTTCACCTATCTCGGCCACAAGACCATCGCATAGTGG
>JBAPOI010000944.1:0-2592 GCA_049279555.1 Candidatus Sulfotelmatobacter sp.
AGTAGGGGCTTGGCGGCTCCCAGGCAAGCACCAGCTTCCGGCATCCCTGAATGGCCACGCCGAGCCTGAACGTCACGATCCTTTCGGCCCGTTCCGTGCCGACGAGGAGGTCGGTCATCAGCAACTCGGCGAGGGGCCGCACGATCTCCTCTGAAACCGGATTTTCCCGCAACGGGGCGAGGGGATCGGAGATCTCCGTCGCGAGCCCCATGTACCGATCGGTGAAGGGATTTGGCTCGCCGAACAAAACGCTCCGCAGGCCAAGCTCAGTCAGGTCGGCCGGAGACTTGCCGTTGACGCTGATTTCGCGAAAGTGATCTTGTGGGGAGTCCGTGACTTCGAGCTCAAAACGGACCGTTTTGGATTTGCCCGATGTCGTGGTGACATGAACGGCCGTGACTTTTGCGTATTTGCTGCGCCCGGACCAGGCGAAGCGCGACACGGTTCCACGGTTCAACCGATCGCCGCGCATGTCTTCGAGAGCCCGCGCGACCGCGTCAGACCTCACGCGCGCCTTGACTTGTATCACGTCACCGCGATCCTCAATCTCCGTGGCGCGGAAAACCACATTTCCCAGTTTGCACCACGGCGCGAGGTCTTCGGCCGCGATCGTCCTCATCCTGTCCTCGACCTGCCGACTCAGGTCATCGGCCGAGCTGAACCCTGGTGCGACATAAAACGTCCGCACTTCATCCAGGAAGGATTGCTCCGGTCCCTCCCTCTCACTTGTTTGCAGTGTCCATACCGCCATGCGCAGCGCGTGCTGTTCCGCATGGCGATATTCGGCGTGCGTCGGGGAGAACCTCGATTTCAGGGGTTTGCCGTATCGCCTTCCCAGGATGCCGATGTAGATATCCGATCCTTCACCTCCGCGAGGTAAGCCTCCTCGGGGTCTGCATCGCGTCCGCCAAACTCTTCGAACGTGACAGGACGCATACCGACAGCGCGAATGCCGGCAGCTACTGCCTGCCGCTCCGCCGTCAATTCCGCCATGACGCTCGAAATGAAGGTGCGTTTCTCGCCCGCCCATTCGCGGACCGCATCGGCTGAAGGCAGCTCCGCCGCGGCCGCGCGATCGATGAGCGGGAGACATACACAACGTCCCCCCCAAGCGCACCCGGCCGAGCAGACGATCCCGGCAGGCGTTACGGGATCGCTGTGGCCCGTCACTTATCATGAGGACGATGTCCTGAGTCACGAAGAGCCGAACAAGCGCAGGATAATTTGGGATAACGATGCATAATTCCAGAATTGTCCGAATGGGTGCTCGTAAAAGTATCTTGGCGGGTCGCGGCGATCCTGTGGTACTTAGGTCATGGAAACGTCTAGCGCTACCAGTTAGTAGTGTGGCAGGGCACGTTCTTGAAGAACAATGTTCGTATTCTCGCGACACCTCTCTTCTTCGGCAAAGCGCATAATGATTTTGAAACGAAATCACGCTCGACGCCACTATTGACTGTACGCTTCTTCAAGGCTTGCAAACATGTCTAGCTACCTTGTGGTTCGGCTTGTTCCGGAATCTCCCGTTGATGGCGGCACGTTCAGCACGTACCTAGATGATCTTCGCCTCCAGGTCTTCGACGCTTACACGAGCGCACCCCTTAGCGACATTGTCTATTCGTCGCCCTACGTGCTGACTCAATGGGGCGGCGCGCTGGGCCAATGGATTTCTGTTGTTTCGGTGGCCACGTCGGAGCCCACGAAATTCGTATCCCCCGGTAACTATGGGAACACTCTAACGTTTGAGTCTACTGACGGAATTCCAGAACGCTCCTTTGTCTTTACCAACGATCAAAGTAGTTCAACTCCTGTAATCCCGGCGACATCTGGCTTACAGGTCGGTGAGGTTTCCGGGGGTTCAGGCAATCCGAACACTGTAACGTTAATCACAGGTGCAACTTTTCCGAATTATGTTCCCGCGGGCACAGTCGTAACCTTCATCGCTCCCTCGCCGAGCGCTCCCCCCAACCCGGTAACTCCGTTCTCCTTCAACCTGTCCACGACCAGCCTGCCTGCAACGATCGATGGCCAACCCGTGACGGCCTCGGATCCCCTCATCGTTTTGTTCTTTGCCGACGTCAGCGGGATCACGGCTGGAATGGGCGTTTCGGGATCGATGATACCCACGACGAACACGTCCGTCGCGGAAGTGATTCCCAAGACGAACACCATCATTCTGTCGCAAGGTTTAACGGGCACTCCAACATCAGCCACCATCCCCATCACTTTCACCCAACAACTGCCTTACGCTTCGATTCAACTCAAGCCGACATCCGGCACACCGGCGGCGAATCCGACCAAGCTGAAGTTCCCCTCGGGTCAGACCGATGGCATCGCCGTTGGCATGACGATTATTCCGGTACCTGGATTGGTCGATCCCGGTACTACCGTAATCGATGCGACCACCACGATAATCACGCTCTCAAAAGCTCTATTGGCCTCTTTACCTGCAGGACAAAAACTCACATTCATCTTCCCGCTGAGTTCGGGCATCGCGCAGCACACTGAAGTGATTGGGACCGGTGGCTTCTTTGGTTTGCAACAGATATTCGGCCCGGCTTCGGTGGCAACTGCCGTTATTCAGCTGAATAT
>JBAPOI010000945.1:0-1673 GCA_049279555.1 Candidatus Sulfotelmatobacter sp.
AGCCAACCTAGCCGCGTCAACAGAGGGCGTCAATCGGTTTCTCTTAAGTCGCTTCCTCACAGCCGTTTGCGAGACAAACAAAAATGCCCCAACATTTCTGCGAGGGGCTTGTGTGTTACTCATGCAGAGCCCGACGAGAGATATGGAATCACCTTTGTATATTCGAGTCCGCGGGCGTGTGCTCGGTCCTTATAAACTAGAAAAACTGAAAGGACTTGCACGCCGAGGCCAACTCAGTCGCATGCATGAGCTTTCCACAGACGGCATCAGTTGGGTTCGCGCGTCAAATTATCCGGAGCTTTTCACGGGCGGTCTGCAAACTGAACTTCCCGATTTGTCTGGCGGAAAACAAGTTTCGCACGATGTTGGGGAAACCGCGTCAGATCCTGAGGTTGCTGGAGATTATCAACCCGTTTCTTCTCCACCACCAGTTTCAGGCGGATCCCCAGCAGCATGGCCGACAAACTTCTGCTACGCGTGTGGTTCACAAATCGATGCCCGGGCAGAAATCTGTCCGCGTTGCGGAGTACGACAGCAAAATCAACAAGGTACAACTGTCCCCACACAACATCACGATGGCCCTAAGCGACTTGCTGCGTGCCTACTCGCACTCTTTCTTGGTATGCTGGGTGCCCACAAGTTCTATCTTGGTGAAATAACGATGGGACTAATCTATCTGCTGTGCGGCACGATCGGCTGGGCTCTAATCTTTCCGCCAATGATAATTGCCGTTGTTTCTCTCATTGAAGGCATAATGTATCTTGCGCAATCGGACGCAGACTTTGCCAGTAAATATGCTCGCCAATAGACCAAGAGCGCATCCGTCATCCAAGTTTGTCGAAGGGCAAACTAGAGCGAGATTTGAGGAGGCGTAACACCATAGGCGAACACGGCAATCGCTCCAATGACTATGAATGCCAATATGACAACTAGGTACATACCAGCGAAAATCCAGAAACTTCTAAGGGCATCAAGTGCCCGCTCCAATATTATTGGATCCTTAGAATAGCGCAGAGATCCAAGCCGACTTGCATAAGTCGAAAGCAGCATACCTCCGACGAGTATCACGAGCGCATGGACCAGACAGCCAACGCCGTTTGCAACTGCGCCTGCAGAACGCTCGCGCGCGCCGACAATCAGTACCAAGATTCCAAATACCACGTTAGAAAAACTGTACACAAACATGATGATCGAAATGAAGATTGCCCATCCTCTAGAATCTCGCGCCGCGCGACATATACTGTCGGAAAGTGAGCTGGAATTGATCTCACTTGACGGTTGGTTAGCAGATTCAACCGATGCCCCTGACTTCATTAGCCCTTGAATTTGACCCGCAGACGTCCACGCCCCCATTCCCTCAGTCCACACCTGGTCTTGCGCGCCCAGCTGGCCCAAGCCTGCGAGCATTTGTAGGTCGGAAAAATCTACGGGACCTTGCTGCTGGCCGCCACTAGTGTAATACCATTTTGCTTGAGCTCCGCCGGGCATCGTTGGTGGAGAAGAGCCAGACGAATTATGATAGGGACCGGCGGCATCCGATCGTGGTCCGTCTTGATGAGCTTGGCTTACATTAGCATTTAATGTAGGCAGCTCGCTTCCACCACCCGTAAACAGCACGGGAAAAGTTGACGCCCGAACCCAACTGACTCCGTCGGTCGATAGCTCATGCATCC
>JBAPOI010000946.1:0-5607 GCA_049279555.1 Candidatus Sulfotelmatobacter sp.
GTATGAGGGGCGCTTTCTGAGTTACTGTCCTCCGGGGTAATCTTCTGGGGCGCATCGGCCGCGTCGCTTGGGGTAACTTGGGCAGGAGGATCTTTCTTCGAGTCGCGATCAAGCCCGCCCTTTCTCCGTAACTCAGGCGTCACAAATGCGATTACCCCGAATAAGACAGTGACAACGATGCTGACAACCCCAATTATGTCGGCTCTACTCCATCTCTCCCTAGCGTCAGGAGTTGGAACCGAAGCCGCCGAGTGCAGCGCTCCGCTAGATACGTCTCTGTGCCGATCAAGGCGGTCACGAGCGGTCTTTCGCTGTCTGTGAGATTTTCTCGGAGCGCCCACGCTGTGACAAAGTCTAAGCCCCGCGCCTCAGTTATCCCAAGGTAAAAGGATCAATTTGCCTATGCTTGTAGGTAACTCTAGTAATTAGGTAGGAGGGCCATCTCAGGATAACGCTAATTCAGCTGTCCTATAAATTTCTTGGCGACGGAGAAGTTAGCCACGCGACTGGCTGCGCTTCACGCGACTGGCGCGGTATTGCTCGTAAGGGATACTTTTTTCCTTGCGGCGTGATTCGGAAATAAGCCCGTCCCAGAAGTCTTCCCAGATAGCCCCGTGCTTTTTGAGGTCGATCTGCACGGCCACGCGGTGCCCCTTGTCGTCGGTAACGAAATGAATCCCAGTCACAGCAGCCTCAGCTCTTGGCATACGTTCATTATCTCGCAAGCATAGGCGGCACGGGTAGCAGAGTCAACAGCAGACGGCAAGCCGGAGGTGAAACCCCAACAGAAAGACGCGGAGTCAGTCTAGCACTCAGCCTTCATTGAGTACCCCACCCAGGTGTTTGGGGCGACGGCCTGTTTCAACAACGGGGCCGGGCCTATGACCCCGGCCTGCTTACTTCGTATCTGGCACCCCGAAGTGAATGACGGACACCAGGTCACGCCGGAGAAAATATGCGTGCTTTTCGTCCCCGGGTGCCAGTATGTAGTAACCAGAAGTCGTTTCTTCAAGGAATTGAACATTCGCCGACTCCGCATTCGTAAACGGAACTTTTAACGAAAAATAAACGGTACTCGGAGTAGGCTTTCCCCCGCCGTAGTGAGGGGGGATGTAGCGATAGAAAAAATCGCTATACAGACCAATCGTCAGGGCAACATATGGAATCAATAGTTCCCATTGAATTTTCCGGCGTTTGTCGGGATCGTTGAGCAGGCGCGCACAGTACGCTCCGCCCAGTCCGATGAAGTATGCCCAGACCGTTAACCAGAATAGTTTTCTATCCGCAAACTTGAAGGTAACAACCACATCGACGACAACGATAACCAAAGCCGCAAAGGCAAAAGTGTCGGGGAACCGATTGAAATGCTTCCGGAAGAGCACGATGTATACAGCCCCAACGGCAAAGATCGCGGTCTCGTAAGTAAATCCCCAAGGTCTCCATGGCCCAAAGACATCGACAAAAATCTGACCGACTGTCACTGAGAAAAGATAAGCGCCAAACCAAAAGAAGAAAACCGTCTGCGCCTTCAATGCGGCTTCATTGCTCGGCAGCACTTGAATACCCCTGAACGCTGGTACGCCCAACCCGAAAATGTCGAACGTCCGTAGCGCAGCTAAAACCGGAAGACCCACTAATAGAATGAAAACTATTCCAGCCGAGAATATTTTCGGCTTCAGGGGATCAAATTCAGGAATGCTCAGCGTTGAGTGGTGAATCGCAATGATGAGAAAACCCAGAGCGTACACCAATCCGAAAAACAGGGCGCCGAACTTTATGCCGAATTCGAGTCGCGCCTGAAAGTCTGATCTCTGCTGAGCATCGTGACTCGGGGCGACAGGCGGAGATGACATAGCGAAATTCCGAATGCCCAATATGGGGCTATCACAGGATAGCAACGAAGAGGCAGCGAGATATTACTTAATTACTCCTCGTTCCGACGCCTCAATAAACCGAATCAGCATCTCCACATCCTCGCCGCGATCCGGCTCAGCCTTCAGCCTCTCCAGCGCCTGCGAAGTATTCATCTTCGACGCCAGCAGAGTCTTGTAAGCATGATGAATCTTCCGAATTCGTTCCTTCGAAAACCCGCGGCGCTCCAGCCCAACTTTATTCATTCCGTACGCATGAGTGTTCCGTGCCGCCGATGTCATGGAAAATGGCAACACATCCTGCGTGATCGTTGTCCCGCCGCCAACGTACGAGTGCGCCCCAATCCGCACAAACTGATGCACCGGGCATAGCGCGCCCACCACCGCCCATTCTTCCACGGTCACGTGTCCACCCAGCGTTGCGCCATTCACCAGCATGCAGTGGTCGCCGATCACGCTGTCGTGACCAATGTGCGCGTAGGCCATGATCAGCGTGTGGCTGCCAACTTTCGTCAGCCCGCCGCCCTTCACCGTGCCGCGGCTGATGGTGACGCTCTCGCGAATCTCGTTGTGGTCGCCGATCTCCAGCCGTGTGGGTTCGCCGTTGTAGGTCACATCCTGCGGCGCCATGCCGATCGCGCAGAACGGGAAAAATCCATTGTCGGCACCGATTTTCGCTGGTCCTTCAATCGCAACGTGCGACACCAGATGGCAATTCTCGCCAAGCTCAACCTCCGCGCCGATCACGCAATAAGGGCCGACCTTGCATGACGCTGGAACTTTCGCTCGGGGGTCGATGATTGCCGTGGGATGGATCGCCATAGGAGGGGTCGTCGGAGGATGCATCGCCGTGGGATGAACGTTCATGCGTGATGGGATTTTTCCAGAATCAACGACCAACTTACGGCCGAGGTCGCCCTCACTCCCCAGTCGCGCCTTCGCCATTCCCGTCGGAAGCGTCGCCGCGCCCGCGTGAGCTGTCGATGAGCTGGCAAGATACCGTCGCCTCCGCCACGCGCTTACCCGCAACATACGCGACCCCATGCATTTTTGCGGCGATCATGCGAGGAATCGCGCGCCAGCCCTTCACTTCCACCTCAATGCGCAATTGGTCGCCCGGGCTCACCGGCCGGCGAAACTTCGCGCGATCGATTCCGGTGAACACCATCACTTTGTCGTTGCGATCTTCCACTTCAGTCAGCAGCAGCGCGCCTCCAGCCTGCGCAATCGCCTCCACAATCAGCACCCCCGGCATGATTGGCAGTCCCGGAAAATGTCCGTTGAAAAAGGGCTCATTGATGGTGACGTTCTTGATTGCCACGATGCTTTCTTTCCGTTTCAACTCCAGCACGCGGTCGATCAGCAGCAGAGGATAGCGGTGCGGCAGAATCTTGAGGATCTCGTGAATGTCGAGCCCCGTCTTGGCTGCGGCTGCGGGCGCGTCGGTCACGGGTGGGGTACTCTCAATCATGTTCCTCTCAGTCAGTTTGTCTCAATCAGCCTGAAGATTATACTGTACCGCGTCGCATCCAATGCTCACGTAGGAAATGCTCACGTGGGGACAGCCGCCCTCGGCTGTCCGTCGGGCGAAGCTCGACCGTCTTTGTACTGTCGCCAACCTGAGCAGCGACCTAACACAGCTAGCAAGAGGAATTGTGCCCAATAAGACCGCCGAGAAAATGCCATCATCCGCAAACCGGCCCGCATGGGCCGATCGCCTGCGCTATTTCTCCGAGCATCAGAGCCACATAGTCCAAACAATCCGCAAGTTAGTCGAAATCGAATCTCCCAGCGACCACAAGGCCTCAGCCGACCGCATGGCCTCCGTGCTTGCCGCTGAGTTCGAAGCGCTCGGCGGACGGGTGAAACTCCATCGCAGCGCTGACTTCGGCAACAGCTTGCAGATTGATTTTGTTCGGGGCTCGCGCTCGCAATCCGCCAACCGTCGCCCGATCCTCCTGCTCGGTCACCACGATACTGTTTACCCGCTAGGCACGCTCGCCAACATGCCCTGCAAGGTCGAGAGTGGAAACCTGCACGGCCCCGGCGTTCTCGACATGAAATCGGGCATTGCGCTCATGCTCCATGCCATCGCGGCGTTGCAGGAATGGCATGGCGGCCTGCCACGTCCTGTCACAGTGTTTCTCGTCTCCGACGAAGAAGTTGGCAGCCACTCTTCGCGCCAGATCACCGAGTCCCTCGCCAAAAAATCCGACGGCGTGTTAGTGCTGGAGCCCGCCGCAGGACTTCGCGGCGCAGTCAAAACCGCGCGCAAAGGCGTGGGCGAGTTCACACTTCAGGTGCAGGGTATCGCGGCCCATGCGGGTCTCGAGCCGGGCAGTGGCCATAGCGCCATTCTCGAGCTCTCACGGCAGATAGTAGCAACGTCGAAACTGAATAATCTCCGGCAAGGCATCTCGGTCAATGCCGGCGTAATTCAAGGCGGCACGCGCACCAACGTTGTAGCGGCCGAAGCCTCGGTTGCCATCGACGTTCGCATCAAGGCCATGCGCCAGGCTGCGGGGCTCGACCGCAAGCTTCGCTCTCTCAAACCCTTCGACAAACATTGCAGGCTCAAGATGACCGGCAGCATCAATCGCCCTCCGATGGAGCGAACCCCGGGCGTCGCCAAGCTTTACAAAAAAGCTCAGGAGGTTGCCAGCCAGTTCGGATGGAACCTCGAGGAAGCGGCGGTTGGGGGCGGCTCTGACGGGAACTTTACCGCCAGCATCGGCATTCCCACGCTCGATGGTCTGGGCGCCGTAGGCGAGGGCGCGCACGCCATCCACGAATACATCGTGATCTCCGAACTGCCGCGCCGTGCACTGCTACTGGCAGGAATGATCGAAGCAGTCTGAGTAATCACGCTATTCTCTGGGAGCCAGGACTAGGAAGTAATCCATTTTGTCGCCCTTCACAAAGTCATACTGCTTCAGCAAGCGGTAGCCCGCCTGCGCGACTTCACTGAGGACGACATCGCGTCCAACGCCATGATCCTCGCCATTACCATTGCGGTCGATGATTCCGAGCTTGGCGCCGGAACGAAGCGACGCCCGCAGCTTCTGCAACAGAGCAACCGGCTCGGCAACCTCGTGATAGGTCTTCAGCAGTAGAATCGCATCAACGCTGCCCGCGGGAAGCAGCGGATCGTCGGCTTTACCAAGGACGGTCTTGACGTTGCTCAGGTGCTCTTTTTGTGCGCGAGCCTCGATATAGTGGACCGCTTCCGGATTAATGTCCTCCGCATAAACAATACCGCTTTCACCGACTCGCCGCGCCGCTCGCACCGTGAACCATCCCGATCCCGCTCCGATATCGGCGACCGTCTTGCCAGCCGTGATGCCAAGAATGTCCATGACACGGTCGATCTGCAAACGCGTTTCCCGCCCGGGCGACTCGAAAATGGAGAGATCGCCGGTGTAGGGTTCGCTGGTTTTCCGGTGCTCGCCAGGAGTGGTGGCCGGTGCCGGCTCTTGAGCGAAAACGTGGCACACCGCCCCGCATAAAACCAGCAGCGCGAGCATCAGAGCGCAACGTCTAGGAATCACCGCAACCTCCCGGAAACATTCACCCTCTAGCATAGACTTCGAGAGCGCGGCTTGGTAAGCGCCGATGTTTGCGCACTCCGAGACCAGCGCCGCATTCCTTTGACTCCGAAGTTGGCATGGCCTAGACTTTTCACAGGGCAGCGGCAGTTTCCCCGTTTCCTTGGCGCGAAACGTCCGAAGGATATTGG
>JBAPOI010000947.1:0-2533 GCA_049279555.1 Candidatus Sulfotelmatobacter sp.
TACTGGATCGACCGTGTATTTGATCGTATCGATGTGTCCATCCAAGAACATCGCCTGAAACATCCCACGTGGTTCCACATTAGCTAAACCTGCAGACGGATTCTTGGGATCGAACTTCCAATCAGCAGGCTTTGTCCAAGGTACGGCCTTTTCGGGCGCAACTTCCACTACCGCAATGGTCTTGCTCGTTCCATTGGTGATATCGGAGAGTCTGCGGCCTTTCGTCCCCTCAAAGACCATGCCGGCGCCCACTACAGCCTGATACACGGTCAGGCCGGAGCCAGTCTTAAATTGTGGATCACGATACGCATTGGGCATTTTCTCAAGCAGCGGTTGGTTGTTCTTGCTATCCCACGGCTCATCCAGATGAAACTGCTTGTAAAGCTCTGCTTCTCCGATTTGCGGTAGCACCGACACGCGCCAACTCAAAAGTGGCTTGTCATCATTGTCGAAAATCGCCTGGGCCGGCAACTGGTGATGGAGGTCTTCGTAATTCAGTATCCCCAGGGCGATTTGCTTCAGATTATTCATGGACTGATTGCGCTGGACCGCCGCCTGCAAAACCGGCGGCAAGGGCAATGGCAACGTGTTAACTGTCTTCTGTGACTTTTCGCCTGAATCGTTTAGTCCTCCGAAATCCCAAAGGTGAACGTCTTCGCCTCCTGCGGGCGTAATGAGCGCTCGCAGCGCCTTTTCGGGAATCGACCGCGGGAGAAACCTGGTGCTGGTATCGCAGACGAGAGCATTGAAATCTCCCTCGAATTGACCTCCGAGTTTCGGCAGGGGTTGCTGTGCGTCGTACGCCAGTTCCTCTGGCTTCGTCCATGGGACCATCTCCTCTCCTTCGGCAATCAAGAGGGTATTGCTTGTGCCATCCGTCACCTTTCTGAGCGGTCGACAAAAGACGGGAAAGCACCAGCGGTCTCCCACTTGCACTTTCTCGGGACGGCTTGAGTTCGGTGGGAACATCGCTTGCTCCCCCATCAATCCTCGGTAGTAAGTATAACCCGGCTTAGCAGTTCCCCGGACAGGCTTAAACACATCTGGCATCTTGGGAATTAATTGCTGGTTGTGGTCGCTGTCCCACGGCTCGTCGAGTCGGAATTGATCAAACAGTGCTTGCTGACCGAGGGCCGGCAGGATCGCGACCCGCCAACTTAGGATTATCTGACCTTGCGCATCACTGTAACCGGCCGGATAGGCTGCCTTGGCGAAGTCCTTGCCGGTCGTTTTCTGCAGGGCCGCACCGATGGCTTTCAGTTGTTCTAAACTCTTTAAAATCTCTTCACGACGCTGTTGATCGGGTGGTTTCTGTGCCCAGGATGGTGAGCCAATGAATAGTCCAACGCAAGCGACGGCTGCCACATATGGCCTGACTCGCTTCCCTATCAATTTCATGGGGTCACTTCCCTTATAAAGCGTTTTTCGTCGGCCGTTCGCCGTGATCGTCTGTGCTACGGATAGTTTTCGCTGCGTACATGAATGTCATCAAGATGGATGCCACAAACAGAACCGCGGTAGTCCATCGCCCCTCGGCTCGTAGTTGGTTACCGAGGATGAACCCGATCCAACACCAGATTCCGACCAGCGCAGAGTAAAACTCGCGCCGAGAAATGTTACCGTTGGCCATATCTCGACCCTCCGGGAATTGGCGGAACATTCAATTGAAGTCGCTGCGGCCTTTTAATTGCAGACAGAATCTTAATCTTAGCAAGCTCATCCCTATTTTGCCGTCGATGCTTTGTAGTCATTGTCCTTCGTCCACGTGCCTTTTGAAGACATAGACGAGTTAATTCACCAATCTAAATTTACTTCCGCCAACTGCCGGCAGGTCCGACAAGTCGAGCTGTTCGATTTCCGACTGCGTTTTATCACATCAGGCGGGCTTGGGGCGCGACGCCGGCGAAAGGTTAGGTCAAACCGGAACCGACGCCCCAGGCCGATGAGCGGGGATCTTCCGATGACGGATGTAGCCGCTGAGGTACTGATGCGCTAAAATGGAGCTGTGAGCGGCACGGGAGTTGAGGTTAATTATGGCGTGGTAGTGGAGCATAAGGAATCCACCCACCACCACTTTGCACCAACATATTTCCGGTGACAGTGTCGATGATTATTGGGGGACCTAAAGTACCTCCGCCTCTTATAACCATCGGATGCTGAGCAGTCGTTTCCGTTGGCGTTGGCGTTGGTATGGGCGTGGGGCGTGAGGATATCAACGCCAAGAACATCGCGACCGCAAGTGTCAGCCAAAGCACGTCACGGAATTTGAAGAGCAATCGCATTGGACAATCTCCTTATTGACCACTACGAGGCAGGCAGAGGATAAGCCACGGGTTGTGGTGCGCGGGAGTTTCCTGAAATCCGGAAGGCTAGCCAATGCCAGTTTTCGCTCACCCGGCGGGAAGGGTTTAGGGAGGCGGCGTCTAATTCTACATCGAGCATGGGTTTTTGCATGTGATCGGTTGGGGCCAGAAACCTGATGTCCAAGGCGGTAGTGTGTGATTTCAGAGTTGCTCGGCCTAAACGCCGATCC
>JBAPOI010000948.1:0-2127 GCA_049279555.1 Candidatus Sulfotelmatobacter sp.
GAACCTGGTGGCATCGCCACCCCAGAGAGCTACGCCATCGCGACCAAAGATGAGATGGCCAGGCGCGATGTGGCCTGGATCTTCTTTTGGTGTGAAGGCTCCGTAGAGCTTGATCTCGTAAGGCAAGCCAAACCTGGCACGTGTGCTGGCAAGCGTGGTGACGGCGGCCGTCGTGGCATCATTTTCCGCATCCATGAATAAAATTGGGGTGGTCGCTCTTTGCGCGGCCCTTATCAGCGCTTCCCGAAGTGCAGCACTTCGCTGCCAGGAGAGGGCCCCGCCCGCCTGATCGATCGCCGCTTTAAAGACGCTCGAGCGAGCAATCGCCAGCATTGTCACGATGCCACCAAACGACCAGCCGGCAATGGCAATGCGCTTCACATCGACAAAGGGCAGGGTGGCGAGATAGGGAAGTGCTGCCAGAACATCGTCAGCCTCCGCCTCTAGGCGCTCGATGAATTTCGCATCCACATTTTTGCCGACAGCCTCGGAGAACGTAGCTCCGTCGGATTGGCCGTAACCCCGCCGCTCAGGGATAAGAACTGCATAGCCAGCCGACAGGTAGAGATCGGCCATGTAGCTGAAGGTCCGCTGCTCTCGTTCATAGCCGGCGCGAGAGCCGTGATTGAAAATCACGAGCGGAAATGGACCGGCTCCCGCGGGTCTCGACAGATAAGCCTGAATCCTCAGTTTGCCGCTCTGATAGAAGACCGGCGTGGACTGGCTCGTCCCTTGAGCGAGGGTCACCCGACTAGGCAACACAGTTGTGAGCGCGAGGGCTGAGCCGACGAAGGAGCGTCGATCAAGCATGGCGGCTACGCATAGCCCCCGACTAGTAGCGGACAGCATCTAACAATCATCCAGCAATCCACCAAGCGCGTCAGAGCCATTCATAATGGGGAGATACGGAGCAGCGCATCCGTCTAATGACCGGAACAACGGCTTACCAAGACAATTTCTAACAATCCACGTGGGATAATAAGAGCCTGTCAGGTTAGCTAAAAAAATCATCACATTTTCATACTCTTCATTTTTCCAGCTTCCATCGAGTTAATGTGCTCAATAGCACGCGTCCAAGCTTCGTGCCCTATCCCGATGCTGCTGCGGAAGGGGTGTTGCAACTCAAAAAGGAGCACCAGCATAGAAACGATGATGGTGGCAACGGCGGAAGTCATAAGCAGGTGCACACCAGAATTTCTAACCCCGAACAGCCAACAGAAACATACGATACAAGTGGCGCCAATCGCTAAGACGAGCCACTCAAACCGCGAGATGCCACGGCGGTTGAATCCAATTCTCTGCTGCCTCGCATCATGGATCACAGTAAGCTGCTGCATTGTAGCAATTTGAGCGTTCGACTCCCCAGTATTTGCAGGCACCAGTGTCCCTACGGCATCCATGGCATCCATGGTGATTGCACCAGCTTTCGTGTTGATTTCATCGTGTTTCATGCCCGCCATTTCACGGGTGGCTATGACTTGTGCATATTCCAGCATGTCGGCTCTTACACGGTCGCGCAGAGAAGGTGGCAGCCCAACCGCTGTATGCCAAGCATCGATATCCGCGTCCGATTCGAGAACAACTAGCTCATGCGCTTCTTGGTAGTGCTCCCAGGTGGCGAATGTAAGAAAGCCAATCAGCACAGCGTAGAGAGTTCCAGAAACCGCGATGATAACGCCTCCAACCTCGTTGTGATCGATGAAACTTTGATTGCGAAAGTAAGAGTGCACGAAGATCTGTCCTGCACACGAAATCGCGATTCCAGAAATTAAGGCTGAGACCAGAAGGAGAGGGGCAGGGAGGCTGTATAGGAAATCCATTGCACGGTCCTCGTGTCGTGAGCCATAAATCTGACGACACACTATCACGCTGGCACATTCGAACGATTGCGCGAGCCTTTGCTACTTCCAGAGGAAATGTGCACCAATTGATTCGGGCTGGATAAATAACGAAGGCGCGAATCAAGCGACCTATTTCGGAAGGCACATTTCCTTGATATTCAGGACATCAACGGCCAGCGCTAACAACATCGAATCGTCTCCAAATTCACGACATGTTGTGTCCTCGCGGTTGAAGATTTGAAACTGCTAATGCCAACCTTTGAGCCCGATATGAGTGATCGGAGCG
>JBAPOI010000949.1:0-11585 GCA_049279555.1 Candidatus Sulfotelmatobacter sp.
ATTCAGAACGCGATTAGCGAAATCGGCCAGGTCCTTGTCGTGCGGCCGGATGCGAAATCCCCAGCGGCTTCGAAGCACGTTGAATTCGTGCTTGCCAGCGCGCAAAGCGAAGCACAAATCGTCTCGCGATGCCACATTCCAACGATCGCAAGCGACTGCAGCGTAACCGTGATCCACGCTGCCTCGCCATCGAAAGCCATTGAAAAGGCCGCCAAGACCACCGACGACGAACCTGCAACGTCCGCTCCCGACGACGCAGATTTGACGAACTCCGAGCCAACACCCGCTTTGCAGGCTCAAGTTGTGCCAGGATCACCCACGTCCTTCCCCGCAGAGCTCGCGCCCCAGGGCTTCACTGAAAATATTCTGCGCGTGGAAGCGGGACGCATCGACAACGTTTTGAATCTGGTCGGAGAGCTCATCATTGGCAAATCAATGTTGCAGCAGGCTTTGAACGAGTTTGCCCAGCGCTTTCCAAAAGAACCCCTACGCGGTAAGTTCGCGGACGCGATGGGTTTCCAGGCGCGGGTGTTGAATGATCTGCAGCGCTCTGTGATGAAAATCCGAATGGTGCCGGTGGGTCAGCTGTTCCGGCGCTTTCCCCGCATCGTGCGAGATGTGGCACGCCAGTGCGGGCGCGAAGTGGATCTGGAACTGAGCGGGCAGGAAACCGACCTGGATAAGGGTATCCTCGATGCCATTGCCGAGCCTTTGACGCATCTGGTGCGCAATGCCGTCAGCCACGGCATCGAACCAGCCGAAGAACGCCGGTGTCTGGGCAAGTCTCCGCGAGGCAATATCCGGCTAAACGCTCACCATCAGGGGAATCAGGTCGTTGTTGAGGTAAGTGATGACGGGCGCGGCATCGATTCCCAGAAAATTCGCGCCAAAGCAATCGATTTGGGATTAATCACAGCAGCGGAAGCTGGGCGTTTGAGCGAAGCCGAATCTCTGGAGCTAATCTTCCGGCCGGGATTCAGCACTGCCGAAGTGGTGACCGAGGTCTCCGGCCGCGGCGTCGGAATGGATGTAGTCCAGAGCGTTCTGCATCGGCTCAAGGCGACCATTCACATTGAGACTCGCGCCGGGCAGGGCACAACCTTCCGGCTGAAGCTGCCGCTTACGCTGGCGATTATCAAAGCGCTGTTGTTCTGGGTGGAACAGCGCCTCTATGCCATTCCGCTGAACGCCGTGAACCAGATTGCCCGCACGCGGGAATCCGAAGTCCATCAAGTCGACAACTACGAAGTGTTGCAGTTACGCAATCAGGTACTGCCGTTGTTGCGCCTGGGACGCCCACCCGCGACCGATGGCGACCGGCAAGCGATCAAACTGTTCGTTCTGGTAATCACCGTTGGTGAAAAAAAATATGGTTTGATCGTCGACGCTCTGGAAGGTGAAGAGGAGTTGGTGATTAAAGCTTTGGACGACCAAACCTTCTCCACCGATCTGGTGAACGGCGCTTCGATTCTGGGGGATGGGAAAGTCGTGCTGATTCTGAATCTGCTGGCAGTCGTGGAACACATTTCGCGCTCGCGTCCGCAAGACGCTGGGCTGACCAGCAGCGGTCTGCTGCTGAATGAGAGCGATCGTATGCGGTTTGCTCTGGGCGCAGTCGGAGGCCACGCATGAGCGCGAACATTCATACGAACAACGATACGAACAATATGGATACGAACAAAGTGCGCGTGCTTGTAGTAGACGATTCGGCGCTAATGCGCAAGCTGATCCCGCAGATGCTCGATGCCGATCAGTCGATCCAGGTTGTGGGCACAGCCATGGACGGCACCTTTTGCTTGAAGAAGATCGAGGAGTTGCGGCCGACAGTGGTGACTCTCGATCTCCAAATGCCGGGCATGAACGGCATCGACACCTTGAAAGAGATCATGCGGCGGCACCCAATGCCGGTGATCGTCGTCAGCTCGCACTCTACCGAAGGCGCCTCAATCACGCTGAAGGCGCTGGCGCTTGGCGCGTTCGATTTCGTCGCCAAACCGCAGGATGCTACGGGACACATGGCGGAAACGGCCAAGGAATTGATCGCAAAGATCAAGGCCGCCGCTGTAGGCAAGATTGTCCGTCCCGGAATATTGCCGGGGTCGGCGCCTCGCCCGGAGAAGATCTCGGCCACGAAATCCTCGCCCCCACCCAGCAGGACAGTCGCAATCGGCATTTCGACTGGAGGGCCGCAAGCGCTCGAATTCTTGTTACCCCAACTGCCAGCAGACTTTCCGGGATCGATTCTGGTAGTGCAACACATGCCCGAAAACTTCACCGACATGTTTGCCCGCCGTCTCGACGAATTGTGCGCTCTGCGAGTGAAGGAAGCGCGGTCGGGCGACACGCTGAAAGCCGGGCGCGTATTGATCTGTCCCGGTAACCGGCACATTAAGGTCAAGCGGCTGGCCATCGGAGACGTTGTGGTCCTGAACGACGAGGAGCGGGTTAATGGCCACCGTCCCAGCGTGGACGTATTATTCAAAAGCGCGGCTGAGGAATTCGGCTCGCAAGCAATCGCCGTGCTGATGACCGGGATGGGCGACGACGGCGCGCAGGGTCTGGGCGAGGTAAAAAAGGCCGGCGGAATGACGATCGCGCAGAATGAAGAATCCTGTGTGGTTTATGGCATGCCGAAAGCGGCCATCGAGCGCGGATATGCCCGGCGGGTGATGGCTTTGGACGTGATTGCAGCCACTTTGCAAGCCCTTTGTGGACGCAACGAAGGCATTGGACTGAGTGGCGGAGCCGGGCAAACAGCCCGCGCCGGCCGCTGAAACTTGATCTTTCTGGCGAAGGTTTCCAATGCGGTTTGGTGACTTGAGTCATCTGGCAGGCGGGTAACCGCCGTGTTGAAATGTAGAGGGAGGGTGTTATGGAGCAGTTCGCAGCAGTCAAACGCAGCAAGGACGGCCAACCGGTTCGCTACCTGATCGTGGACGATTCGGTGTTCGCACGCAAGAACCTGGCGCGCATGATCGAAACTTTCGGCGGGCAGGTCGCAGGCGAGGCCGGCGACGGGCTCACCGCGATCAGCGAGTTCGACCGCACCCATCCCGACATTGTGCTGATGGATATCACCATGCCGCAGATGGAGGGCATCGAAGCCGCCGAGAAAATTGTGCAGGCGCATCCCGCGGCGCGCATCGTGATGGTGTCTTCCGTGGGCTACCAGGAAAACATTGTCGCCGCACTGCAACGCGGCGCACGCCACTTCGTGCAGAAGCCGGTAAAGCCGGAAGTCCTGTACGAGGTCATCAAGTACGTAATGGGAGAAGACGGCGCCGTGGCAACCGCGGCTGGCGCGGGGGTTTAATCGCATGAAGATGGAGCTGATTCAGCCTTTCATCAATGCGGCCGACGCGGTTTTGTCGCAAGGCCTGCATTGCACCACGAAGGTGGACAGCCTTTCGATGGAAGAAGACGGCTATCGCCGCAAGGGTGTCGCCGGCATGGTGGCGCTTTCGGGCGACGTCGAGGGCCGCATCATTCTGGACCTCGAGCCGCAGACTGCGCTGCGCGTGGCCAGCCATTATGCGGGCGCAGAACTGCCCGAGTCCGATGAACTGATTAAAGAAACCATCTTTGAACTGGCGAACCAGGTTGTCGGCAATGCCGTCTCCGCGCTGAATGACCAGGGTTTCCACTTCCGCGTCCATCCGCCGCTGTTGCTCACTTCAAATGAAGGCGACAAGTCCAGCGAAGACGTCGAGGCCCTGATGATCTGCTTTGAAACCTCTCTCGGCAACGTATTCATGAACGTCGCCCTGCGCTATAACAAACGCCGCCTCGCCGACCACGCCGTCGCGCGAGGGTAGGTTCGGTCCCCGATTTATCCTCAACTCCTGATCACCCTGTCATGAACTCGTGATTACCCTGTCATGCAGAGCGAAGTGGAATTGTCCGAAGGACAATCCCACGCAGTCGAAAGCCTGCCCTGAGCTCGCCGAAGGGCATCCCTATAAGCGTCTCCAAGGTGTCGGGGGTTGGGATTTTGAATCTCCGTCGGTCGTGATGGCAGCCCCGAAAGCCTGCCTTGAGCCCGCCGAAGGTCGGCGAAAGAATGCAGCCCATCTGGCTCGAAGGATCGGGAAGGGCACGACTTCAGTCGTGCCGTAAGCCGCCCCGTTTTTGAAAGGGCGCGGCTTCAGCCGCGCTACACACTCCTGATCCCCCCTGTCATGCAGAGCGAAGTGGAATTGTCCGAAGGACAATCCCACGCAGTCGAAGCATCCCTACGCGCGTCCCCGAAGTGTGGGGCGTGACTCTCCATCGATCATGACCGCAGCCCCCGAAAGCTTGCCTTGGACCCGTCGAATGGCGAAGAAAAGAATGCAACTGTGCTGCCTTGACCTTAAGGCTAATAGTATGATTTCATATCAATACTATGACATCAGTTGAAAATGTTGATTTCCACATAGCTCCAAGACAAATAAGAGCAGCAAGAGCTCTTCTTGGATGGAACCAGCGCGAATTAGCCGAAAAAGCCAAGGTTGCCGCCTCGACGGTCGCCGACTTCGAACGCGGCAAGCATACTCCCGTTCCGAACAACCTCGACGCGCTTCGCGGCGCCCTCGAAGCAGGCGGCGTCTCTTTGCTCCCAGGTGGAGCAGTAATAGGGCCGAAGCGCTCGCTGGGTGCCGCAACCGTGTCTGCGAAGGGCAGCCCGAATAAGCTCATTACGGCGACTGATCTATCGCGGTGGGCAGACCGTCTAGACGCGAAGGCGTTATTCCCAGAACTTGTTCGGCGCCTCATTCTTGTGAGCACAGGAAATTCGGCAGACCGAGTTGACTTCCCTTCAGACGAGAGCATTCAACTTGGGGGCTGGGACGGCATTTGCGAGCAACACTTAGGCACCAATTTCCAGTGGCTACCCCAAGGCGTCTCGGGATGGGAACTTTCAACCCAGCGTTCCGGCACGCTCGGGAAAGCGAACGGAGACTACGACAAGAGAACCGCGGAACCAGGGGAACTAGACCGGTCGCAAACCACATTTGTCTTTGCAACCCTGAAACATTGGCGTCCGGGATCAAGTTGGGTCTCGACGAAGAGAAAGGACAAGGCCTGGGCTGACGTACATTTCATTGATGCCGATGGTTTCGCGCAGTGGATAGAGCTTTTTCCGTCTGTGGGGTACTGGCTCGCCACGCACCTAGGTAGAGTATGCCCAGGCGTTCTACCTCTGGCCGACCTATGGAAAGAGTGGCGTCTGTCCACAAGATGGCCGATGACGTCAGACCTTTTGCTGGCCGGCCGTGACGACGAGGCAATCGGCCTCCTGAAATGGCTATATGGCGATCCAGCGATTCGGCCGCTGCAAGCCGATTCCTCTGAAGAAGCTGCGGCGTTCTTGTTTGCAGCCATCGATCAGCTTCCAGAGCCTTATCGAACCTTCTACCATTCTAGGTGCTTGATAGCTTCGACGGACGATGCCGCTCGTTTGCTAGGAACGAGCCCTTCGCCACTCGTCGTGGTTGTCGAAGCGTCGGAGCCAGGACTGGCGGCACGACTCGTCGAACAAGGACACCACGTGCTCGTCACATACGGATCCGCAATTTGGGCATCTGATGCGGCCCAGATCTTGCCAAGAGCACCGCACGAGGCATTCCGGGCAGCGCTCGAGGATATGGGAGTGCCAGCGGATCAGGGAGCCGTGCTCACGCGTGACACCATTCGCAGCCTAGCGATCCTGCGACGACTAATTCCATCCGGCGCGGCAGCACGAATACCAACCTGGGCTGACCAGTCACGGGGTCACCTGCTCCTGCCGGCTCTTCTTGCGGGTGCGTGGGATTCGCGGCGGGATGGAGACCGACGAATACTTGAACAGCTTTCCGGCGAAACGTTTGACGACTTCGAGTCTCGGTGCGCGCAGTGGACGGGCTTTCCCGATGCGCCGCTTCGGCACGCAGGCACCGCTTGGAAGATTGCCTCACCGCGAGACGCATGGTTCCGACTGGCAGGCTTTCTAAGTCGACCTCACCTAGAACGCTTCTCCTCCGTGGCGAAGCTGGTGCTCGGCGCAGCCGATCCGCGATTTGAGCTCGATCCCAGCGAGCGCTGGCTAGCTGGAATACGGGGCAAGCTCCCCGAGCACTCGCCGTGGCTTGCTTCGGGCCTAACGGAAACTCTACTCCTGCTGTCGATGTACGGTGGCCGTGTACACGCCGTTGCGAATGCTCAGCAGTTCTCAAGCAGCATCGTCAGCAGCTTGCTTGCGGATGCAGATGATCGCAGATGGTGGTCGCTATCGCACCAACTTCGAACGCTGGCAGAAGCCGCGCCTGACACGTTCCTAGACGCGGTGGAACAGAGTTTAGCGCGCTCAGACCGACCTGTCATGGCACTATTCAAGGAAGACGGTGGTCTAATGGGCGGAGCGCACCATTCCAATTTGCTCTGGGCACTGGAAGTCCTCGCCTGGAGTCCTCAATATATCGCGCGCGCCTGCAAAATTCTCGCGCGCCTAGCAGCTTTGGACCCGGGAGGGCAGTACGCGAACCGACCTAAGAATTCGCTTCGGTCGATTTTCCTTTTGTGGCATCCGGAAACTAACGCAACCCTCGCAGAAAGGGTTCATGTGCTAGATGGCATCCGAAAATTCGAACCGCAAGCTGCATGGAATCTGATGCTCAACATCCTTCCCCGCGGCCACGACACGGCAACCCCCACACCAAAACCGAGATGGCGAGATTTTTCGGTTGAGAACGAAGAGGTTGTGACCTACGGCCTCATTGCAGACGGCGCGGTAGCGCTATCGGAGCGTCTCGTTGAAGACGCGCAGCTTGACCCGCAGCGGTGGGCCGAGCTTGTTGAACATATTCCAAACCTAAACCCGCAATGGCGGCAGAAAGCGCTTACGGCGCTCGCGAGTGCCTCGCAATCGATGAGCGACGATACCTCAAGAATGCCAGTATGGGCTGCCCTGCGCCAACTGCTGCATCACCACCGCTCATTCCCCGAGGCTCAATGGGCGTTGCCCGGAGAGGAGTTGGACAAAATCGAAGTGGTCTATCGTCAGTTCGAGCCGAATGATCGCGTCAACCAGCAAAGCTGGCTGTTCTCGGATCGGGCGCAGCTCTTATCGGGCAAACGCGTCGAGAACTGGGAGGCCCGCGACGCCGAGCTTCTCGCCATGCGAAGAGCTGCAGTAACGGAGCTGCTGTCCCTCGACGATTTCGAAGTGATCATTCGATTAGCGAACGAGGCCGAGAACGCCCGTTGGGTCGGCTTCGCATTTGGCGAGGTCAGTGGCGATTCCAGCGAAGCTGACGACGTTTTGCGGCGAACGCTGGGCGATCCAACTCGGAAGATCAAAGAATTTGCACTGGGCTTAACCATCGCGCTGCTCCAACAGAAGGGCCAGGAGTGGTCGATGTCCATACTCTCAAGGGCGCAGCGGGAAAATTGGAGCAAAGGAAAAATCGTGGATCTGCTGCTAGCCCTGCCTCTGGAAAAGAATACATGGGACGCTGCCGCTTCCTTCGGCGACGTGGTTAGAAGGGATTACTGGAAGAGGACGCATATTTTCTGGAGATCCGAGGATAAAGAGGCAAACGAGTACGCGATTCGGCAGTTAGTGGAAGTCGGTCGGGCCAGTGGGGCTGTCGACTTTATTGCGGGATCGCAGCAAATCGTCTCGGGCGAGCTGATCGCCAGCGTGCTTCTGGACGCTGCAAGTCCATCCCCGCACACGAGCGACGCCACGTCCTCGACGATGTTTCAATGGTCGGTAGCCCAGCTACTCAAGCGCCTCGACGCGGACAACACTGTTCCTGAAACAGTTATTGCCCAGCTCGAATGGATATACCTCGGTTTGCTTGAGCACTCCGAGCGTTTGCCGATTGTCCTACACCGATCGATGTCCAAGTATCCCGCATTCTTTATACAGGTTCTGTCAGCGACCTGTGTTGCACACTCGGCGAGCGCCGAAGACAGGACTGAGATCACCGATGAAGCAAAGGCAGTTGCCTCGCATGCCTTCCGACTTCTCCAGTCATGGAACATAGTCCCGGGTGCAAGTGAAACCGGAATCGACGCGCCAGCGTTAATCTCTTGGGTGAGGGAGGCACATAGACTGGCGCAAGAGGCCGACCGCGAGGCGGTCGGAGATCAATACATCGGCCACGCGTTGTCGTTCTCTAAATCCGCCCCTGACGGAACCTGGCCAGATTTACCCGTGCGGGGCATCATTGAGGAGATGAACAACAGAAATATTGAGACGGGAATCTTAGTAGCCATACACAACAATCGGGGGGCTACATCCCGCGCGCTTTTCGATGGCGGCGGCCAAGAGAGAGGTGTCGCACAAAAATACCGTATATGGGCAGACGCGCTGAAACTCGATTGGCCGACAACGTCCTCGCTACTCGAGAGAATCGCTAGAAGCTTCGAGCAGGACGCTCAGATGCACGACGAGCATGCTGAGCACACGGACTGGGAATTCTAAAGGCGAACTGCCGTCGCGCGAAGATCCCACGGCCTTGTGACATCTGCCCTTGCCCACAGCCCGCGATTCGTTCCATCATTGTTCCGGCAGAAGCAATACACGCAGCAATAACGCAATAACAGCAAAGGACCTCCCGCCAAGAATCGGCCCCTAAGGCCTGTGTTGTCCGGATTTTGAAAATTAAGTCCTTTGTTATGCCGATTTTACGGCGAGGCCAGCGCTAAGTCTCATGTTTTCATAGATCACAGGAGGGGGGGAGGGGGGTACGTAACGAAAAGGTAAACTTACCAACCCCCGGGAGAGGGCGCAATGGCCGACTCAAAATCCCAACACTCCCACACTTCAGAGGCGCGGGTAGGGATGCTTCGACTGCGTGGGATTGTCCTTCCGGACAATCCCACTTCGCTCTGCATGACAACTTCCCAGCATGACAGCTTAGGGGAATAACGGTGGGGGGTTCGTTGCTGCGGAATCTTCGGCGGGGTCGGCGATGGCTCTTAGCTCGGGATACTTCTCGATCAGGGTGGGCGGGGCCAGGACGCGCTTGCCGCTGATCATCGACTTCAGCTCCAGAGCGTTCACGCCGGCTTTGCTCTCGAAGTGATTGTTGGTGATTACGAAGGTGGCCTGCGCGCGGGCGGCGATGCTGGTGATTTTTTCTTTCCAGCCTGCCAGCTCTTGCTGGCTGTAGAGATAGTTGTAGCGGTCGTCGCGATTGTCAGAATCGGAACCTTTATCTGCAAACCAGTGCTCGTAATTGCGGCCATGCAGACGAACGTAACCGATGGCTGAGGTCACGTGTTCGGTGGGCTTAAGCGAGCGGCCGAGCACAGGCTGGTCGATGTTGCAGAAGCCGACATTTTTCTGCGCGAAGGCGGCGAGAGTTTCAGCGTCGTTCCAACTGGAGTGGCGTACTTCGACCACGCGGGGATATTCGATGAACTGGCGCAGCAGGCGTTCGAGATATTCGCGGTTGAGCGAAGTATTTTTGAACGACACGGGAAACTGGATGAGCAGAGCGCCAAGGCGTCCTTCGCTGGCGAGGGCGTCGAGGCCTTCGCGGGTGCGGGCTTCGTCTTCGTCGCTGGGACGGATGGTCGCGGCGGAAGTAGGCTCCATCACCGCGATGGGTGAGTGGGTAAAAGCGCGGTAGAGCTTGGCCGTAAACAGAAATTTCGGATTCACCGCCGCGACCTTGCGGCACCAGAGCTTGGCCCACTCGGGCTTCAGCGGTCCGTAGAACGACGTGTTGATTTCCGTGGTGTCGAAGAAGCGCGCCAGATATTCCAGCGGATGCTGCTTGCGGCGCTGCATGCCCGAAGGATAAAAGATGCCGTCCCAATCTTTATAGGACCAGCCAGCCGTGCCGACGCGGACATTATTGGGCTCGATCTGATTTGGCTCAATCTGGTTCGATTGGGCTTGGAGTGAACGACCCTGAGGCGAACGACCCTGGGATGACCGAACTGGGGCTGAGGATTCCATGCGTGGAACCGCAGACGGTGGGCAAGGGCAAGGTTAGCACAGCAAGGCCCGAGCTAGGCTAGCAGAGAAGCTACATGCCGCGCACCGTGCAGGATACGGATGATGCGGAGCGGCCGATTTGCCGGATCGTACACGATGAGATAGCTCCGGTAAGGATGTACAACCCAAAAACGAAGAGGCAACGGAGTCAAGTCCTTCCTCGTTTGCCCCAAGAGGGGCGAATCGGAAAGAAGATCGCAGGAGCGAAAAATCGCTGCCTCAACGCGGTCAGCAGCTTCGCGATTATCTCGGGCTATGAAGTTCCAGATGTCGAAGAGGTCGGCCTTAGCCTGGGGCGTGAACCGATATTTTTTCATTCCCTCGGCGGCTCACCGAAACGTGCTCTCTTCAGTTCGTTGAGTTGGAAATGAACCTCATCGCCGTCGATGAGTTCCCCACGCTCGGCAGATGCATACCCCTCGGCAATCTGCTCCTCAATCTCGGTCCGGTGCTCGGCGAGCCAAGCCTCCTGTTCGTGAAGCATCGCAATGGCGTGTTCCACGAATTCGTCTACGGTTTTGTAGGGGCCGCGTTGAACGTCCTGTCGAATCAACGCTTCGAGCTCAGGTCGAAGACGTATTTCCATGTCGATATTCTAACCTACGTCCCGAGAGGGCACGTCCGGGAAGCCTATCCTGCGCGGGTGCCCACAGAAGGAACTTGCGGCATCCCGCTGACTGTGCGAAACAGAGATATGAACTTCCGCTCGGCTTCTGCCCTCGTCGTTTGCCTGTGCATCCTTACCGGACTCGCGATCCCTTCGGCGGCGCAGGACAAAGATAAGTCCGACGCAGCCTATATTCGGTCGATGGAATTGAAGTGGACTGAATCGTATAAAAAGCGGCAGGTCGACATTCTCGCGTCGCTGCTGGCAGATGACTTTGTCATCACCGTTGAGGACGGCAACACGTACGGCAAGACCGGATACATCAGCCATAGCGCCGAATCGTCGACACACGTGGAGATCGCAGAAATGTCGGAACTCAAAGTTCGTATGCACGGCAACACAGCCGTCGTAACCGGCGCGTATCACGAGAGAGGTTTGTCCGGTGGGAAGCCCTACGAGTATCACGACCGGCTCACCGATGTGTGGATGAAGAATGGCGGGAAATGGCAGGTCGTGGCGTCGCATTACAGCGTGCCGCTAAAGTAGAGGAGCTTCCCGCCGGTTGCGGTCCTCGGAGACAGAATCCGCATCCTGAGGGTGTGCTTCGGAGAGTTAGCGCAGAGGAATAAAGTACCGCGGGAACTTCGCGCGCCTCATCTCATTAAGCCTTGAACGGGCATCATCGCTGTCAACCCGTTCCCCGCGCTCAGCGGCGGCGCAGCCTTCGTCGATTAGGGCCTCGATCTTCTCTCGGTGGGCAGCAAACCAGGCTTCCAGTGCGGCAGGGTCAGGGTTTTCCATGCGGGCATTCTAACCTGCCTGGGTAATCAGAACCTACGGCCCGGAGGTGGGGTGTGAAAAGGATTTCAGATCGCATGCAAGGGAGGAAATCGATTAAGGGATTGTCTACGCTAAAGCGCCTCGAACAGATTCAAGCCTGAGACCTGTCTATCGTTTCAATCCAGCGACAGCACCACCCAATACACACTGGTCGGGTATGTGTTA
>JBAPOI010000950.1:0-7636 GCA_049279555.1 Candidatus Sulfotelmatobacter sp.
CTGCAGCACGATCTCGACAAGCTGGGCATCGCTAAGAACGCTCGCGAAGAGAAGATGCGGGCGCGAGATGCGAAGGCGGCCGGTCAGGTCTCAGGTAACGGGTCTCAGGTCTTAGGAAACGGCGGGCATCGTGGTCCCGTGAAGAACGACGACGCCTACAACGCGCGCATGGCTTCGCTGTATCGCGAAGTTGTGCTGAAAGAAAAACCGGCGGTGGCGCAGGATGGTTTCATTCCGCTGGGAGCGCTGGCGAAGCCGGCCCCTCCGAAGGCAGAAATGGCGGAGCCGGTGGCGGGGGACTAGTCAGCTTTTAGCTCTTAGCCATTAACATTTAGCTTGAAACCGAACGGGCCGCCTGCGGGCGGCCCGTTGCATTTTGCAACGCCTACGGTCACGACGCGACATTGGGAGTATGTCTCGGCCGGTTTGATTTCGTGCCTACGGAGCGTTTGTAGTCGGCCTTCGAATAGGGGGCGAGCCGTCGAGTAATTCGTCCAGATCTCTGGGAGCAACAACGACGAGGGCCTGAGGAGCGGAAGATGTTCCCAAAGGCGTGATCGGCGACTCTGCGGTGAAATAGGCGAAGTCCTCGAGATTGAGAAATGCTTCCAGATCTTTGGTGATCGTCTGGCTGGCACGGGACGGGGGCTTAGGGTTGGACATAGCGGCGATGGCGGTGGCAGGCTTCTGTGTGATCAATGTGCCCAACAGAGCGCGATCCCCCGAGAGCTCGATTCGAATGGCATGGATCGGCAGATCAGCGGGGCGCACGATGTCGTTCTTTTTCAGGCAATCGAGCAGGCGAGCAAAATCGGCGAAAGTCGAAACCAAGCCTCCGGTGCGCAGCGAGGGCGGCCAGTTTTCGGTGATCGACGAGGACTCCACCGACAAGACAAGCACATTACGCTGGCTGGTGTTCTGCGCCGCCAGGCGCAAGCGACAATCGCGCACCCACTGCGAGAGCAGGACGTAATCGCCGGGCAGGGTTCGAGCAAGTTTCTCTCCCAGGTCGACGAATCCGAGTTCCAGGACCGCGGCGGTTCTAAGCCAGCCAGGAACCTTGACTAAAGCATCCTCTAAAAAGGAGCGCAGGAGCAGCCTTGTCCAAGTCGCCGCGGTGGCGGTCGAGAGATCGAAAGGGAGGGCACTTCCGGGGCCGATGGCGTGAATGGAGGTAAAAACGTCCTCAAACTGAGGATCGAATTGCACCGCCCCTTCGTGAAACTGTTGGGTGAAGCGGGTCTTGCAGATTTCCCAGGCGGAGGCGATAATCGGCGCCTTCTCAATACCCGTAGTCTTTTTCATGGACTCGCGGACAAAGTTGACGATCACGGACCATTCGTGGCTGGTATTGACCGGGGAGTTGGCATGAGCCGAACGCAAAACTGAATTCATCTTTCTCAGGTCATCTTCGCGCGAGGTGGACAGCTGCAAGAGTTCAGAAATGCGTACGAGCGCCGCGGAGAGACGGGCGATCTGCGCGGTTTCCGGAGGGTTTCCCTCGGGGGAGACGGGAACGCTTACTTCGGGAGCAAAAATTGCGGCGCAAATCAGGGCGGCCTTCACGTTGGGCTCAAAATCAGGCAGGGTATTGGCGAATTCCACGACATTATCCCGATCGGCGCTCATCTTGCCGTAAGGTTCCTGACTGGTGTGATTCACCAGCGGAGTGAGCCGGTCGATGGCAGGTTTAACGACACGCCATTCGGGGGTGCGAGGAATGATTTTCAAGTCCGCAATCGTCTGCAGCCCACCTAAGCCTTTTCCCAAAGAATCGATCTGGCGGGCTAATTCGTTAATCCGGTTGATTGCTGCGCTGACATCGCCTACGACGGTGTTTACTTCGCGAATCTGAAGATAGCGGCCACTTACGTCGTAGAGCCACTGATAGTTCGGGGTATTGCCTTGTTGCTCCAGCAGGCTGTCGCGAGGAATCTCATTGAGAATGTAGATGGGAGGTTTGTTGGGGCGGGAGGAGGCCAGAATTTCGTTATAGAAATTTACCGGATTACACAGCAGGTTGAGAAGTTCGCGGACCTTAAGAAAAAGCAGATCAAAATCGGTGCCGCTGAGCTTCCGTGGCGGAGCGGGCTGCAGGGGGAGTTGAGCTGGCTCCTGAGGGCGTCCCGAGTCTTCCTCGGCCGCGACGCGCGACTCGATGTACTGCGAAAAAATGGCTTCATCCAGGAGCAATCCGGGTTTCTTGTCCTGAGCATTCTCCCCAAAATTGCTAAAGCCAGGAACACGCTGGATTTCGGCGCTGCTGGCATCCTCCCAAAGGCGGGAAACGTAATAGAGGGCATCGTAAATCACTTGACGGCTGTCGGGGTTGCCGGCGATTTGGGTTTGCACGTCTTCGCCGTCAAGGAGCCATTCGATGGCAACCTGGACAAGAATCTCGAAGCGGTAGCCGGGGGAGGGAAAATCCGCGATGGAAAAAGAGTCCCTGGCGGCCACGCGGTCAATGTGACGCCGTATGTCGACGGGATGCAGGCGGGCGCGATGCAATATGACGTAGGCGATCTTTTCCGAATCTTCTTTATCTTTGTCTTGCTGAGATTTTAATTGTTCGGGTTTCAAGCCCTGCCCGGGAGGAAGAGCTTCAAAGCTGTCGATAATGAATTTGCGCAGTTCTTTGGGCTCGTAAAGAATCAGCAGGCGATCGGAGAAATAAGTGTACTCCCGCGCATAGGCAACTTCGTTGGCCTGACGGTTCAGACAGGTGAGATAGCGCCGGTCGGTGAGAAAGCAGGAAAACGAATTTTCAGTGACCAGGTATTTGAGATGCTGAACCAGCATCTTCATCTTGGATTCGAGATTTCGTACTTTATCTAGTTCGTCCACTACAAAGATGGGGGCGAGGCCAATGCTTCGAAGACGGGAAATCAATAGAGGCAGGACGCTGGATAGAGTCGCGACGGAGCGGTCGCGAATAAAGACGCTTTCCTGACTTACTTCCCGGTTGGCGGAACGCTTGCTGGAATAGCTAAAGCTTAAAGAAACCGCGCCTCCAGTAAGCACTCCCAGGAGTACACCGGTTACTGGATTATTGCTCTTAGAAGCGACCTCGGCGCCCACCACGCCGCCGGCCAATAGGCCAGCGAGCGGCGCCAGGAGATTTTTAACCGCGTATGCGGTGCTTAGAGAAGAAGACTTTTCGTCTTTTACCGCCTCCATCTGCCTTTGTTTTTCTTCGATTTTCCCGGCGACAACCTGGAAGGCTTGACTTAGAAACGAGAGCACGAGGATTTCCTGCATGCCTGTATCCGTGGGCGGGTAGATTTTCGGGGTAGGAGCGTAGATCCTGTGTGAAAAGGGCGGAGTGTAGGGAATCGAGTCGGCGAAGCTCAGCCTTTCGAAGAGAACGCCCTGCTCCAGCGCGTCAAAGCGGGACCAGAAGGTCCGTAGTCGAGCGGCCGAGGGACACTCAGTCATCTCTAAATCGAGCTGCGCGGCGAGTTCGAAAAACTCCTGCCGCCGGTATCCCCGAGGCAGGGCCGAAATCCTTTCGCGGATGCACCTACGGAATTCGCTGGTGACGTCACGGAATAGGCACTTCATCATTTGGGTGAGAACATTGACTAGGTCGTCATCCGCTTTGGCGGAGCCCGGGGAAGGCTGGGAGGTGGTGACGGAAGCGGGCGAACTGCCGGAGAAGGCGATGGCAATCTGGTTGGGGGTGGAGGAGGCGTCGGGTTTCTTTGCCGAGTCTGGGTCGGGTGCCTTGGCGGGATCGGGCGGCAACAGATCCGGCCCGTGCAGGCGGACGAATACCGGGCGTTCCGACCGGCCCTGGGAATTTCGCAGCAGATCCTCGATGGCCTTTTGCACCAACATGGTCTTTCCCGATCCGCGATGTCCGGCGATCAGATAGGAGCGGCCGGAGATTTGTCCCAGGGTATAGCGTTCCAAATCACGGTACAGGCGACGATATTCATTGGATACGGCGAGAACCGGCTGCTTGCGTTTGGAATACTCTGTGAATGGTTCGACTTGGGGCGCGACGCGGAGAGGCATATCACTTCACTGCATCAGTGCGTGAACCCGGGTTTGCGGTGGAATTAGCGGGAAGCGAAGACTGCTGTCCGGCTTGAGGGCTGGGCGCGGAGGCGGTGAATACCCGCCACGCCAGAGCGGATGAGACGGCCAGCAGAAATGCGATACCGAGTAGATAAACCAAAGGGGCGGACAATCTCCAACCGGCGATGCCGCCGCCCAACCCTCCCCAGTGACTATCGACAGAGACTGCCTCCCCACGTGAAAGCGAGTGGATGAGGGCGGCGATCAAAATTAATAAAAGTAAACCGACGACTATCAGTAAAATTGTCTGCGGCGGAGGAATGGCAGAGGCGGACAGGGAGACGTTCACGACCCAGGGTTGGAAGTGATCTTGTTTCCAAGCTCTGCGCAGCAGCAGCGCCACGCCAGTGGGAACCAGCACTAGCGCCCACGGCACGTACAACTCTGCATCGATTGTCGTATAGTCGTCCAACACCCAAAGAATTAAGACGGAGGGTACCGAAGCGGCAATTCCAACCAATAGTCCGAAGCCGGCTTTTCCCCACCATGCGGGATCGACTAAAGCAAATATGAGAATTCCTGCTCCAGTTATGATTGCTATAGTGTTGTTGGGGTTTCTTCGAATAAAGGTCAAGAGTCTGAATAACATCGAACTAACTCCCGCTAGGCGGTTTAAGGGCCTCAATGTATCACAGGAGCTCGATTCTGACAAAAAGGGATTAGTACCATCGCTCAGAAGAGCGGGGGTACTCCATTTGTAGGTCATTGCTTTGGACATGGGTACCCGCCCAGGAACTCCGAGCCTTGGCCTCTTTCAGCCGCTGGTCTCGTGTGGACTACCCGCTCCTTCCATCCTCTCTGCGATTGCGTTATAGTCTCAGGCCGGCGTAAGGAAGCGAGCCAAACGCGCGATTATTGCGTCGCAAAAGAACGCGACCCATTCGGCTTCGCTCAGGGCAGGTTGCTTCGCGCGGCTCGCCCGGATCCCTCGCTGCGCAAAGAACGCTTGCTCGGGATGACAAAAAGGTGCTTGGGAGGCTTCGATGGCTACGCAGACTCGACCGGAGGGGAAGGCTCGGAGTTTTGGGGAGAATATTGAAAGCGATTTGGCGTCGCGATTTTTGCGGGTGGTGGAGGTTGCGGCGATCGCTTCGGCGCGGACGATGGGGCAGGGCGAGCGCAAGCTTTCGGATCAGGTGGCAACCGAGGCGATGCGGCGCAGCATGGAATCGATCCCGATGCGCGGGACGATTGTGATCGGCGAGGGCGAGCGCGATGAGGCGCCAATGCTTTACATCGGGGAGCGTGTGGGCGCGGAATTTACGGATGGGCGCGAGGTGCCGGAGGTCGATATCGCGGTTGATCCGCTGGAGGGGACGAATCTGTGCGCGACTGGGGCGCCGGGGTCGATTACGGTGCTGGCGGCGTCGGAGCGCGGAGGGTTACTGAACGCTCCGGACTGCTACATGGAAAAAATTGTGGTGGGGCCGTCGTGCAAAAACGCGGTGGAGTTGGATGCTCCAGTGGCCGACAATCTGAAAAACATTGCGAAGAGACTAGATCGCGATGTGGAGGATCTGGTGGTGATTGTGCTCGACCGTCCACGGCACGAGAAATTGATTGCGGACATTCGCGCGGCGGGAGCGCGGATCCGGCTGATCGGAGATGGAGATCTTTCGGCGGGCATTGCGGCGGCGGTGATTGGAACGGGCGTGCACGCGGTGATGGGCTCGGGCGGAGCGCCGGAGGGCGTGATTACGGCGGCAGCGATCCGATGCCTGAATGGATACATGCTGGGGCGGTTGGTGGTGAAGCCCGATCAGGACGAGCGGCTGGCGCGCATGGGGATTAAGGATAAGAATCGGATTTATGAAGCCGAGGACCTGGCTCCGGGCAAGCAGCTTATTTTTGCGGCTACGGGCGTGACCGATGGAGCGCTGTTAAAAGGAGTGCGGTTTTTTGGCGAAGGGACGCGGACTTCGTCGGTGATTCTGACGCAGCAGACGGGGAAGGTGCGGTTCATTGAGAGCATACATTTGGAGAAGGGGCCGGATGTGAAGGTGAGGTTTGCATAGAGTGCTTGGGTTAACAAAGATCTTGAGTTCGAGATCGTGGCGAGACAAGGCGAGTCGAGCGTTGCTCGACTGGACAGCCGAGGGCAGCCGTCCCTACATGGGCACTTTTTGGCTTGCGCGCGAGCAGCGTTCCTGGAACGTGAAATAGATTGTCTTCAGATCTCAAATCATCTAGACTATTCATCTAGATGGTTAGGAGGGTCTCGGTGCGCACTGTCGGATTGTTTGAAGCCAAGCAGAAACTTTCAGAGCTTGTGGAGCGCGCCAGCGCTGGCGAGCAAATTGGCATTACGCGCCGAGGCAAGCTGAGTGCTCTTATCGTTCCGGCGCGAAGTGAGCGCAGTGTGAAGGAGATATTCGATGATATCGAAGAAATAAGGAAGCGCGTCAACCGGTCCAAGCGCTTCTCGATAAAGGAACTCATTGAGGAAGGACGGGTTTGAAGCGTTTCGTTCTCGATGCGTCAGTAAGCCTTGCGTGGTTTCTCGATGAGCCAGTCCCGGAGCTTGCACAGAAAGTTCGGCGCGATCTGGGAAACGGGTCGCGTGCTCTGGTGCCTGCGTTGTGGCATCTGGAGGTTGCTAATGGATTTGCGATTGGCGAACGCCGGGGATTGCTCACTGTGTCTTACGCCGATCGATGCCTAGATGACGTTGAAGGATTGCTGTTGTCAGTGATTGAAGTCAGCGCAAACGTCATTTCGGTTCGGACAGCCCTCGCCGTGGCTCGGACTTTTCGGCTGACGACTTATGATGCGGCCTACCTCGAAACAGCGCGCCGTGAGAATATTCCATTGGCAACCCTTGATCGCGCTCTAGTCGAAGCTGCCAAACGAGCGAGCGTTCCAGTTTTTCAGTGATCCTTCTCTATTTCAAATACTCCGAATCTTTTTTCAGGTCCTCCGGGATGTGGGGGAACGGGGGGAAATCCTGCGAGTAGCCGTCGAGTAGATTCTTGGCGACTTCGGCGCGCAGTGTGCCGTCGTGGATCGCAATTTTGTGGGGCTTGCCTTTCGAGTAGCCCTGCCACAGAGAGACGCCGGCGTAGGCGCCGTCTTTGCGAAGGATGTAATAGGTCATGTCGATGAAGCGGAGCTTGTTCATGTCGCCGTTATAGTTGCGGACGATGCGCTTGAGGGCGTCGAGGCCGGCTTCCTGCGGGGACATACCGTGGCGCATGTTTTCGACGATGGTGTGAGCGCCGGCAACTTTAATGTTTTCCTCTCCGCTGCCGGTTGCGCCGGCGGAGCCCACATCCTGGTCGGTGTAGCAGCCGGCGGCGATGATGGGAGAGTCGCCGACGCGGCCGGGGAGTTTGAAGGCGAGACCGCTGGTGGTGGTGCAGCCGGAGATTTCTCCTTTGTCGTTGAGCGCGGAGCAGTGAATCGTGCCGGTGGGAGGGAAGATGACTTTGCGAACGGCGGCGAGTTGATCCTCTGGCGCGATGCCGAGATCGGCCGCCCGGGCTTGCAGATTCTGGATGCGTTGCTGCCAGAGTTGTGAGTGCGGTTTGTCTTCCTTTCTTTCAGGATCGCGTTTTCT
>JBAPOI010000951.1:0-16156 GCA_049279555.1 Candidatus Sulfotelmatobacter sp.
CCTGCGGCCTTGCCCTGCTTGCTGTCACCACCCTACTTGTCGTTTCCTATTTTCCATTCGCCGGCACCCACGCGGCGACGACGGGCGCAACCATCCTTCCCAGTGCCGGGAAGCCTCTGGTTAACCTAAAGAATCCACAGACTTTGAAGGTCACTTACACAGGGTCTGCCGATGCTATGGCGGCACTGCAAAATGGCTCTGCGATTCCGACTGCTATGGCGGCAGCCGATTTTAACGCGGACGGCGCCATGGACTTGGTTGCTGGATACGCGACAAAGAATGGCGGCGTGGTCGTACTCTTCGGCGGGAATCCCGACGCCTACGCGCCCACCGACCTGACTCTCTATGGCAAAGCCGCGCAGGGCAATGTTCCGCCTACGTTCTTGCCTAAAGCCACGGTCTTCACCGTCCCTGAATCTCCTGATCTGCTGGCGACTGGCGATTTCAATCGTGACGGTTCCAAGGACGTATTGGTTGCCTCGCGGGGCGGCGCGCTTTACTTGCTAGTCGGCGATGGACACGGAAATCTGCTCGCTCCCCAAGTGGTAACTCTTCCCGGCCAAGTAACGGCGTTGTCCGTCACCGCCGATGGCCATGTCGGAGTGAGCACGGACGGTCCGAACGGCCCGCAGTTGGCCATCCTTACCCCCGGCGCGGAGGGTCTGACGTCCGGCGCAATTTATCCGCTGCCCGCGCGGGGCGATGCCATGGCTTGGGGAAACCTGGGCGGCGGAGCCGATTTGGCGGTAGGAGCAAGCACCAACGTTGTGCTGTTCTATAACGCGCTGGCTTCAAACCCGCAGACCGAGAGCGTCACTGTTCCCTTCGGCGTGAAAGGCCTGGCCCTCGGCGATTTCATTTGGGACCGCGACGGCCGGACGGAAATCTCTGTTCTGGCTGACGATGGAACCATCCACATCCTGCAACATGGAACCCTGAATACAACGCCGTTTACGGCAGCCGAACTTCCTGCCCGCCGCGCTGCGATCAGAGGACATCACGCCAAGCCAGCCATTCCGCCGAATCCGACCCTGGGCGCGTGGACCGTTGCCAAACAACTCCCTTACACCGGCTCGGCGCCTTCTGGACCGGCCTCAGCTTCGGCTTTCAACTCGCCAAGTCTGGCCCAGTCTTCCACGCACGACTTAATGGTGCTCGATGCAGCAGCGAGCCAGCTTCATATTCTCGATACCTCCGGCAAAACGGCTAGCCCCAGCGCCGACGTTTCTTTCTCCAGTTCGCCGGTTGCGGCTCTGGCTTTACCAGGGAAGATCGACTCCGGGCGCGACATTGTGGTCCTGGCCGCGGGCCAAGCCGCTCCCTTGGTTATCCAAACCCCCGCTACCGTCACATTGAACGTGAACACCACCGCGGACATCGACAGCATCAACGCTTGCACCAACTCCAGCGTCACGACAATCCCGCCCACGCTGAGTTTGCGCGAGGCGGTTTGTCTTGCCAACAACCTCGCTCCCGACACCGCCACCATTAACCTTCCCGCCGGCACGTATAGCCTCACCAGCCTGGAAACCGGCGAACTCCAGATTGAGACCAGCGGAACCGGCTATAGCCTGACGATCAACGGTACAGGAACAGTCTCCACTACGATCATTCAGCAGACCGACGGCCACGACCGCATCTTCGAGGAGGATTTCGCTCTAAGTGGTGGCAATCCGCTCACAATCCAAAACGTGACGCTGCAGGGAGGTAATTGCAACACCGGCGTCGACTGCGGGTTCAACGGCGGCGCTATTCTCGCCGGCGGCTTCACGGGCGACAGTCTTACCCTTACCAACGTGGTGCTGAACTCAAATTCCGAGCCAACCAACAGCGACGATGGCGGTGCAATCGACTTCGAAACCCCAGGTGGTCTTACGATCACCAGCTCGACCTTCTCGAACAATACCGCGAACGGGGGTGGCGGCGCGATCGAGTTCGTTGAGGGACCAAACGGCGCCGGCACTCTGTCGGTCACGAGTTCGAGTTTCTCCAACAACACTGCGGTTATTTCCGGCGGCGGTATTTCTGCCACGCTGGAGGCGGGCGCCGCCTTTACGGTCAGCGGATCAACCTTCACCGGCAACCACGTGACCGAGAGCGCCGGGCTTGGCGGCGGAATTTCTGCCGAGACATCCGGCACGGTAACAGTTTCCAACTCGCGCTTCGTGGGCAACAGCGCTCCCGGCGGCGGATCTGGTGCCGCCATAGACGCCAGTACCGCCGGCACTCTCACCAACAACTGGTGGGGTTGCAATGGCGGGCCCGGCGCCAGCGGCTGCGACACCGCTCAAGCGGGAGGAGGTGGGACCGATACCTTCAATCCCTGGCTGGTGCTGAGCGTTAGTGCCAACCCGACTCAAGTCACCACCGGCGGCACCTCCACGCTTACTGCCGACCTCACACACAACTCCAACGGCGTCGGCGGATTCAGCGTACCCAACGGCACAGCCGTTACTTTCGGCGGTACGCTGGATAGCAGCGTGAACCCGACCAACACCACGCTTACTAGCGGCCAAGCTACTTCGACTTACACTGCAGGGTCCACACCGGGCGCGGGCACCGGCACGGCTGCGGTGGACAATCAGACGGTCAGCACAACGATCAATATTCTCGACTCCGTCACCGTCACCACGAGTCCCGCCAATCTGTCGATTACTGTCGATGGTGTAACCGCTACTGCACCACAGACTTACAACTGGGTCGTGGGATCATCGCATACCATCGCTACCACCTCGCCGCAGAACGTCTCTGGCGGAACGGAACAAGTATTCAGCAGCTGGTCGGATGGCGGCGCGATTTCGCATTCGGTGACCGCACCTTCGGCTACCACGACCTACACCGCCAGCTTCAACACGCAATATCAATTGACCACGCAGGCTTCGCCGTCCGCTGACGGTTCGGTTACGCCGGCCTCGGGCCAGTACTTTGCCTCAGGTGCAACCATTGCCGTGACCGCAACCGCCAACTCTGGCTTCCAGTTCAACAACTGGACATCGACAGGTGGAACGTTCGACTCCACCACCTCGGCGAGCACGAACTTCCACATGCCTGCTGCGGCGGCGACGGTGACGGGCAACTTTGTTCCCGGCACAGTGCAGATCACGATCACCACCAACCCCGCCAATCTCCTGGTTTCGGTGGATGGCGGCCCGTTCACGGCGGCCCCGCTGGTCGAAAGCTGGATGATCGGTTCGCCGCACGTCATCACGACCACTTCGCCGCAATCCGGCGGAACGGGCATTCAGTACGCATTCAGTAGCTGGTCCGACAGCGGAGCTATTTCGCACGCCATCATCGTGCCTTCGACGCCCACGACCTACACAGCCAGCTTCGCGACGCAATATCAGCTGACCACTGCGGTGAATCCCATCGTCGGTGGGAGCGTCACGCCCCCTTCCGGTAACTACTACACCTCCGGGACCGTGGTACCTCTGACGGCCACACCGAATGCCGGGTTCAGCTTCACTAACTGGACCGGTAACGTCGCGAACTCCACCAGCGCCTCCACCAGCATCACCATGACGGCGCCGCAGAGCGTAACCGCGAACTTCTCGCTCATCATTGTGGCCACCCCAACCACAACCTCGGTGTCATCGAACAACAATCCATCGTTCACCCAGGCTCCCGGCAACTCAGTCACGTTCACAGCGACAGTGACTTCCAACACCACAGTGAACGAAGGCACGGTCACGTTTAGTGACGCAGCCAACGACTTCACGTGCAGCGGTGGCAACACAGTGCCAGTAAGCAATGGACAAGCCAGCTGCACCACCTCATTCACTACCGAGGGCAGCCGCGTTATCACCGCGGCCTACAACGGCACGGTCAACTTCCAGGGCAGCAGCGGAATGATCACGCAAACCGTGAACAACCACACGGTGGTGAACGGGAACCAATTCTGCAACACGGGTGCAATCACAGTTCCGAATGCGAGCGGAGCGGCCACGCCTTATCCGTCGAACATTTTTGTGAGCGGCCTGAGCGGGAACATCGGCGCAGTGACCGTCCAACTCAACAACATCAACTCGAGCGACATCGCGCAGACGGATATGTTGTTGGTGGGCCCGACGGGCGCGGCGATCATTCCGTTTGCCAGCGTGGGCGATGGCTCGACGATCAGCGGCGTGAACGTTACGCTCGATGACGCAGCCTCCAGCTTGATACCCGGAGGCTCGCCGCTCACCAGCGGCAGCTACAAACCAACGTCGATCACGGGCAGCACGACTCTGGCGTTCCCAGCACCGGCGCCAACGGTGAACGCGTCGAACTACGCGGCAACAGACGGCACGGCAACACTCTCATCGATATTCAGCGGCACGGCGCCGAACGGCACCTGGGCGCTGTATGCCATGGACAATGCGGGCAACGGTGCGGGCAGCATCGGCGGCGGATGGTGCGTGAACATCTCTCCCGCTACGGTGGCTGTGACAATCACCACGAACCCGTCCGGCCTCCTCGTTTCAGCCGACGGCGGCACACCAACAGCAGCGCCGCTGGTGGAAAACTGGGTGCCGGGTTCGTCGCACACCATCGCGACCAGTTCGCCGCAGTCAGGCGGGGCTGGCGTTCAGTACGTGTTCAGCAGTTGGTCCGATAGCGGCGCAATCTCGCACGGCATCACGGTGCCGTCCACTGCGACCACTTACACCGCAACGTTCAACACGCAATATCAGTTGACCACGCAAGCCTCGCCGTCGGCGGACGGAACGGTCACTCCGGCCTCCGGCGGCTACTTTGCCTCTGGCGCAACCATCCCCGTGACCGCAACAGCCAACGCTGGCTTCACATTCAGCAACTGGACCTCGACCGGCGGGTCATTCGACTCGACGACCGCAGCCAGCACCAACTTCCACATGCCCGCCGCACCAGCTACGGTGACGGGCAACTTTGGCAACGCATCGGTGCAGATTACGATCACGACGAGCCCCGCCAATCTCCTGGTATCGGCCGATGGTGGCACGCCTACGGCAGCCCCGCTGGTCGAAACCTGGGTGATCGGCTCGTCGCATACTATCGCCACCAGTTCGCCGCAATCCGGCGGAGCCGGAGTGCAGTATGTGTGGAGCAGTTGGTCCGACAGTGGCGCGATCTCGCACAGCATCACGGTGCCGTCCTCGCCGACAACTTACACAGCGTCGTTTAATACGCAATATCAGTTGACGACGCAGGCCTCGCCGTCCGCGGATGGCACGGTCACTCCGGCCTCGGGCAGCTACTTTGCCTCGGGCGCAACCATCCCCGTGACCGCAACGGCCAACGCTGGCTTCGCGTTCAGCAACTGGACCTCGACCGGCGGGTCATTCGACTCGACGACCGCGGCCAGCACCAACTTCCATATGCCTGCCGCACCTGCGACGGTGACGGGCAACTTCACTACCGCCGCGCAACCACAAGTCACGCTAAACCCGACCAGCGTGAACTTCGGCAACGTTTATCTCCACACCATGGTCTCGCAGGAAATCATGGTGCAGAACACCGGCAACGCTCCGCTGATCTTCACCAGCATCACCTTGACGGGCAAAAATGGCGGCGGCATGTTCCGCGTGCAGAACTCGTGCCCGAAAACGCTGGCTGTAGGACACACCTGCGACGTTGAAGTCTTCTTCACCGCCAACCAGATCGGTCCTCGCACCAACACTCTCAGCTTCTTCGACAACGCTCCGGGAAGCCCGCAGCAGGTGGGCTTCATGGCGATGGTCATTAACCCGGTTGCCACCTTCACCCCCACCACCGACGAACTGGATTTCGGAACGGTGAAGCAAGGCCACAGCAAGAGCATGAACGTGACCATCACCAACACGGGCACGACGCAGCTGACGATCACCAGCGTTGGGATCACCGGCAGCGATATCAGCGACTTCGGGCAGAGGAACAACTGCACGTCGCTCGCGCCTGGGCGGAACTGCATCGTCTCGGTGACATTTACCCCGACGACGACGGGACCCAGATCCGCCAATCTGACGGTGATGGACAACGCACAGATGGGAACCACAATCGTCTCGCTGATGGGAACGGGAGACTAGGGGCAGAAAACCTAGGTCGTCGCTGAGGTTTTGAGCTGAGGTTTGAACTTTAGAAGAGTTGCTGCGACAGGCAAGAGCGACACACCAAGTGTCGCTCTTCGTTTTTCTAGTTCTTTTTAAGTTCTAGGTTCTTTCGATGAAAAGGGATGGTGGGCGCTATAGGATTCGAACCTATGACTTCCACCGTGTGAATCTGAGCGTACTAGGCTTTTCAACGACTTACAAGACCGCGGGGACTGCCAAAGTGCGCGGAAGTCGTATAAGACACATCGTTCTGTGGGTTGGATTGTGGGTGGGGAATCGGACTCTGCGTCCAAGGTCTGACGCACAGCCAGCGCTCTTCCCGGTTGGCACCGGCCGCCAAGAACTTTCAGCTTTTTGTAACACGCAACGCAAGCCACCAATCGTCGTGCATGTCACTGTGCATACCCGCGAGCTCAAGTTAACTGATTGCAACCTGATTGCAGATTCTTTCGAACCCGACATTCCGACGACGCGTTTGGCCCCGAGCGGTGAGGCTGATGCGAACCTCACCGCCCTATCTACGTCACGCTTACTGTACCTTGCGGGCGTAAACATCCACTTTCACTTTGCATCCAGGCCCAGGCGGTGGCTCTGGCCCGCAATAGGTATGTAGGCGAAACTCAACGTCGTCCTCTAACACGCAGACCGTACTTGATTATGCCCGCCAGTGCGAGTTGCCAGATCTTCTCGATCGCCGTCGGCACATCAACGATTTTCGTAATCAGCGCCGCATAAATCGAGAGCCATCTGAGCCTTACGGGCATAGCAACTGTAGTCGAATCTAAACAAGCGCATACAATGCTCGTCAGCAATCTATGAACTCGGCAACTAAGTCCGCGACTTCAGCCCGAGTATAAAGAATGTTGTGGTCGCCTTGCGGCAGGATGCGAAGTTGGCTGCCAGGGGTAAGCTCATGGGCACGTACGCTGGACCTATACGGCTGTACCGGATCACCTATAGCGCTAATGTACAGCGTTGGAGCACTTATTTGTTCGAAGGTATCGACGCGCCTGCCATTCTTCATGGCCATGCACAGCTGAGCGTATACCACTAGGCGGTCGGGTGTCTGAAATGGGTATAACAGAATATCCTGAAGTTGCATATCGAGCGCGTCATGGGAAAGTATCCGCGGCGCTACGAGTGCTAGCAAGGCACCATGTATGGTGTTTTGTATGCTGTGATTACGCAGGAATACCTCAAACAGTCGAGTAAGCTCGCCTTCGTATTCACTCGAAAGTCCATAGTCCTGAAAGCCATAGGCGCCATTAATTAACGTCAAAGTCGCGACGCGTGTTGGGTGCCTTAATGCGAATCGGACAGCAACGTCCGCCCCTGAGCACCAACCAACTAAGTGGACACGAGTGAGGTCAAACGCACTGAAAATCCGTTCAGCGTCATCGACGTGGTTCTCGTATGCAAATCCCGCAGGACTAAGGGTCCCAGGACTAGGCAGGCCACGCGATTCCCATGTCACCACCGTATGCCTGCCGCATAGGCTTTTCATGATCGGGTCGAAGATCGCGCTTGGAATTCCGACAGCGTTAAACATTACAACAGCAGAATCACCTGAGTTCATCCGCCGGTGCGCACGTAGGATACTGCCATCGGTTGAACGCACGTCACGTGTTTCCATTACGTCTGTCATGAGAGATAACGGACGTAGACTACGGTGTCGCGCGACCCGGTTGGACGGCGAAGTGGATCGGGGTAGCGCACCAATAGTCGAAATCCGGCCTTGTCCATCATTCGTGCGGACGCGGTATTATCAGCATGACGATCAATGTATACAGTGCGCACACCGCGACAAACAGCGAGAGAATTCACTTGCTCAAGCAGAGTAGTGGCAATACCACGCCCGCGGTAGCCACGCTTAACAACCACTTCTGCTATGAAAGCCACATGCGAATCGAAGCCTCGCGGCACTGGCCCGCTTGGATACTCGCCAACGACGAAAGTTGCTAACCCGACGAGTTCGCCCTTAATCTCCATGAGTAGCGCTTCGACCTCTCCCTCTGCGATTCGCCCGAAATGCACGCCAATTGCAGCGCACGGTAAATGATTCCACTCATTTGGACCGTGCTCAAGGAGCAGTGCCGTCATCGCGGCAATGTCCGCCGACGTAGCAGCGCGTACACATCTATGCATACCACGGGGCCTTCGTGAAGTGAGGCGCGCGCGTACCCAGCCCGCGAATCCGTGCCTCGCGCTCCACAAATCCGGCGACTGCAATGTCCAAGATCCCCATACCGAAGGGACTAAACACCGCAACGCGATTGGCCGGACGCTGCTGACGCTGTGATAGCAAGCCTGCGAGCGTGCCGGACACGAGCTGATCAGCCCTTTTGTAGGCGACTGCAAGCGCCAGCGACGTTCCCTCAGAAAGGGCGTGATCCGGATCGTCGACGTAGTTAGCGCATTCAATGAGTACTTTGGGCACCAGGTCACGCAATGATAAGTGCAGAATCACTGCGTCGCGATGTAGGCCATCTAGCGAATGGATGTGTGGTGCAGTCGCCGAAGTTGCGATGCTGATCAATCCGCAATTGCGCAGTACGGCTGCTGCATCGGGCGCACCGTTAATGCGGACATTCAAATCTAATCGAGCCGCCGCTGCTGCGAACCGATCTATGCTCGCCGGTGCCTCGTCACATACCAGCACCTCAGCCAAATCAGGAGTCACTACTCGCAGTATGCGCATCACTTCGAAATTAATCCGGCCCGCTCCAATAAGGCCCAAGCATCGCACCTCACGCCCATACAACGCACGCGCCGCTAGTACCGCGCCCGCAGCTGTACGCAGGGAACTAATCCAAGCGCCCTCTAGGACGCAAGTCGGATACCCTGTATCGAGAGAATTGAGGATTACTAGTGCACTTGCCCGGTTACCACCGCGGTTAACGTTATTGGGATACGATGCGACCCATTTGAGCCCACATAGCGGAAGGTCGCCCCCCACCAAGGCCGGTAATGCAATGGCTCGCTCTTGCCGCTCAATCGAAATGCGTAGGAATGCTGAACGAGGCGCGTTGCACTCGCCTTTCGCATGCAGCTCGTAAGTACGACGGACGAGTTCAAGTATCTCAGTGTCACGACCTATCAGTACGGAGCGAATATCTTCCTCAGTCAACAGTAGCAATTCTTCTGTAAACTGCGCGCCAATCATCTAGATATTCCCTCAGGATCCACGCCGTAATGCTGGGTTATCCACGGGTCGGAGTAGATCGTGTCGAGATAGTGGTCGCCGGCGTCAGGAAGGATTGCGACGCACGTTGCTCGAGACGGTAGCCCCGAGGCGATCGCCGAAATGGCTGCAATAACTCCTCCAGACGAACCGCCGACGAGGATCGCATCGCTCGCAGCAAGGCGCCGACAACCGCGGATGCAATCGACATCCGACACCCTTACGCATGCCAGTGCACTCTCTGCATCGAATAGCTCCGGTCTTAAAGCGGCGCCCATTCCAGGAAGACGTCGGCACCCCGATGACGGCCCGAAGATATTGCTAGCCTCGGAGTCGACGGCAATAACTGCCACATGCAGCTTGTTTGCTCTCAAGTAATCTGCACATCCACGCAATGTCCCACAGGAGCTCGTTGCGCAAAATAGATAATCGACGCGACCTTCCAGCGCACTCACAATCTCCTCCATAGTGCGATGATGCGCGCCAGCATTATCTAAGTTGCCATACTGATTCGGCCAAAAGCTGTTTGGCCAAGCATCAAGCAGCTGCCGAACTCGTGTCAGCCGCGCCGGTAGGAATTCGCCAGTATCCGGATCTCGCTCCCGCACGGCAGATATCTCTCCACCGTATGCCTGAATTAAGGAAAGTTTCTGCGGAGAGATATTAGGATCTACGACACACACGAATCTTAGTCCTAAGAACTTACAGATCCGTGCGAGACCAATCCCAAGGTTGCCAGAACTCGACTCCACCACGATCGTCTGGTGGCCGATGCGTCCTACAGCCAGGGCCTGGAGTATCATCCTATGAGCGGCTCGGTCCTTGATACTGCCGCCAACATTAAAGGACTCGAGCTTGGCGTACACCCGCAGGTTGACGCTCTCGGAAAATCGTTCTAGGTACACGAGCGGGGTATCGCCGACGAGATCTAGTGTCGACATCACTGGCCGCCGTATGGCATTGATACTAGGAGCCGATGTGACTTCTGAGGCTAAGCTCATAAGCTCACCAACGCGCTCTTACCAGTTTCGATGATACGTGCCAGCTCCGAGATGCAGGGCAACTCGACAAAGCCGTACTCGAAGATACGTGCATCGATCTGCTCGGAGATAGTAACAAGTAAGTCGAGGCTAGCGAGCGAGCTGCCGCCCAGTACGTAGAAGCTGTCGTACACGCCTATCGGCGTCACGCCCAGGTGCTTCTCCCAAAGCGCAACAAGTTGTTGTTCTAAATCCGTACGAGGAGTTTGATATTCAACCAGCGGATTGCGTGGTAGATCGCGCGGTATTTGCAATGAGGCATAGTCCCGTTTCCCGTTTGGCAGCGAGGGCAACTCCTCTACAATGACGTATGCCACGGGAACCATATAGCCAGGGAGCTGCTTACGTAGAAACGTGATTAGCTCACCCGCAGAGGCCGGGCAACCACGAGGCAACAGATAAGCTACAAGCGCGCGGCGCTCGTTGCGTAGTGTTTTAACAGCAACTGCGCAATCCATGATGCTTGGGTGCGCGCGCAGAACGGCTTCAACCTCTGCTGGCTCGATCCGTACGCCATTAAGTTTGACCTGATTGTCCTCGCGGCCAAGAAATACTAGAGCACCATCGACGTTGAGGTATGCATGGTCGCCAGTGCGGAACCACCTGACGTCCTTGGCTACTCCGTCAATTCCGCTTAGGAATCGTGCTGGTGAATCCGCATGCGAGCCTAAATAGCCAAGACCAACGGCTAGACCGCCGATGTAAATCTCACCCCGTTCACCAACTGGTACAGGCCGACGGTGCTCGTCAAGAAGCTGGATTGTATTATGCGGAAGCGGTTTACCAATAGGTATCGGATCCTGTAGCTGCGCTGGGTCTACTCGGTGATACGTCACATCAATCGATGCCTCAGTCGGTCCATATAAGTTGTACAGCGTGACTCCTGGTTTGCTTAGTACTGTCGTTGCCAGCGCCGCATCAAGCGTTTCACCCGCCGAGATTACGTATCGCAATGACTCAACCTGTAGATATACGTCGGATGCAACCAGCCGCTTCAGTATCGACGGCACTGCCACCACACCAGCGACCGCGTGAATGCGCATCAACTCCAGCAAGTAAGGAGGTTCTGTAGCGCGATGGCTCTCGGCCATAATTAAGCTGTGTCCTCCAGTGAGACCCCATAAGAATTCCAGTAGCCAAGCATCGAAACTATGTGAACTCTTGAAGAGGATGGCCGAGCCGACCGGCAGCGGCATCTCCTCATGAAGCCAAAGGAGATGACTCGCTACACCTATATGAGCTACTTTAACGCCCTTAGGTCGCCCTGTTGAACCGGATGTGTACATCACGTATGCGACATCGTTAGGCCCAACCACAACTGGCACCCCATTTGTCTCCACGCAAAGCGCCTCGATGTCGAGGAACTGCGTATTATGCGCAGCCGCCAGATTGATAGTAAGTGCTGGCGTAGTGATCACCAAGCGCGGACGACTCTCATCGATTATGGCGCACAGGCGCGGAGCAGGTATGCGAACGTCGAGTGGTAGCAGCGCACAACCCGCTTTCCATGTGCCGAGCACCGCGGCGGCGAAACGGACGCCGTTGTGCATATTCACGCCAATGAGATCGCCTCTCGTGGCACCGGCCGCAACTAACCTTCCGGCCACGGAGCTAGCCAGGAGATCCAATTGGCCATAGGTGCATACCTCATTGCCGCAACGAACGGCAATCGCATGAGGAGTGCGACGCGCGTGACTTTCAAACAATTCGTGAAGACACGGCCAAGACTTAAGAGGGCCGACACTCTCAAGCATGGCAGAACCGGAAGCGGTCATGGGTCTCTTCTCCCTGATCTGTCTAACCGACTAGAAAGACGCCGTGCCGTATTTGGCGAACTCGTCGGAGTAATCCGTGAACATCTCGGAGAAGGCCACTGAGATTAAGCGCTGGTCTCCGACGAAAGGTGTTCGTGCATGGCTCGTAAGGAGGTTGTCGAGCATTAATATATCGCCCTCTTGCCAATCAAAGCTGAGTTCCGCCTCGGAGAACGCGGCGAAGATTTCATCAATTATCTCGTCTGGAATTGGCGAGCTATCGCCGAAATATGCATGGCGCGGAAGCCATTGGTCCTCAAATTGACGCAAGAGCGGCTGCAGACGTTTGTCCATGCCGCGCTTGTGAAATAGGTGTGCCTGATTGAACCACACTTCTTCGCCGGTCTTAGGATGGCGAAGGATAGCGTGACGGGCTTGACGTGTTGCCAGCACCCACTTGTCCGACGCGCAACCCCACTTGAATGCAATCTTTCCTGCGGCGAAAAATCGCTCGGCTTCTTTGCGGCTTTCCGTTTGGAACGTTTCCTCCCAAGGTACTCCCATGCTTTCGTAGTAGTTCCTCAAATACAAAATGCCTTTATTACGAAACAACTCGCGCGTGGTCTCCGAAAGATTCGCAAGCACACGGCGTGTATCGCAAATGGGTGTTCGCCCACCGGAGGTAGCAAGCCGGATGCACGAGAACCAAATATTCATCGGAAACTCGTGGCCGAATGAATTTGCATTGTGGAACGGTATGTATTGGTCGGCAGGATAAGTTGTCGATGAGTACACCTTATCGCGCAGGCGCCCTCTAGGTGAGGACTGCTCGCTATAGTCGAGCAGTGGGTGCGAAAAAGATCGGCAAAACTCGAAGAATCGCTCTGTCGCGTTCATTCCTTTAAAATTGCGGAAGAGGATCCCTCCGTGCTCTAGTACCTTGCTCTCAAGGTAATGCATATTTGCGGAATCGGCGACCCACTGGATAAGGTCAACGTTCGGGGCCGATGGCTCAACGAGTAGTGGCAGTTTGCTCTGTGGAAAAACTCGCGATTCACGAATGCTTGAAATCTCTTTAGCGATCAGCAATTCTGGGGCTGTGGACATGGCCGACTCCTTAGGCAACTTGGACTGAGACGGTAGGCAAATTCTGCTTGTCCACTCTGTCCAACCAAACCTCAAGAGGTTGGACAGAGACGGGTGGCGGAAAAGACATCGTGTCAGTAGCAGATTAGTCATGTGCCACAAACTGCACAACCTGCTTTTCGCGGAGGAGGAGCCTAGCCGAAATAGCCGGTGGTATGCCTTAGCAACTTCGCGCAGGCAGCTTATCCACTATTCCACTATCCCCAACGATCTAGGAACAATCGAAAAGCGGCGATCGCTTAGTATCTGCTGCTTGCCAATGTGTAACGAATGCGATCGAAGTGTTCAACGTCTCGAAGCTGAGGAGAACCCCGATAATTTCCGCGATTGTTTTCACCCTCTGCCATTTTGTATGTACGGTTATAGGTTCTGGCGTTGCAAGTTCAGTTCTGATAATTCGGCGTGGCCGGTCGCTTTGTTCTGTCTGGGATTGGCGATCTTTATTTCTGGCTTCCTGTTTCTCTGAACTGGCAACTATGCGCTTCACAATTTTCTTGATCGCAGCGATAAATTGAGGATTATCGTAGTCCATATGGGGAAGCAATCTGAATACATCGAGGGGGCCGGAAGCACTGGAGAACTTTGAACGCTTGGCGACGGCAGTCTTCCGTTCTCCAAAGCCAAACATTGTAGCTCCGAAAAAGAAAAACGCGAAGCAGCCCAAGGCTACCTCGCACAAGTCGAAGCGCTCCGACAAGGATTAGTCAGCGCTTCACTTCTTTAAAGGGTGGGAATGTGTGAGCACAACCAAGTCGTCGTCTATCAGCTTTTGTAGTCGCACCTGATACTCGATTGAGTGAGTACTCCTATATGGAGTTGAGTGCCGTCACGAAAGTATATGGTCACGGCGGGCATCTTGTCATTGGCGATTTCGACTTCCTTGACGACTTTACCGGCGACCGAGCGATAGGCACGCCAGCCACGAACTGGTTTGCGTCTTTCCACTATGCACCGCCTTCTGCCACCGTCTATACACGGTAACAAACGGAAATCATATCTGTAATGTCAGACAATCCTTTCCGTTCCGGAGTTCGGCTAGTCAAGGCTGGCTCTTGCTTTCGCGCGAGCCCTGCAGAAATGCATCGCGGCTCGCAGAAATGCCAGCAGAAAGCGATGTGGCATTTCGGGGCGCGACGAAAGCTGGGGTTGAAACAGTGTAGCGATGAAGAACCGGTGATTGGGTAATTCTACGGCCCGCGCTTCCCCTAGCAGTCCGCGTGCGCTGACACGCAGACCGGCAGCCTGAAACTGCTTTTCGTACTCTTCATTCACGCCGTAATTACAGTAGTATTGCTCGGAGTCATCTTCGCTCCCACAAATCGAATGAAGGAGCGTCCCTGGCACAATCTTCAGCCGCTCGTCGCCCGAGGCTTTGGGACCGCCATGATGCCGGTTCGGCAAGGCGCATGAAAGCGGTGTGACGACGTAGTGCGACGATCCCGAATTATTTTCAGCCGAGTCGGCATCTGCGATTCTTAAAACATTGCGCGCATACTCTAACAGAGTATATTGGAAACCCCCTCATGTTCCGACGAATGGACGATTTCGCATTCGCGCAAATTCGATCCCACGCAACATTCCGTTGAAGCTCTTGTACGGACTGCCGGGGGACGCGATAAGCCCGTCCCAAGGCGCCAGGAGTTTCTTCGCATCCGGGCCCTCCAAGGATGGAGTCGGTAGCCAGCGTAGTTGAAGCGGAACTTTCAGCTTTGTGGCTGCGTCATAGAGCGCGGCATTGGTCGCAAAGTGTGAGTGATACGCTGGCTCGAAGTCTCCGATGATCCCAATTCGAATTGCCTCTCTCATCCGACCACCTCCCCCAAAATTCACTAACAACCTCGCACTCGGCGGTTAGCTCAGGTTAAATGTTAAATCAGAATTTCAGAAACTGGAATACCCTTGGAGGACTGCTTTTCACCGGGACAACAGGCTTGCACTACGGGTTGCTATCGCATAAAAATCATCTCCACGTAATTGCCGTGTCCGGATCGGCGTCCAGATTCCAGATGGGCATCGCTTCGGCCTTCACAACATGAGGCACAGCCTCAGCCACTGGCTGGTGAACAAGGCATGAGGTGGAACCGAAGACCGTGCAGACTATCCTGCGGCACTCACGCATTCAAACGACGCTGGATATCTACACCCAGGGAGACGGCGATGAAACACGGGCGGCGCAAGGCGCATTCCTGAAGGAACTGGGATGACCTCGGAGATGGTCCAGTGAACTCTGGGTTAAGTTGTGGGTAGGCTCGCGGGGCCGATTTCCTGCAAGCCCAAGAAAACAAATGGTGGGCGCTATAGGATTCGAACCTATGACTTCCACCGTGTGAAGATGGCACTCTACCGCTGAGTTAAGCGCCCTGCGAGAGTCTTCTATTCAAACATTTGCGAACCGATTATGCAACTGCGGGAGCAGGGTCGGCTAGTTGGTCTTCGTTTGCTTTAGGTCGCGAATGATCTTCTCCACTTCTGCTTGGTCGCCATCCCGGAGACCGCCCCCAAGATCGAGATACTTCTGATAGTCGGCTATGGCGCCCTCTTTGTCCCCTTTGGCCCTACGCGCATGGCCACGGTTGTAGAAGGCGTCGGCGTTGTCGGATTTGAGGCGGATGGCTTCGTTGTAATCCTGCAACGCCCCTTCTAGGTCACCCTTGGCTTGGCGCACGACGCCCCGGTTGTAGAAGGCTTGGACAAAATCGGGCTTGAGCCGGATGGCCTCGCTGTAGCAACGTATTTTTTCATCGAGATCGACTGCGTTGAAGCCGCGTTCAAACCACTCTCCCGCAGTCAGCTCTTCTTCCTGAACCGCCGGTGCATCAGCGGCCACAGCTTGCTGCTCCTTTGCAGCTCGCTTCGCCGAGACGGAAGCCGGATGCAACACGGCATCCAATGGAATGTTCAAATACTTGTCGCGTAGCCGCCCCATGGCCTCAGCGAAGTACTCAGGCGGAACGCGCAGCCCGTTGTAGCCCTTGAGCGCCTCTAGAT
>JBAPOI010000952.1:0-6872 GCA_049279555.1 Candidatus Sulfotelmatobacter sp.
TGAATTATTTCGCCGAGGTTGCGGTGGAAGACAAGTTCGACGGGATTCGAGCGCAGGCGCATGTTTCGGAGGGCGAGATAAAGTTTTTTTCGCGAACGCGGGATGAGATTACGGAGTCCTTTCCCGAGTTGCCGGGCGCGCTGGCGGGATTGCCGCAGGAAGCGATTCTCGATGGTGAAATTGTGGCGTGGGAATATCCCGAGAATCCTTCCGCCGCTGTAGAAGTGGTCGATGAGCAGCCTAGAGACGCGGCTGAGGCGAAGGCGGCGAACCTGGGACGGGCGCGGCCTTTCAGCGTGTTGCAGCAACGATTGGGGAGGAAGAAAGTGAGTGGGCGAATGTTGCGGGAGGTTCCCGTCGCTTATCTGGCGTTCGATGTTTTGTATGCGGGCGGGGAGTTGCTGCTCGACCGTCCGCTGCGGGAGCGGGCGCGGGTGTTGGACGAGTTGCTAGGGTCGGAAAGAGGAGTTCTTCACCACAGAGACACAGAGTCACAGAGAAAACACAAAGCAGGAAATTCACAGGGAAAATTAATCTTCAGCGCTGAAGATGAAGGCGTCGCGGCAGCCGTCATCCGGGCGCCAGTGTTTCGAGTGACGTCGGCGGACGAATTGGAAGAACTCTTTACCGCTGCGCAGGCTAGGGGCAATGAAGGGCTGATGATTAAAGATCTCAACTCGACTTACACGCCGGGAAAGCGCGGAAAGTCCTGGCTGAAGATGAAGCGTGAACTGGCCACGCTTGATGTAGTAGTGACGGCGGTGGAGTACGGGCACGGGAAGCGTGTAGGCGTGCTCAGCGACTACACGTTTGCAGTGTGGGATACGAATAGAGAGCGGTTGGTGAATATCGGCAAAGCGTACTCAGGACTGACCGACGTCGAGATCGCGAAGATGACGAGGTGGTTTCTCGATCACACGATTGACGATCAAGGCTTCCGGCGCACGGTTGAGCCGAAGATTGTGTTGGAAGTGGCGTTCAACAACATGATGGAGTCGGAACGTCATGAGAGCGGGTATGCGCTGCGTTTTCCGAGGATCGTGCGGCTGAGGCCGGATAAGACGGCGGATGAGGCGGATACGATTGAGCGAGTGCGGGAGATTTACGAGGAGCAGAGGATCTGAGGGAGGTTCTTTGGAAACGAATACTAGACGAAGATGCGCATATTGTGGGCAGCAGGAAGACCTCACGAACGAACATATTTTCCCCGAGTGCTTCCGGAAGACTTTCGAGGCAATAAGCCTTGCTAAGACCGTCGATGGCGAGAAGGCCATCCTCTCCGCGCTAGAAATAGGTGACGTTTGCGGCCCTTGCAACAATGGGCCGCTGTCACAACTGGATACCAACCTGTGTTTGCTGAACGATAAATACTTCTCGAAGATTGTCCACTCTGGAGACTGTGTCCGCATTGAGTATGACGCGGACACGCTCTTAAGAATGCTGCTAAAAATTGGCTACAACGTAGCACGTGCCCGGGAATGGCCGTTTGGATACTTGCGAAACGCTAGTCCATACATTCTGGGGAAGGAATCCCGACCCGTAGAATTCCGCATCTTTCTTCAGCTCATGATCCCAACGCCCGCCAAGAAAACCAATTTGCCTCTTCTGCCCGGAACGAAGGAGATCCCTCCGCTACCGATAAGCGTCTATGCCATGGACACGAGCGACTATCCTGGAATCGTGGCAGGGTTTTGGGTATCCATCTGGTCATACCGCTTTATTATCCTGCTTGAGGACACGGAAGTTCAGCGGCGTGTACGAGAGCGGACACTAACTCTATGGCTGAAGCATGAAAAAGGGGTTTGCGAGCTCACTTACCGAAATGCTGCGACCGTGTACGCTTCCTCGGCGGAGGTCCTCGACGCTCTAAAGAACAGCCCCATTTTCCACGAGCAGTTATCGAAAGCACGTAAGCTGAAGTCCGCTACGGAATTGAAAAAGTCGAGGAAATTAGCCCGCTAGTTCTTGATTGATTGCTGGGACACTCAAGTCGAACGATTCCAGATTTTACAATTTGCCAACCCTCAATGGCTGTGGTGATGCGCTTCGCTCTCGCCTACCGGCATCACGCAACCGTGGGCCACTTCGCAGTCCACGCATTCGAACTGGATGGTGGTGTGGTCGATGCGGAAGCTGTGGTGCAGGCGGTCTTTCACGTCGCGCAGGATGCGCTCACTGACCGAGGGTGGAATGTCGGCAATCGAGATGTGGCAGGAGAGCGCGTGAGTTTCCGAGCCGATGCTCCAGACGTGGAGGTCGTGAACGTCGTTGACGCCTTCGATTGAGCGGATCGCAGTCTCGACCAGTTCAAGCTTCATGCCGCGGGGCGTGCCTTCGAGCAGAATATTCAGCGTCTCGCGGATGATGGCGAATCCTGACCACAGGATCAGAGCGCCAATTCCGAAGGAGAGCGCGGAGTCGATCCAGTAATCGCCGGTAATCAGGATGGCCCAGCCTCCAGCGATCACGGCGGCGGAGGAAAGCGTGTCTCCAACCTCATGCAGCAAAGCGCTGCGAATGTTGACGTCATTACCGGAACCCCGGCCCGAGCGATACAGGAGCAGCGCGATCACGCCGTTCATCACCACGCCAGCGGCGGCGACCCACATCATCACCGAAGCCTGAACGTGCTCAGGATGCTGCAAGCGGTGGAAGGCCTCGTAGAAAATGAAAAACGAAACTGCGACCAGTGACACGGCATTCACCAGCGCAGCTAGTACTCCCGCGCGATGATAGCCATAAGTCTTGGTTGAACTCGCGGGACGCGACTGTAGATAAACCGCAACCAGCGAGAGCAGCAGCGCGAGAAAATCGGAGAGATTGTGTCCGGCCTCGGAAAGCAAGGCAAGCGAATGGGCACGGATGCCGGCCACGACCAGCAGTGCGATATAGCCCAGGGTCACGCCCAGCGAAATCTTAAGCACTCGCTTGGGACCGTCTCCGCCATGACCGTGGACGTGCATTCTTTAAGTGTACGAGCGTAGCCGGATGGGCTTCAAGCAACGTTCGATCACTACCCCGATCACCGATCGAAAAGCTTCTGCATGTAGCTATCGTTGTAGAGAGTGGTTGTGTTCTGTACGAACTCAAGGATGCGGTACATTTTTTCGCGCGAGTCGCGGCTCATCTCCTTGAATTGCACAGCCACGCCTGACCCAGGATGGATTCTGGCAATCGTCCCTTCGGCGCTCAGGGTTGAATCGTCAATGGAGAAAATCAGCTTGAGATGGGAACGGGCCGGCAGAATGGCGCTGGTTTCCACATAGCAGCCTCCGAGGCTGATGTCGATGAGATTGCCGAAGATCGGCCCACTGCCGGACTGAGGGTGCAGCTCGATGGTGAGCCGGCATTTCATGCGCGTGTGCAGCCGCTGATCTTTTTGCGAAGGTTGTTTCTGCTTTTCCAGGTACATGCGCCGGTCGGCTTCGGTCAAGAGTTGTTCGGCGTCATTGCCGTCATCTGGAGATACAGCCAGGCCCACACTCAAGGAAAGAATGTCTTCTCCGCAAACATCGAAACCAGCCTGCCGGGCAAGCGGACGAAGTTGATCCACTTTCTTGGTGGCGGCGTCAGCGGCCAGACCGGGAGCAATAACCACAAATTCATCGCCGCCCATGCGGGCGACGTAATCGTACTCGCGGCAGGTTTCTTTCAGGGCTTGGGCAAACAGGCGCAACACGCGGTTTCCTTCGAGATGCCCGAAGCGGTCGTTGATTCGCTTAAAACCGTTCATGTCGCAAACCATGAGGGTGAGCGACATATTGTCGCGCTTGCAACGAGCTAGTTCGCGATCGAGTTGCAGAAACAGCGATCTGGCGTTGGGCAGGCCGGTGAGATAATCGGTGGTGGCGGAGCTTTCCGCCTGCTGGTATTTGAGTGCGTTTTCGATGGCGAGCGCCATCTTGCCGCTCACCGCCAAAAGAATGCGTAAATGGTCGGAGGTAAAAGCGTCGCGCTCGGCGCGATAGAGGGCAAGAACGCCGATTACGCCGTCGACTCCTTCGAGAGGCAATGCCAGAGCTGACCGTAGAGTGCTGGATTTTGCGGGATCGTTGAGATAGCCAGGTTCGACCGAGGGGTTTCCATTCACAATCGGCTTTTTGTTCTGCGCCACCCAACCGGAGAGGCCCTCCCCGAGCGGAATACGTAGCGAGGCAAAGAGCCGGTAGTTGTCGCCGTTTACGTATTCGGGGATCAACTCATCACCGCGACAGATATAAATTGCAATGGCGTCGTAGGGAACCATCGGTTTGAGTTTTACCGAGAACACTGAAAGCGTCTCGCCGAGACTTAGGGACGCGCCGAGATCCTGGCTTAACTCAAACAAAGACTGAGCTTCCTGGCGCGCAGCGGCAATCGAGGATAGGAACGTCGCTTCCCGTCCCGGCGAATCCGTGACAGCAGCATTTTCGAATCCGGCAGCCGGCGCAGGGCCACGCGTGATCTTGAGTTCGGTGGGAAGAGCCACGTTGTCATCCGAGTTCGCTTGGGCACGCGCCATGTTCTCCAAGGATTTGTAACGGCGGGTGAGAACATTCACCACCTTCGGATCGAACGACTTGCCCGACTCAGCCGAAAGCTGCTGCATCACTTTATCCAGTGGCATGGCTCGGCGATATTGCCGGTCGGAAGCCAACGCGTCCAGGTAGTCGACTGCGGAAAGAATTCGAGCCCCAATCGGAATCTCCGTGCCTTTCAATCCGAAGGGATAACCTGAGCCATCCCATTTTTCGTGGTGGGCTCGAACGATCGGCACTACCGGATAGGGGAAACGAACACGTTCCAGAATGTCCGCACCCACCACGGTGTGAATCTTCATCTTCTCGAACTCTTCGGGGGTGAGCCGTCCGGGCTTCGAGATAATGTGTTCCGGCACGGCAAGCTTTCCAATGTCATGCAGCAGCGCGGCTGCATGCAGGGCTTCCAGTTCGGCTCCCTTGATGCCTAATTCTTTTGCTACCTCAATGGCGTAGACGCGAACCCGCTGCAGGTGAGCATGCGTAGTCTGGTCCTTGGCTTCAATGGCCAGCGCGAGTGCTTCGATGGTGCGCAAATGCAGGTTGGCGATTTCTTCCACGTGACGTTTTTCGTCGTCCAGCTTGCCCAAGTACAAACGGTAGGAACGGTAGATAACATAGATGGCGGGCACGAAGAGTAACGAACTTTCCCAGTTAAACGCGTGATTGAACCAGCCAATTGCGCCTGCAATGCCGGCGCCGACCAGGTAGTAAGGGAAGGACCAGAAGTAACAATCGATAAGGATCCGTTGCAGCGGCCGCCGTTCGCTGAACGAAATCACGGCGGCGGTACATCCGGCGTTGACAATAAAGTAAATCGAAGCGGCCAGACATAAAACCAACGCTTTGCTGGGAATGAGTTCGTTGGCAAGAAAACTGTGATAGGCGAAATAAGCTAGCGCCGTTGAAAACGCGCCGGCGCAGACATTGAATGTCACTTCGATGGCGTTTGGCCGGCCGGGAAACAAACCTTGGGCGAGCATGGCGACAGCGCCCAGGGTGATTGCCTCGGAATAGCTTAGCTCCGCGATACCTACCAGAATGAACAGGAAGTTTACCGAAAGCGTGCCGGTGATGCCGGGAAGAGTAACCCGCAAGCGCGAGGCTAGAATTGCGATGCCAAGATAACAGATGAATTCAGCGATATTATTGCTTTGCTGGTGCGCCGCCGCGAGAAGGAGCGAGGCCATCCCCGTGGCAATCACCAGGCCAATGAAGACTTGGGCGCCGAGGGATAACCCTCTCCACGACTGTGTGGGTGCCGACATATGTATGTAGTCCGGCGCACGCTCGACGTTCTCATCGGGCGCCCGACAGATTCATTAAGGATAGACAGCTAACAGATTTATTACCAATGATTTACAGCGGTTGCGAGAAACTTCGGTAACACGCGGAATTGCTTGATTTGAAACAACTTTTGCAGGTACGAAGAGGCAGACACGTTACTCAATTCCCGTATCGATCTTATGAGCTGATCTGGCCTTCAACTGACTGCTTTCCCACGAAACTGTCTTAGACCTGCCATCAGAAACAGCGCATCAAACGCCGTTAACACCACCAGCACAGCAAGCAAAGGAAGATGCGGGAACTGGGGCACGAGAGTTCCGCGCAGGCCTTCACTCGCATATACGAGAGGATTCACAAGCACGACCTTCTGCAGTATGGGAAAGCTGTTCAGTGCGCTCCAGGGGTAATAGGTACAGCCAAAGAAAATCATGGGGGTCAAAACCATGCTGAACATCAATCCGATGTGCTGCTGGTTGACGCTGCAGCCCAGGGCCAGACCGCCGCATGCGGAGAACAGCGCCACCAGCAGGGTAACGCAAGCAAAAGTGATAGGGTTGTGCACCGTCACCGATACGCCGGGGCGCAAAATAATCCACGCTGCGGGAATCACAACCAGGCCTGCGATCAGCGCCTGGAGCGTCCCGGCGAGCACTTTTTCGATTGCGACCCAGGAGATTTCCATGGGAGCTAACAGGCGGTCTTCGATCTCGCGGGTGAACTGGAATTCAGTAATCAACGGCATGGCCACTGCCCAGACCCCGGTAAACACCATGCTGATGGCCATGATGCCGGGAAGCAGAAGGCTCTTGTAGGCCTCAGGCATGTATCCGCTGCGGACCATCACTCTTCCGAAGATGAACACGAACATGAGGGGCTGCAGAAAAGTCTGCATCAGCAGAACCATGAAGTTGCGGCGAGCCACATGCACATCGCGCGCAAGCATGGCGAAAAACGTCTTCCAGTTCATTCCCGCAGACTCCTTCCGGTGTGGTGAAGAAATAGATTTTCCAGGCTGGGTTCGGAGATGTGCACATCCCGCAACTCCGAACCGGCGGCAGAAGCCAGGCT
>JBAPOI010000953.1:0-3301 GCA_049279555.1 Candidatus Sulfotelmatobacter sp.
CGAAAAATGCTCGGGCCGCGCTGCGAAAGCCTTCCTCAGAGAACGATAGGAGACCATGAACGATGCGATGGGTGGGCAGAATGAGCACAGCCGGGCTGTTCATGTTGACGAAGGTCATCATGACGAACTCGTATGGCGAGTCACCGGGGGCAGAGTTCGGCCGAGACGAGTCGCGTGGCTGGTTGTCACGGCATTCATTGCGATAGTTGAGTGCCGTTTCATAACGGTGGTGACCATCGGCGATGATGAGCTTTTTGTCGGCCATCGCGTTGCGGACGGAAGCAACAACGCCTGGATCGGAGACCGGCCATACCCGGTGCAGCACACCGTACTCATCGGTGACCGCGATTGCGGGATCGACGGTTGTGATGAGTAGAGATTCGACTTGACCGGAATCTTCATAGAGCATAAAAAGTTGGCCAAAATGGGCGCGGGTGGCACGGAGTAGATCAAGGCGGTCTGCCTTGGGCTTGGCCAGGGTTTGCTCGTGACGGAAAACCACTTTGGCGGAATAGTCCTCAATGCGGCCGAGGGCGATGAAGCCGCGGCGTTCTAGTTCCTGAGGTGAACTTCCTTTCACTGTACCCGGAAGCGTAAAGCGCTGGGAATAAACGTAGAGCGAGGGTTGGAGATCCTGGCGCAGGATGCCTTGTTGGCGCCAATCGCGAAAGTAGCTCGCCGCGCGGGAATATACATTATTCGCCGGATTGCCCGTCGCGTCGTGACGGCCCAAAATAATGCGCACAAGGTTGTGCGGGCTGGCTGCGTAATAACGATCCTGCAGCGCGGGCGTAATCTTGTCGTAGGGTTGCGTGACTATGTCGGCTGGGGAGACTCGGCTGGGATCGTAGCGAAAGGCGCGAAACGGTTGAATGTCTGCCATGGAAGCTTCTGATTGTAGCAAGACGGCGAGAGCAATCGGTTCGGCGTGTGCTCGATTCTAAGGGCGGGTGCAAGAAACAATCCGACATGGCCGGTTCGTTTTTTCGGATTGTCACTAATATTTGACAAAAAAGCAGCGGCAGCAGGGAGAAAGCATGATACTATCGCGGCCAATAGAGGTGTTTATGGCCCTCCTGAACGGATGCCGGTCATCTCTCCCCCCGGCCCTGTATTTGAGGCTCCTCGGAGTTCGACCCTGTCCCGTGCGGTTTGGTGCGATAGCGCCCTACGCCCTCCTGTGCTTGCTGCTGTCCGCATTGTACGGTTTGCCGATCACTGCCTTGGGGCAGACCACTGTCAACGACGTTCACGTACCGCCGCGGGAAGTCGCCAAGGATAATAATCCGAACGAAGTTTCGAAGGAAGACGTCGTTTCCCCGTCTCTCAAGACTCATGTGCGTCCGTTGAAGGTTGCGGTTGATCTGGTGCTGGTGCCGGTAACGATTACGGATCCGATGAACCGACTGGTGACCGGGCTGGAGAAACAAAACTTTCAGCTTTTTGAGGGCAGTGCGCCGCAGGACATCAAGTCTTTTTCCAGCGAAGATGCGCCGGTTTCGCTGGGGGTGATTTTCGATTCCAGCGGCAGCATGAGCAGCAAAATGGACCGGGCCAAAGATGCGGTGAGCGAGTTTTTCAAGACCGCTAATCCGCAAGATGAATTCTTCATGATTACCTTCTCCGACGAACCTGAGGAGGTGAGCGACTTCACCAGTTCCGTGGACGAGATTCAGGGCAAGCTCATCTATGCGGTCCCGAGACGCCGCACAGCCTTGCTGGACGCGATCTACATGGGCGTCACCAAGATGAGGCAGGCGAAATATGCGAAGAAGGCACTCTTGATCATCTCGGATGGAGGCGACAATCACAGCCGCTACACCGAGAGCGAGATTAAGGCTTTGGTGAAGGAAGCGGATGTAATGGTCTATGCCATTGGGATTTATGACCGCTATTTTCCGACGGAAGAAGAGCGCCTGGGGCCGGAGCTGCTAGGGGAAATTGCGGAATTGACCGGCGGGCGGGCATTTACCGTGGAGAATCCAAACGATCTCGCGGATGTGGCGACCAAGATTGGCGTTGAACTGCGCAATCAGTATGTGCTGGGGTATCGTCCCAGCAAAGTGGTGCGGGACGGCAAATGGCGTAAGATCAAGGTGAAATTACTTCCGCCGAAAGGATTGCCGCCACTGCGAGTGTATGCCAGGACCGGGTATTACGCGCCCGAAGAATAGTCGGGTCGCGATATTCCTTTTGAAATGTGTGATCCGAGCCGGGGCGACAGTCGCGGTGCTGGCCCAACCTTTTTCCGCGCAAAGACCCCCTACACCAGCAATTCTGCTGCAAAGCGCGCAGTCGAAATCTGCCCCATCCCCCAGTCCACAGCCACCGCAGCAGCCCCAACCTCAAAAAGATGATGGAACCTACGTCATTCGCAAGAACGTCGATGAAGTTCTGTTGCATGCGACTGTAATCGACAGCAAGCAGCGTATGGTGACGGACCTCGACCGGAATGCCTTCACGGTTTTAGAAGACGGCAAACCGCAGACGATTATTTCGTTTCGCCACGAAGACATACCGGTGGCTATGGGGATTGTGATCGATAATTCCGGCTCGATGCGGGAGAAACGCGCAAAAGTGAACCAGGCGGCGCTGAACCTAGTGCGGTCGAGTAATCCTCAAGACGAAATATTCGTGGTCAATTTTAACGACGAATATTATCTCGACCAGGATTTCACCAACGACTTGCTGAAGCTGAAAGAAGCGCTGGAGAAGATTGACGCAAAAGGCGGAACGGCACTGTACGAAGCAGTTGTAGCCTCAGCCGAGCACCTGAAAAAAAATGGCAGACTGGAGAGGAAAGTGCTGTTCGTCGTGACCGATGGAGAAGACAATGCCAGTAGGGAGAGCTTGGAGCAGGCCGTGAAACAATTGCAGGAGGAAAATGGGCCGTCGGTGTATGCGATTGGAATTCTGGGGAATGAAGAGCATCCCAAGCGTGCCCGCCGAGCGCTGGAGATCGTTGCGCAACGTACGGGCGGGCTGGCCTTTTTTCCAAAAACACTGGACGAAGTGGATGAGATCAGCCGGCAAGTGGCCCACGACATTCGGAATCAATACACAATCGGCTACCAGCCTACCAATCCCAGATCGAGCGGCGGTTTCCGGACAATCCGCGTAGAAGCCAAATCTAGGTCGCACGGCAAGCTTGAAGTGAGAACCAAAAGCGGTTACTACGCCGGTGTGCAGCCTGTGGCCTCGGGCGCTAAGTAGAAACGTTTCGAAAGTTCGAGAATATTCGGTTGCACATTCTCGGAAGTCGTCGAAATCTTCTTTTGGTTGATGCAGGCTACTTTCTTAA
>JBAPOI010000954.1:0-4191 GCA_049279555.1 Candidatus Sulfotelmatobacter sp.
TCTTTAATCAGACCCAGCAGCACGTGCTCGGTGCCGATGTATTCGTGGTTAAAGCGCTGGGCCTCTTGATTGGCCAGTTGCATAACTTTGCGGGCCCGATCGGTAAAGCGTTCGTACATGGTAAATCCTGTGTCTGGGTGTCTATGTTTCTAGTTGTCCGCAAGCGAGGCAAATAGACACTGATTTTTTATGCTGCTTTGGTGGCCGAAGTGTTTGGACCGTCGGCCCGATTGGTTAATGGCGTTGATTCATCCGGCTGCGGGTTCTCGGTCGATGGATTTTGAAGTTGGTTGAAAAGATCGTCTAACAGTTGTCGTTCGCGGGCTATTTCGCTTTGCCATTTGTCGGCCCCGTCCATCGCGGCCAGGCGGCGAAGTCGTTCCGACGCTTCGGCCAGTTGGCCGGTGCGACGCAACATACTGGCCATCAACAAATGAGCATCCACATCCTTTCCATTATTGGCAATCAATTGCGTCAGCAAGTGTTCGGCTTTAATCCAGTTCCCAGTTAAGTATTCGCGTTGCGCGCGGCGAAACAAGTCCTCGGCGGTTTTGGCAGCCTGCTCGGGGTTGTCGCTCAGCAACTGCCGAAACGACAGCGTAACCGAGGCAGCCCACACCACTAATAGCAAAACCCATACCCCCAGCCGCGACCACGGGTCGATCCATTCGGTCCAAACCAGGGTCGAAACCAGGGCCAAGTTCAGCAGCCACGCAAACCCACACCCAATGGCCAATCCCCACCACGCTCCGGAAAACCAGAGCTGCGTAAGGCCAGGCCACAGCGGTGTGAACCATCGTGCGTAGCGCATCGTCCTTGAATTGCTCCGTGAACCCTAAGCGGCCCGTCCAACCGTTCTCTCGTCATCCATGACATTGACCGGCCGCCGTCTCTAATCAGTCGCAGGGCGCTAGCCCCCGGTTTCGAAACAGCCCTTGTCACAAACCACTAAACTAACTTCCGCTGCGGAATTCTAACCCCGGATTTGGGCCGCAGCAAGGCAAAACGGCACTTGAAGTTGCGCCCGTCTCCTGCTGCCATATTTCGCCCCGCCAATTCTGTCGCTGGCTTCTACGCGGCCGGGCTAAATGTCGCCCAGCAACCCTCGGGCACTGGCGGGAATGGATGCAGAAGGTCAACAATGATGATCAACTGCCATCACAATAACCAGTTATGTCCCACGCCGAGCCAACTTCCGCCCCAATTCCCCCGCACCCCATTGGGAAAACCGGTATTTTGCGAATCCTGGATGCCGAAGCCAACCGAGCGGCCGAAGGGTTCCGGGTGGTCGAAGATTACGTCCGTTTCGTGCTCGACGATCGGCATTTAACCGAACTGGCCAAGCACTTGCGGCACGATCTAACCGCAGCTCTCGCTCGCTTGGCAACGACCGACCGCTTGGCCGCCCGGGAACCCGAATCCGACGTGGGGGCAGTGCTAGCAAACCCCGGCCCGCATCGCTCCAGCCCCGCCGACGTTGCGGCTGCCAGTTTCAACCGTTTGCAGCAAGCGCTTCGCAGCCTGGAAGAATACGCAAAACTCGTCGATACCGCGATGGCGGCGGAAGTCGAACGCATTCGGTTTCGATCGTACTCCCTCCAGCGGGCCGTCGGCATCACGGCCGATTCCATTTCCCGCTTGGCCGGCGCACGGCTGTATGTGCTCGTCGACGGTGGCGCCAATCAGGAAACATTTGCGGGCATGATCGAAACATTGGTCTCAGCCGGCGTGCACATGTTCCAACTGCGCGATAAGAAATTGACCGATGCCCAATTGCTTGCCCGCGCGCGCATCTTGCGCGAAATCACCCGCCGCACCCCTGCCCCCAAATCGGATGTCACTCCTCCGCTGTTCATCATGAACGACCGCCCCGACCTGGCCGTTCTGAGCGGCGCCGACGGCGTCCACGTCGGACAAAACGAACTCAGCGTCAAAGACGCCCGGGCAATCGTCGGCCCCCACTCCCTGATCGGCGTCTCCACCCATTATATCGACCAAGCCCGCCGCGCCGTCCTCGACGGCGCCAACTACATCGGCGTCGGTCCGACCTTCCCCTCGCAGACAAAAAATTTCGATTCCTTCACCGGCCTCGACTTCATCCGCACCGTCGCCACCGAAATCTCCCTCCCCGCCTTCGCCATCGGCGGCATCACCCTCGAAAATGTGTCCCAAGTAATCTCTTCCGGCCTCTCCCGCATCGCCGTCAGCAGCGCAATTGCTGGCGCCCTCAACCCCACCACCGCCACGCGTGATTTCTTGGCAAAGCTGAATTCGTAATTCCCTCGCCCCTTGTGGGAGAGGAATTAAGGGTGATGGGAGAGCGCCAGGGTGAGGGTACCTCCTGCTGGCCCAAAGGGCCAACCTATGTCAGCCCAGGCCAAAGGCCTGGGTAGGGGCCACCACAAAACAAAGCCCCAACGGGACGCGCTAATCTTTCCTTATTCATCGCGGTCGCGCCCCAACGAATAAAGCCGGCGACGGTATCGTCAGATCAGCCCCGCCGTGCGCTACCACACCCAGCGCGGTCACTAAGCACAGCAACAGCTTGCGGTTTGTTGGGCGCGATGGAAACGATAGAATAACCTTCCATGTTATCCCCGCGCGCTCGCATTGGTTTATCCTGGGTGGCTCAACTCGCCGCTGCCGCCATTCTTGCCTTCGCAGGCATCGCAAAGCTCACGGCGGCCGCAGGGCCAGTGGCCCTCTTTACTCTGCTGGGAGCTGAACCGTTCGGCCGAATTCTCGTGGGCTGTCTGGAGCTGCTTGCGGCAATCTTGCTCCCCTGGCCCCGGTTCGCTGTTGTCGGCGGCTGCTTGGCTATCGTCCTTATGCTCGGCGCCATCGCCACGCACCTTTTCAAAATCGGGATCGCCATCGACGGAAACCCGACTTTCTTCATCTTGGCCTGCGTGGTGTTTGTGGCCTCGTCAGTCGTCGTCTCCTTACGTCGCGCTTAGTTTGCAAGCGCCGGGAGAGATGCGAGTCTGTCGAATCGTTTCAGAATGCACGCCCGCATGATCGCGTGGCCCAAAAATTCCGTTGATTCTCCAGCTAAATTCTCTATAGTGTACATCTGTTTCGAACACCATAAATTGCAAAAATAGGCGCGCGATGAACAAGCGCACCGCTTACTGCCTACCGCATACCGCCTACTATTGCTGCCCTGGCCACAGTTTTGCGCCGCGAAAACCTAACGGAAATGAAAGTATATTCCCCGAATTTTGCACCATTCCGTTCGTCGTGCCGATTACGGCGCAACGACTTACGAATTCACCCCCGCGCAAAACTCAAGGAATTTTGCACCACAATGTGGGACCCCCGCAGTAGCGCAAAATGCAAAACCCGCTCCAGCAAGCGAGCACGGCCGATGGGCATCGGCCGAGCGCAGTGCGGTAGTTCCCTCCTCACTTCCTAACCTCCTCACCATCTCCCTTCTTCCCCTCCCCTTCCGAAAGGAGTTTCGACACCAACTGTTCCATTTGGTTGGAGTAGCCTGGTTCGTAGCCGATCCACAGGGCGCGGATGATGCCGTGGCGGTCCAGCAGCACCGTGGTCGGGTAACCGAAGCCGTTCATATCGGTCAGGCTGGCGAGAATTTGGCGGTTGCCGCCGTCGGGATCGACGTAGGTCGGAAACGACGCCTGGCGAGATTTGAAAAAGTTCTCGGTCTGCTCTTTCAGTTCGGGAACGTTTTCTTCGCCCCGGCCGGCGCTGGAGACGGAAACGAAAGCGAATTCGGGATTGCCGCGGTTTTTATCCCACAGTTCGACTAAGTGCGGAAACTCCTCGACGCAGAATCCGCACCATGGGCCCCAATAATTAATCAACGTGACTTTGCCATGCACACTTTCCAGCGAGACGCCTTCGGTCGTGCCCGTAAGGGGTTGCAGTTCCAGCATCGGAAGCGGCTGGCCAACGCCGGCCTGGTGCAGGGCCTCGTCGAGTTGCATGTGCGGCCGAGGATACGACGTCCAGACAATGATCAGCACCGCGCCGATGGCAATGACGGCGACAGTGCCCCAATGGGAGCGGGGCTTGGGCGGCTGCGGGTGATTTGTGTCGAACATAAGGAAAGACGTTTATGGAAGAATTGTATTGTAGACGCTGCGGCAGAATTATTGTCTATAGGTTAATGATACAATCGGCTTGCCGACGAGGGACCGGGCCCAGCAGGCCGGCACGCCTTTGGAA
>JBAPOI010000955.1:0-2825 GCA_049279555.1 Candidatus Sulfotelmatobacter sp.
CCTTTTTAAATGGCGGTTCTGCTGGCGCAGGCATCGAAGAGCGCCTTGTCCTTCAATGATATGCCTTTCCTCCCCTCTGCGGGTCCTGATTTTTTCCCAGTGGCCCGGTCCTTACGATGAGCCTCGCGCGTGGCGATGCAGAGATCATCGTCTCGCCCACGCCCCATGTTTTCCGGTCCCAGGCGACTTTGCGCACGGTTTTTCCCGTTCGTGTGCTTACCGTATAGATTGCGGCATCTTTATCGCTGTCTACGGCGCTGCAGATGCAACTGATCGTCCGGTGGACGGCATCATAGTTCAGGCTTCCCACCACATAGGAGAAATCGGGGCCGGAATCGCCCGTCAACGGACCGATCCGCAAGACCGCGCCCGTTCTTGCATCATAGCCGTAGAGCGTGCAGTCGGGGCAGCTCACCCAGTAATCCGTGCTCTGCCGGCCGCCGCCGCCCGCCCCAGGCCCGCTGATGATGAAGCCTGTGAACGCTCCTGCGGGCGTGGCGGCTAGGCTTGCGGCGGCAAGCCAGAGTGCTGGCAAGCGCGCTGCAATCAATTTTCTCATGCTCAATCCCCCACCACGTGCGCGGCGCCACTCTAGCACAATGCCGTCCTTGGCCGGAGGAGGCTAAGCTATCCTCCTCGTTCCACAGAAATTTCATCGCCGCTCAGTTTCCCATGCAATAGTAGAAATTGGGTGCTGGCGAAATACGGCTAGCCATTCCCACGTTTTATCAAAGCACAGACTTACCATCTGTGCTCTAATGCCAAAGGCACACGATGCGTAAAGTCTTACTCTCTGCGATTCTGTTTGCCGCCACTCTCGCCACCAATACGGCGCTGGCCGCGTCAGCAGTCACGGCGCTTTTCGGAAGTAGGGTCAGTGAAAACGCGCGGTTCGAAGCGCCTTATCTTACTGCCGACCTGGACGGCGATGGCAAGGCGGACGCCATCTATCTTGTGTCGATAGCACAGGCCTCACCAAGAGACGTCATACTTTCAGACGTGACGATTTTCTCGAAACTCTTTCATTCGCAGCCGCTTGATGCGCACGGGGAAAAACTCGCTCTTGCTATAGTTCTTGCCAAGGGCAACCGAAAGTTTCTGATCACGGGTTACGAAGGCGAAGATGTCACCGATTTCTTCGGCTCACCGATCTGGGGTGAGAAATCTGTTCCCCTTGCCGTGGCCAAACGCGGCTCGCGAGCGTTCCGATCCTTCCAGCGACAAGAAAAGCAAATCCGTAACGATGTTCTGGTCATTGGCTCGGAAGCTGGTATCGACAGCGCGCTCTATTGGAACGGAAGGGCCTTCGCCCTCTTCGAGCCCAAGGAGGAGCCCTAAGAATCACTGGCTACAGGCACGAGGCCCGTCCCCTATTGGTCATAAGGGACAATCCTTCACCTTATGACCAATCACCCAATGGCGGGCCGTGCTACTGACTTGGATTGAATGACCGCTTATGGCGAATAGCGGACACATCGGTTCTATTTGGTACCTGCCTTTGTCTATAAGATTTGGTTGATCGATTAATCCATTGAAAACATGGTGCGGCTGAGGGCGTCGAACCCCCTGACCTGAGTGGCCATAAGCTATTCCATTCAGACATCTTATCTGAAAATGGATCAAACATGCCCGTATCCCGAAATCAGTGATGCATAATCGGGGCCGGCGTGCCATCGGACCAATGGTCGACCGGCACGAAGAATATAGTTTCGGGTTCGGGCATCTCGGTGTATCGCGTGTTTGCGACAACGGGAGAATTGGGCACGTTTGCGCCCCATAACGCAGCGTTCGCGTCCGACATTGCGGCGTCCGTCCGCGGAATGCTTATCATCACGTGCGAATGCCAGGGCCCTCCTGCCTGGTCGCCGAGGTAACCGTTCTTCGACATCATGAAAGACATCTCGCCCGCTTCGGGCACTGGCAATTGGTGCTGCGCCACCGCAGACTTTATGGCAGCGAGCAGTTGGTCCTTGTTCATCCCGGCCAGAACGAGCGCCGTCCGCTTGATCGTATAGGGCAGGACGGAGCGCGCACCCGCCGCATTGTAGCAGACGGGTCCGCGCAATCTCGGATTCCAGAAACCCGGATCGTCGAATGGAGACATCCAGGCTCTTTCCACGACGCAGACGAAACCGTTGCGGCCCTTAACCGCCACTTCGTAGCCGTGCCTCCCGAGGACGAGGACCTCTGCGTCACGCGCGATTTGCGGCGGAGCGGCGCTCTGCGCGAGTGCGAGCTCTGCGGTCCTATCCATCAGGTAGCGATCCAGCGGTGCCATCGCCGGATAGGATGCCGCCGTTGCTGGCGCTTCCGCCAGTGGTGGCGCTGATAATTGTGTTTCTGTTTGCGCCAACGCGATGGAGGACCACAAGACCATTAGGATAGCGAACTGCTTCACGGCTTTCCCCTCCGCTCAGTGTCCATTCACGCTATCAGGAATCTCCCGAAGGCGGGCAGTGACTGCATTGCGAGGATGATGTGCCCATTCAAACAGCCATTTACTAGCTGGAAAAAGCTTATAACGAGCGCGATCCGATCCTTTTGACGGCCATCTTCGATCCCGACATCCCTACGGCACTGAAAGCCACGCCGCGCTGGCCGGCGCTCATGCAGCAGCCGTTATTGTAGGCCCTGGGCAAAAACCCGCGCGGCCATCGAGGCGCGCAGCACGGGTGGTTAGCGTTATGGTGATCGTCAAATTTTGGTCACGCTGACGAAGCTGTTTTCTAATGCCCACCCTTCAGAGACACCGTCCGATGGAATGGCCGCTTTTGGCGATTAGCAGACATTCGCACACCGACGCGACCACTCCAACCGCTCTGTGG
>JBAPOI010000956.1:0-2122 GCA_049279555.1 Candidatus Sulfotelmatobacter sp.
CTGCACGGCCGCGCCGCACCTGAGGCCGATCTGCACCGTTCACACCTGTGAGATCAACACGGTCGGCGTGAAGATTGGCGACGTGGAGTGGACGAGGCGTTACTTTAAGTTGAGGGATAAGATCGGCGAGCTTGACTCGACGATTTCAATCGGAGGGATCGTGGAATGACCGTTCGTCAGTTGATCTGGAAGCTGGAGCGGATGCCCCAGGACGTGCAGGTGCTGGTGCGCGACAGCGCCGACGTCGTCACCGAGGTCGAGCGCGTCGAGAACGTCGACAACCTCGGGGACTATCCGTGCGCCGGCTTCGATGTGAAGGGGGAGCTGGACATGGGCGACGGTGCTGTTGTGATCGGAAGGGTGTGAACGTGCGCGCTTCGCGTCAGCTTGGAACGAACAAGATTCGCGTACATACGACCAAGCACGACGTGGTCGCGTGGGAAGAGGACGGGATATGGACGGCGCACGCGCCGTCCATAAGAGGCGTCTACGGCCTCGGTGCCACGCGCAAGAAAGCCGAGGAAGATCTTACCGAAGCGGCGAACTTGCTCTTCAAGGTCATGACGAAGGCCAAGGAACCATTCCCGCCCCAACGAAGAATCAAGAAGGAAGAGCAAGGACGATGAGGATGACCAAGAAGGAACTGCTCGAGCTCGTGCTCGACGTCGCCGACCGTGCGGGCGTGAAGGTCGCGATCGGAGGAGGCGTGGCCGTCAACACGTACGGTTACCGCCGGGACACGGCCGACGTCGATGCGTTCTTCCACGAGTCGGACAGGGCGAAGGTCCTGCGCGCCCTACAAAAATCGATCATCCCTGACTTGATCTTAGATGAGCTCGACCAGTCCCACTGGATCGTCGTCCCCGAGGGGAACCCCGCCGACGAGCGCATCGACCTCCTGTTCGCGGTCGGGGATCCGGAAGAGAGCGCCATCGAGATGGCCGAGACGAGGAAGTATCAGGGCAAGGAGATCCCGGTCTTCCCAATCGACCTGCTCGTCGCTACCAAATACCTCGCGGCCCGTGAAGATCCGAAGGACGCCCTCGACATCTTCACCCTCTGGAAGAAGGGTGCCTACGACGTCGGGGAGATCCAAGAAAGGCTCAGGCAGATGGGCTTCGACGAAGATGCCAAGGATTTTCCGAAGCTCATCGAATACTTACAGAAAATTCCAAGGAAGCCTGGGGGGAGGGGCTCAAAGTGAAGATCTGCATCTGGACCGGCGCCGCCTACGAGCCCTGGGGCAACGACTCGGCCGACACCGGCATCGGCGGCTCGGAGACCGCCGCCATCCACATGGCCCGCGAGCTCGCCGTCCAGGGCAACGAGATCGTCCTCTTCGGCGAGCACCAGGGCAAGGAGGAGACGTACCACTTCGGCTCCAACCACGTCGCTCGACCAGGCTCGTACCAGTTCGTCGACTACCGGAAGGCGCTCGAAGATCCGAAGCTCCTCGCCTGCGACGTGTTCGTCTCGTCGCGCGACAAGACCGTCCTCCGCCTCAAACCCGACGCGAAGCTCAAGGTCTTGTGGGTCCACGACATCCACGTGGGCGACGACTGGGGGAACGAGGTGCCGCTCTTCGACCGGGTCTACTGCCTGACGAAGTGGCACAAGGGCTTCTTCCTCGACCACTACCCGAACGTCGAGCCGGACGTCGTGAGCGTGACCCGTAATGGGATCGCCCCGGACCGGTTCTCCCCCGACGTGCCCTGGGACGAGATCAGGAGAAACAAGAAACCGGTCTTCGTTTGGTCGTCTTCGCTCGATCGCGGGCTCGACGTGATGCTCGACGTCTGGCCCCAAATCAAGAGCTTCTGCCCGGAGGCCAAGCTCGACGTCTACTACGGGGTAGAGAACTGGAAGAAGATCAACGCGCAGAACCCCACCGGCCTCGCGGTCATCGACTACTACATGACCCGGATCTCCGCGATGAAAGGCGACGGCGTCGCCTACCACGGCCGCGTCGGACAGCAGATGCTCGCGCGGGCGCACATGGATTCTTTGTGCTGGGCCTACCCGACGGCGTGGAGTGAAACGAGCTGCCAGCTCGCCGGGAGTTTGATCTTCACCCGTGACGGGATGAAGAAAATCGAAGACATCAAGGTCGACGACCAGGTAC
>JBAPOI010000957.1:0-3364 GCA_049279555.1 Candidatus Sulfotelmatobacter sp.
CCTCGTCACTTATACCGACCTGCCGCAATTCGTCTACGGTGTGGCATCCACTGCTACGAAGACTTTCCCGACCAATCAGAATGAACCGTTCAACTTCTTGAATCTCGATCTCTACGCGCAGGATACGTGGAAGGTCACGCCCAAGCTCACATGGACGGTCGGTATCCGCGATACGTTCAATTCCAATCCTCTGAACCCGCACGACCAAGTTGCGCGTCTTCGAGGCTCATTCGATTCGATCTCACACGATGTCAATCAGCCGCTCAACGCTACGATTCAGACGCACCTTGGAAGTCTCTTCTCGTCCACTCCGCTGGCGATCCTGCAACCAAGGACAGCAATTGCGTGGCAGTTCGAACCGAAAACCGTGCTGAGAACTGGTTTCGGACTGTTCAGCGACATCTTGCCCGGAACGGTCGCCGATCTCGTGGGAATGAATCCACCTTACGTGCGAACGTTTCAAGGAGGTCTTCTGGGCACGGTGGGCGGTGCCGCGATTGCGCCGGGAGTACCGAACAGCGCAGTCGATGCGACTGACGCCGCAGACCAGCGATTTAGTTCTGGCTTTGCGAACGGACAACTTTCCTGTGCATCTCCGCTCGCAAATGCCGCTACATGCCTGCCGCCAGTCGCCCTCGCTGCCGTGTCAAATGGCACACTTCACGCGCCGTACTTCATGGAGTGGAGTCTAGGGATTGAGCACCAGTTCGGAACGACCGCCAGCATGCAAGCTCAATACGTCGGCACCCGTGCCGTTAACCAACCCTATCTCACGCAAGTCAATGGCTATCAAACCGTGTGCCAAGGATGCTTCGCGCCCTTCCCGTACTTGCAGCCGACCGACCCCCGTTTTGGTGCAGTCACTCAGCTTTCAACCGGGGCAAACAGCCACTATAACGGGCTACAACTGACCGCGATGAAGCGCCTGAGTCATGGGCTACAAGGGCAGGTCAACTACACTTGGAGCCATTGCTTGGACACAGTATCGAACGGCGGGTTTCTTCAATTTTCTGCGGGTGGGATTCTCTCGCCGCTGCCGGGAAAACTGGCTCGCGATTACGGTCCGTGCGATTACGACATCCGGCACAACCTCACGGGACAGTACGTCTACCAACTTCCGATAAAGGTGCGAAGCCACTCGCTTGGGTACGTAGCGAACGGCTGGCAGCTTTCGGGCACAATGTTCTGGCACAGCGGAATTCCATTTTCAGTGCTGAGCACGCCCTACTCCGCGAATGGTCGAGGGATCGTGCAAGGCAGCGGTCCGCAGTTCGCGAACGTCGTACCCGGCGCGCCGCTCTACGAGCATCATGCACTTGCGGGCGTTACGCAGCCCGGTTCGATCCAGTGGCTCAACCCCGATGCGTTTGTCTCGGCAGTCGATCCGAGTACCGGAGCCTGCTACGGCGGCGACAACTCGGAGAATTGCCAGTTCGGAAATCTCGGTCGCAATGCCTTGCGGGGTCCCAGCTTCGTGTGGAACGACTTTTATCTGACGAAATGGTTCCCGGTGACTGAACACATGAAGATGCGTTTCGATGCACAGTTCTTCAATGTCTTCAACCATCCTAACTTCGGTCTTCCTAGCATCGTGCTGGCTGGCATTCCCGGCAAGGCGTCTACGCAGACTGGCTTCGGAGCACTGACCTATGCCACTTCGCCGCCAACTGGCTTGCTGGGGGTGGGACTGGGTGGTGACAGCAGCCCACGGATGATCGCATTGCAACTGCGGCTCGAATTCTAGATTGCCTGACCTCTGCTGCACAGCGTCAGTGGTTGGAGCGTTTACCGTTGTGACTACACTAGACCGACGTTGCATGCGCTCGTCATTGGTTCTACGCCGACATTTCGGCAGGGTGCCGATAGGACGGCAGCAAAATACACCAAGCCAAATTCGCACTGCGGGGACTACTTGTCCGAGGCCACCCATCGACGATCTCGATGCGGGTCTGTGCGGGGCAAACCAGTGCTAAGCTCGCACTTCTCCCCCGGCTTCGCGCCACAAGTGGGGCAACGCACTGCCAGCGCCTCTTTCTTGGTGACTTTCATGGCGACATAATGCAACGTCGCTGCGCGAAAGAATGGTCAATTTTGACCAGTGATCGGAAGAAATCGTCAGAGTCCCGCTACGAAAAGAGTCGGTTCTGAATTTCCGCGAGTTCCACAGGTCGAGTGCATTCCTCATCATCATTGGCGACATGATTGATCCGCGTGCTCACGGGGTAGCAGCGCATCAGCCGCGCATCGTAGGGCTTCAGCAAGTCGGACACAGCTTCGACTTTTGTCATGCCCGGATCGAGCCACAAATCGTAGCCGTTCGGGTCGAGGATGGCTGGCATGCGGTCGTGGACGCCTGACGCCACATTGTTCGGGGTCGTAGTCAGAATCGAGCAGCTCTTAATCCAATTGCCTGCGGACGGCTTTTACGAGTGGAGGCGAGACGGGAAAGCCAAGCAGCCATATTGTTTCGAAGTCAACTCGCGAACAGGTTCCTTCGGATTCTGGCGGATCACCGGAACTGGCTGGGTAGGGGCTATGTTGTAGCGAGGATTCCAATCATCGTCCCAAGGGGCGCTGTCGAAATATTCCTCGACGAGTTGCTTCCTTCGTGACAAGCGATAGCGACCACACATTGGGAGATTATGGCAGAGACAGCATAACGCTGGCGAAACCTTTACGGTGCGTACCCTCACTCAATCGATTAATTGATTGTGACTGATCGCGCCATTTTCAACTGCTTGCTGTTGCTGCCACACCACTGGGTCTGCGTCGCGGATCGCGAGAAAGGCAACCAGTGGTTCTTCGGGATGAAGGCCCATGTAGGAGTGGACAGCAAGACCAAGATCATCCATACGGCGGTAGCCACGCCCGCCCATGTGGCCGACTCGCGAGTGCTGCCCGATCTGTTGCACGGGGAAGAAACCCGCGTATGGGGGGATCAGGCTTATCGCGGACAAACGGAGGTTATCCAGGAATGTGCACCCCGGGCGCAGGACCACACGCACCGTCGCTACCGCTATAAGAACGGGATTGACGAAGAGGAGCGGGCGAAGAATCGGACGAAATCGAGCGTGCGGTCCAAGGTCGAGCACGTATTTCAGGTGATGAAGTTGAAATTTGGATTTTGTGAAGCCGCGTTATCGAGGACTGAAGAAGAACGCGCACCAGCTGTTCGTGATCTGCGGATTGGTCAATCTGTTTCTAAGTCGTCAGAAGCTGCTGAAGGCGAGCGCGTAGATGAAAGCCGGTTCGATGGGCGAAGGCGGAGGCAAAAATCCAAGTGGAAGGCTAGGTCATCGCCCCACTATTGCTGAGGCACTAGGCTTGGGCGGTCAGAAACTTACTTATTCAGAGAGTCCCTAGG
>JBAPOI010000958.1:0-2592 GCA_049279555.1 Candidatus Sulfotelmatobacter sp.
CTAGAAACCAATCTCCCAAATAAAGTGTGGGCACAAGATAAGTGCCGTTCTTCTTCATCTCCGCGATGCCCACATCGTCAATATAAGAGCCATGCTCGATGGAATCGACACCGGCTTGAGACGCCCACAAGATGCCCTGCGCTCCATGCGCGTGTGCGGCAACTTTTCGACCCAGGCGGTGCGCGTCGGCCACGATAGCTTTCATCTCTTCCAGGGTGTATTGCGAGGCTTGCGGGTCATCGCCTTTCGAAAGCACTCCGCCGGTGGCGCAAACCTTGATTAGATCGGAGCCGTACTTAATGTTCTGGCGCACCTTCTGTTGCACGGCCGCGATGCCGTCGGCCACGCCATCGCTGGTAGCGTGATACTCGAAAGGGAGCAGATTGTTGTCGCAGTGCCCGCCAGTAATACTCAACGGCGGCCCGCTCACTAACATTCTTGGTCCGGGTACGTCCCCGGCATTAATCGCATCCCGCAACGCAACATCGGTATAGCCGGAGGCGCCGACGTTGCGCACCGTGGTGAATCCCGCCTGAAGAGTTACGCGCGCATTCTTGGCGCCAATGAGCGTTTCGCGTGGGATGGAAATTCCGAGTTGCTCATAGCCGAAGCTGGGATCGCCGGTAAGGTGGGTGTGCGCATCAATTAATCCAGGCAGGACGGTCGCGTTCGCCAGTTCGATGACCGTCGCACCCGCCGGAACCTTCGTTTCCGCAAACGCCCAACGCTAGCAATCTTCCCATCGTCAATGACGATCGTCTGATCCGACAACAGCTTCCCACTCTTGACGTCAAGCACGTGGCCAGCGTGAATCGCTACAACTTTGGAACTTTGCTGCCCAACGCTTTGCTGAGCAAAGCCGTGCTGAACGATGACGAGCCCGCCGATCCCCAATACCGCAACCGCAGCCAAGACGAAACGCAGAATTCCCCTCATTGATCTTCTCTCACTTGTGCGAGGGAAAGTGAGGGGGGATCGTCTGAGGTGTCGGCGGCATCTGTGGTGCCGTGCTAGGCGGGACCTCCCCCCTCTCACTAGGTTGAGATAAATCTATCTGAAAGAGGCTCTTGATCTGTTCCCGCAGAGCGACGGATGTCGAAAACCTAAATGCGGATCTTTCGATAACACTCTTGGCGTCACAAACCCCCTCATCCTGGAGAAAATGCAGAGCGCTAATCGCTGTAGTCAGATTGGTGTCACTGATGTTCTTGCTGCGGGCTTGCAGGTAGTTATAGATCATATTTCCAATTGCTGGCTCGGGCATCTGGAATGCCACGAAAAGAATCCATTCTTGGGCCCAGTTGTCCGCCTGGCTTCGCAAGAACTCGTCAAGGCTTCGAAATTTCGGTGCGTCACAGCACGAAACAGCCCAAACGTAATTGAGCATCCAACGCTTGTCTTCTTCGGCGAGTTTGTCCCATTGGGGACGCTGAATGCTAATCTCGTTTCGTAGGAGGCTCGTCAGCTTGATGAGCTTGTATCTTCCAATGAAGTCGCTCGCTAAGAACTTTACATTCGGATTCGGGTCATTGAGCCACTCCCGAATGACTGTACAAAATTTCTCCTCACGGAACTTGATGAGTAGATCGAAATACTCTAAGTTCCCCGCGATAGTGTATTCACCCTCGGAGCGCGGTGGGTTGTACAACGTTGGCATCTTGTCTGTTCTTATGGCCACATCGCGCAACATACGGAGCGCAACTTCTGGAGTCGCGGCAGCATAGAGCTGGAACATCCCATCAAGGCTACTTTGGAGATCCTCCCCCAGGTTATTAATGAGCTTTCGAATGCCTTCCTCTCGCTTCTCGCTCAGAACATATTCATACGTTACGCCGAGGATCGACGCAATGAGCAGCGCAACAGTGATGTGCTCGATAACCCCACGGAACCTTGAGCCCTGCAATGGCGGTATGACGACGGCCTCAAAGAATGCCGCGAAAATGAGGAGCCACAGGAACAGAGTGGGCGAAACTCGGAAAAACGGTTTCGTTCTGCTCCACGCTGAATTCTGGTCCTCAGTGGCTGCAATATTATGGTTATTGACGGATAAGGACTCCTCGTCTTTTTTTCCTTCACCTTCTCTGCTTTGCCGAAAGATTGTGACACCCGATGCTACCAATAACAGGCCCGCGCTGAAAAACGCGACTCGCCATGCAATCGTGACGGGAAGGCCCAAAGATTTCCCGTGTAATCCCACCAAGATCAGAAACGATCCGATCAGACATACAATCGCCGTTCCCGCCATCACCAGCCTGCGAGTTGTCATCCCAAACCCTCCCCACAACAACAACGAAATGAGAGGCCCGGTCCAACCACTACCCTTTTTACTTATTTCCCGTTAGATTCGTTGCCCGAATCGCACCCGCCGAGACGCTTCGTTGTTCGGGTGTCTACTTGTTTCGAAATGATGACCACGAGCCATCCACTCGCAAGACTGCCCGCTCTGGAATCTCACCCCCGGCAGAACGAGCTTAAACGAAATATATGTTTCGGCCAAGTCCTCGACGATACTGACAGTCGTTCGCACGCACAACTGTGACATCCAACCTTGCCCTCAACCTAAAATTCATCCATCATTGCCCGAGCAAAGGG
>JBAPOI010000959.1:0-2696 GCA_049279555.1 Candidatus Sulfotelmatobacter sp.
GACCCAAGACCTAGCACCTAAGGCCCAGGGCCTCGTGGAGCCCGACATGAATAACCAATCCCCATCAGCGTTACGCAAGTGGTTCTCATTCCTGGCGATCGCATCTATTGTATTGCTCGCCACTGGCCTTGCCATTGCGTCCACGCCGCAAGGCTCATTTGAGAAGACATTTCAGGTAGGCAGCGGCCCGGTCGATCTTGAGGTACAGACTCATTCGGGTGACATCATTGTGCACAGCGGTGCCTCGGGATCGGTGACGGTTCGCGGCAAAATTTATGTCGGCGACCACTGGCTGTTCGGCAACCGCCATACCGACGTATCGGACATCGAGCAGCATCCTCCCATTCGGCAGGAGGGAAATAGCATCCGGGTCGATTATGTGAATGCGCACGACATTTCGGTCGACTATGAAATCACGGTACCTGTCGACACCGCTGTCCGCACCCGCAGCGGATCCGGTGATCAGACCATCGAAGGCACGCGCGGTAATGTCGACCTGCAAAGTGGATCGGGGGACATGAAGCTTGCGCAGCTTACCGGAGAGATTCGTCTGCAGACGGGGTCGGGCGACGTGCGCGCGCGTGAAATCGCCGGCCCGCTGCGGGGAAGCGCAGGCAGCGGCGAACTCGAGGTAGAAGAAATTGGATCGGGAGACGTTGTCCTGCACACCGGTTCCGGCAACATCAAGGCTCGTGGCATTCAAGGATCATTTCGCGGGGAAACGGGAAGTGGCAACATTACTGCGGAAGGCACACAGAGCGGGGCATGGGAAATTCGCACAGGATCGGGGAACGTGCACGTGCGCCTGCCCAATAGTGCGGCCTTCGACGTGGACCTTTCCAGCAGTTCCGGCACAGTGCAGGTTGACCCGGCAGTCACCATGACCGTACAGGGACGCGTCCAGCAGGAGCATAAGTCGATCCAGGGAAAAGTCCGCGGCGGCGGACCAATGCTGACCGTGCGCACCGGCTCCGGCGATATACACATCCAGTAGGAGTTCTGCGGTTTGTCGCTGTCCCTCTATTCTGCATTGTCATCCTGAGCGTAGCCGTTTTTCAGGCGTAGCGAAGGATCTCAAACTTCGCCGCCGTGGAGCGTCAGCCAAACCGCCTAGAGCGTCCCCCACCCCTCATTACCTCCGTGCCTTGACGCCGTACTCTCCAGCAATTACTTTCGATTCTTTGGGAAGATTCCGTCTTCAACCCACGAGGCAGCTTTGGCGCATCGTCCAATTATCACTCTCACCACCGACTTCGGCACCAACGACCACTTTGTAGGCGTCATGAAGGGCGTCATTCTCGATATCGTGCCCGAGGCCGAGATTGTCGATATCTGTCACTCGGTGCAGGCCTTTGACGTCCTCGATGGCGCGCTGACCATTTCTCAGGCGTACTCCTACTTTCCCAATCGAACCGTGCACATTGTGGTGGTCGATCCGGGCGTGGGCACGGCGCGGCGGCCGGTTCTGGCCTCAAGCGATAAATACCATTTTGTGGCGCCAGATAATGGCGTGCTCTCATTGGTCTATGCGAAAGAAAGCCGCATGCACGTGCGGCACATCACCGCCGAGCATTATTTCTTGCAGCCGGTCAGCAATACCTTCCACGCGCGGGATATTTTTTCTCCCGTCGCCGCGTACCTGGCCAAGGAGGTCGACTCGCTCAAGTTTGGGGAAGAAATCGAAGACTTCGTCAAATTCTCCGCGCCCAAGCCAAAGAAGGTCGAGGAGAACCGGCTCCGTGGCGTTGTTCTGAAAGTCGACCGCTTCGGCAATCTGATCACCAACATCACGCCGCAAGATGCGCCCATGCTTTTCGGGCCCAAAGCCGGCCCATTCAAGATCGTGGCTGGCAGCCGCGAAATCACAGAAATCAGCAATGCCTATGCCGAAGGCGCTCCGGGAGAAGTCATTGCAATTCTCGGAAGCATGGGCTTTCTCGAAATTGCCGCGAACCGCGGAGCCGCAGCCCAGTTGACCGGCGTTGGCAAGGGAAACGAAGTCAGCATCATCCTCGGCGAGTCCGCAGCTAAGGGCAAAGGGGCTTAGGGGCAAAGTTTCAAGGTTTCAGAGTTGCAAGGTTGCAAAGCCTGAATTTGAAACTCTGAAACCTTGAAACTTTGAAACCTTCTTAAAGGTTCCTCGGCTTTGGATGCGCGTAGCGTTCCATCTCGCCGGTCCACTTCAAGAAGCGCCAAAGATTTGAGCGCTCCCGCCACAGAAATTCCCAAAATTCAATGAAGCCGATCTGCGTCATTTTGACGCCGCAGTACGTTTCCATCCGCCAAAGCAGATAAGGGCTGCGCCACGGAGCCAGACGATGCCCCTTCGTAGCATTCCACAGAAAGCGCAGCGAATAGCGCATGCGAGCATGATAACCCAAGGTCTCAGTTCAGCCTCCTAAACTGCGGTGTCATCCTGAGCGTAGCCGTTTTTCAGGCGGAGCGAAGGACCTCCCACTTCACCGGCATCGAGCGTCAGCCAAACTGCAAGACCGCTCGCTTCCCCGCCGCGCATGTTAGAATCCTGACTCCGCCGGGGATTTCCATTCATGTCCGATGCGAACGCCCGCCAAAAAGCCGAAGACCACTACTACGCCGCGCTCGACTTAATGGCGGATGGAAAGCTCGAAGAGGCGGTCGCAGCCTACCGCGAATCGATCGCCGTCGATCCCACTTTTACCGAAGCGATGCATGGC
>JBAPOI010000960.1:0-4291 GCA_049279555.1 Candidatus Sulfotelmatobacter sp.
CAACCTGACATTCCGAGCTTCACCTCGGCGAAGGAGCGCGCCGCGGCAGCGCACAATCAATTCCAGGCGGTGGTGGACAAATATCCGCACACCCGGACCGCGGACATGGCTCGCTATTTTCTGGGCGTGACATCGGTGAGCGCCGGTGACAATGCCACGGCTGAGAAGCAGTTCAAGGAAGTCGCGTCGAATGGCAATAAAGAACTGGCATCGGTAGCGAAACTCGCGCTGGCTTCCGTCTACGGCAATACGAACCGGCCTAAGGATGCTGAGGCTATTTACAAAGAGTTGACGAACAAACCGACTGCGTCAGTGAGCAAAGTAACCGCAGAGCTGCAACTCGCGGAACTGTACCAGAATAACAATCAGCCGCTGGATGCCAAGCGCCTCTACGAGCAGATCAAGAAAGACACTCCTACCACGGAAGCCGGACAGCTGGCGACGCAGAAGCTGGCGGAGCTGAAGTAAGCCTACTGTAAGCTTCTTCCCAGCATTCCATCCTTTCTCATTTCAGCCTTCAGTTCCCGTTATTCTTGCGCGTCTGCCCATTTCACTTTTCCCGCGGGTTGGATAGGATGGTCCTCTAGGTAACAATTCAGTTTTATACAAACATGGCCGAACTCACGTTGCGCGTCAATGGTAGCGAGAAAAAAATAAGCATTCCGCTGGAGACCCCATTGCTCTGGGTATTGCGGGACACACTTGAACTTACGGGGACGAAGTTCGGATGCGGCGCCGGATTGTGCGGAGCCTGCACGGTGCACGTCGAAGGAGCGGCAATACGTTCGTGCTCTACGCCGATTTCGCAGGTGGCGGGGAAAAGTATTACGACGATTGAAGGACTTGGAGCGAACGGTTTGCACGTGTTGCAGCAAGCCTGGATCGCCGAAGAGGTTCCGCAATGCGGTTACTGCCAGACAGGGCAAATTATGACGGCAGCGGCATTGCTTGCGAAGACTCCCAATCCGAGCGATCAGCAGATTACACAAGCGATGAACGGGAACCTATGCCGCTGCGGGACCTATGAGCGAATCCGCAAGGCGATCCATCGTGCGGCGAACGGCGGTGTTGTAGCCGCAGGGGGCGCACGATGAGCCCACTGAGCCGTCGCGAATTTGTTGCGGCCGGAGTGGCCGCAGGGGCGGGGCTGGTGGTCGGTTTTTATCTGCCGCATGGTGGGAAAACGGGCAAGGAAATTTTTTCGCCGAACGCCTACGTGCGAATCACGCCGGACGACAAAATCACAATCGTGGTGGCGCGCTCGGAGATGGGACAAGGCGTTCGCACGGCGTTGCCCATGATTCTGGCGGAGGAACTGGAAGCGGACTGGAAGCGCATCGAGATCGAGCAGGCGGGGGCGAGCACGCTCTACGGAGACCAAACCACGGGTGGCAGTGCGAGCGTGCGGACCACGTGGGATCCGATGCGAAAAGCGGGAGCCGCGGCCCGCGAGATGCTGATTTCTGCGGCTGCTCTGACGTGGGGCGTGGGTCGAGCGGGATGCGCAGCGCAGGAGGGAGCTGTGGTGCATACAGCCTCCAAACGTCGGCTGAGCTATGGAGAGCTTGTCAGCAAGGCGGCGACGTTACCCATCCCAAGCGATGTCCCGCTGAAGCAGACGAAAGATTACAAGATTGTTGGGCAGCGATTGGCTCGCGTCGACACGCCGTCGAAGGTGAAAGGCGAGGCGGTTTTTGGGATCGACTTTCGAATGCCGGGGATGAAGTATGCGGTGCTGTCGCGGTGTCCGACGATCGGCGGCAAGGCGTTGGGCTTCGACGATAAAGAGTCCAGAAAAATTCCCGGCGTCACTTTTGTCGGCAAGATCAGCGACGCGGCTGTTGCGGTAGTCGCTGATAGCGTTTGGGGTGCGATGGAAGGGCGTCGCGTGCTGACGGTCAATTGGGATGAGGGTGCGAATAAAGATTTGAATACAGCCGCAGTAATGGAATCGCTGAGGCAAGCTGCGGCGAAGAAGAGCGTGAGTTTATATTCGGTGGGCGACGTTTCGAAGGTCGCAGGGCGGCGAATTTCGGCGGAATACCAGTTGCCGTTCATGGCGCACGCGCCAATGGAGCCGGGAAATTGCACGACGAATTTTCAGGGATCGGGCTGCGAACTCTGGGCGCCAACGCAAGTGCCGCAGGATTGTCGAGATTCGGTGGCCCAGGCGGTGGGCCTCGATCCCGACCAGGTGAAGGTGAATGTCACGCTCATGGGCGGCGGGTTTGGGCGAAGACTCGAACACGATTATGCAGTAGAAGCGGCGCTGGTGTCGAAGGCGAGCCAGACTCCTGTAAAGGTAATGTGGACGCGGGAAGATGACATGCGGTTTTCAACCTACCGTCCGGCGAGCCTGCACCAGTTGAGCGCGGTGCTGGATGGCGCGGGGTGGCCAGTGGCATTTACCCATCGCATCGTTGCGCCATCGATCAGTGGACAGAAAGGTCAACCCGGGCCAAATGGAATCGATCCTGATCTGCCGGACGAAGCCGCGTTTATTTATGGATTGCCGAACGTTTCGCTCGAGTATGTGTTGGCTGAAACGCCGGTGCCACTGGGCTGGATGAGGTCGGTATACGCGCTGCAGGTAGCATTTGCGAGCGAAAGCTTTATCGACGAACTGGCGGCAGCGGCGGGAAAAGATCCGTTGGAGTACCGGCTGCACATGCTCGCCAAGGATAAGGATAAGGATAAAGATCAGGACATTCAATATTTCGCGACCACCTGGCACACAGCGCGGATGCGCGGTGTTCTGCAACTCGCGGCGGAAAAGGCCGGCTGGAGTAAACCTTTGCCTGCGGGCCGTTTTCGCGGCATCGCCTGTTTCGGGTGTTTCTCTTCCTACATGGCCGAAGTGGTGGAGATCAGCATGGAGAACGAAGTGCCCCGGGTCCATCGCGTGGTCGCGGCCGTCGATTGTGGGCAGTTGGTGAATCCCGGCATCGTCGAACAGCAGATTCCGGGCGGTATCGTTTACGGCCTTTCGAACGCGCTGCGGGCGAAAATCACGATCGAGAAAGGACGCGTGGTGCAGGGGAATTTCGACGACTACGCACCGCTGCGGATGGATGAAGCCCCAACGGTGGAGGTGTACGCCGTGCCGAGCACGGAGGCCCCAACAGGGATTGGCGAGCCGTCGGTGCCGCCGTTGGCACCGGCCCTGTGCAATGCCATTTACGCGGCGACGAAGAAAAGGATTCGCGCACTGCCCATTTTAGGCTAGAGGCATTGCGAAATCTGCGGCGTGGCCTTGCCGCAGCCCCCACTCCCCGCGTATGATGCACGGTTTGCTTTCTTACGCGATGAATAAAGCGGCGCGCGGTTCACTGCTCGGCATCGAGCACCTCGAGGAAAGGGAAATCTTGGGCCTGCTGAAATTGGCACGCCGGATGAATCCTCGTAAAGCTCGGCCATTGCTCCGCAACAAGCGAGTCGTGCTGCTGTTTTACGAAGCCTCCACGCGCACGCGGTCTTCTTTCGAAGTAGCCGCCAAGTCGCTGGGCGCGGTCACCATCCTCGTGTTGTCCTCGGGGTCGAGCATCGAAAAAGGCGAATCCTTGCTCGACACCGGCTACACGTTGCGCGCCGTCGGCGCCGACGCTATCGTGATTCGTCATCCCTCGGCCGGTGCGCCTCACCTGATCGCGAATAGTCTCGACATCCCGGTCATTAACGCGGGCGACGGTATGCATGAGCATCCTTCGCAGGCGCTGCTGGATGCCTTCACGATCCTGAAGCACAAGAAGTCCATCAAGGGATTGCAAGTTGCGATTATCGGAGACATCTACCATAGCCGCGTCGCCCGTTCCGCATGCCATCTGTTAACCAAACTGGGCGCGAAAGTTACGCTCTGCGGGCCGCCGGAGATGGTGCCCGAACTTGCTGCAACGCTCGCCTCCGGACTGCGCGTGACGCGTCACATTGAAGAAGCGCTGCGCGGCACCGATGTGGTCATGTTGTTGCGTGTGCAGAGGGAACGTCTCGCGGGACAGAAGATCAGCTTGCAAGATTACGTAGCCCGCTATCAGATGAATGTCGCGCGGCTGAAACTGGCGAAACGCGATGCGATCGTGATGCATCCCGGGCCGATCATGCGCGGACTTGAGCTGACCTCTGAGGTGATGGACGGGCCGCAATCCGTGGTGATTGAAGAGGTCCACAACGGCGTGCCCATGCGCATGGCGATTCTGGCGCGCGCTTTGGGGAAAGCGAAGTGAGCTAGGGATTTGCGTGAGGGGTGTTAGGTCTTGGGTCTTAGGCTAGAAATCATAGGCCGACGGTTCTAGAT
>JBAPOI010000961.1:0-6266 GCA_049279555.1 Candidatus Sulfotelmatobacter sp.
GCTATCGGCAGCGTTATGATCTACGGGGTAGCGAAGGACATCGTCCAGGCGATTTAAGTCGCCTTGTGCCTGCTGGAATTTCGAGCCCAGTCCGATCAGATTGTTCACGGGATCCATGAAACTCGCCATCAAGCCTTGCAGCGCAAGCAGCATGCCGATCGTCAGGATGCCATTCATTACTCTGAGCCCGCCGAAAGCAAGGATAAGAACTGCGTTGATCGAGGTGAGCAAAGTCGGGACCGTCGAAAGATAGAGCGATGCCGCTCCTAAGTCTTGTTCAGCGTCGATCACCTTCGCCTGATGGCCCGCCCATTTTGAGAAGAAATCGGAATCACCTCCGGTCGACTTCAACGTCTCTATGATTTGCAGACCGGCCATCGAGGTTCCGATGAGTTTGCCCTGTTCCTGTGCGAGTTTCAGGCTTCGATCCTTGGTACGCCGAGACATAAAGCGGAGGAACGCGAGATTCGTTAGCGCCATCAATATGCCGATGGCGGTCAACAGACGGTCGAAGTGAAACATTACGACCGCATAAAACAGGATGAAAAGCAGATTTACTACACCAGTCGCCAGATCGCCCGAGATCATCTCCGCCGCTCGATCATTGATGGCGATGCGCGACCCGATCTCTCCGCTATAACGCTGGGAAAAAAATTGTATCGGGAGGCGAAAGATGTGCCAGAAAAACTTGCCCGACGAGGTGACCGATAGTTTCGTCGACAAGTCAGCCAGACTCTTCTGCTGGAGATAGGTGAGCACGCCTTTATAAAGGCCGGTTAACATCAGGGCGATAACCAGTGGCCGTAACCACTCGGCATAACCGCGGACCACGACGTTGTCGACATAGAGACGGGTGAGATTGGGGATTATGACACCCGGCAGAACCAGCACAAATGTTGCCAGGAGGACGTACAGAAGGGCACTATGGCTACTGGAGAGCCGCGTGCGCAAAGATTGCCACACTGTCCTCCGGCTTCCACCTTTCCGAAAACTATCCGTCTTCCGGAAGACCAGTACCACCCCAGTGAACGCATAGTCGAACTCTTCATCGGTCACGGTGCGCGGTCCGGTCCCCGGATCGTTGATGAAGACCTTGCCGCTTCCGAACCCTTCGAGAACGACGAAGTGAGCGAAGTTCCAGAACACGATCGCGGGCAGGTGCAGATTGTGAAGGTTCTCGATTTCTTTCTTGAAGCCTTTGCCTTCGAGTCCGTATGAGCGAGCAGCCTTGAGCATGTTGCTGGCTTTGCTGCCATCGCGTGATACGCCACAGGCCAGCCGAACCTCTTCGAGCGGAACGATGCGGCCATAATAGCCGAGGATGATGGCCAAAGCGGCCGCGCCGCATTCCACGGCTTCCATTTGCAGCACAGTGGGGGTCTTCACGCGCGTTTTCTTGAATCGAACTGGAGGGGGAGCCGTGTTGCTCTCCAATTGCGGCGCCGGCGCGGCTGGGACCATGCTCACTCAACTCCGGACCCGCGCTTCAACCACGGCATCAATAGAGTGGCCGGGCTCTGCACGCGAGTCACTATGTGAATATCGCTGATTGTGCCAGTCGTAATTCGAATCCCGGGCCCCTTCGAAGATGACCACCGGAATCCGCTAAACGTAGACGGATCAATGTCCAGGCTGGCCCTCACCTCGCTCACCGGTCCACCACCTCCGAGAGCCGACACCAGCGACTCATTCTGAAACTGACGCATAATTGCCGCCGCAGTGGCGGGGTAATCGGCAACGAATGTGACGTGGCCTTCCATATAGCCGAATTCTTCCCGCTTGGCGACCGATGGCGATATCTGGACCAACATCGAGGCTCGGCAGTCCTTGGCCAAGGCGGCCGGCACATAGGCGACAACTTCCAGCGCGGCGCTATGATCCGGCTGAATGGTAACAACCGGCGCGTCTTCCGCTACCGTGCCGCCCGATGAAACCTTCAGTTCTACCACTTGGCCGTCAACCGGCGCAGACACATCCTGTACCCGGGACAACTCTTCGTCGGACGCCTGGCTATTTTGTTTCAGGGTAGTAAGTTCCCGCTGCATGTCGAGCTCGGATTGACGCACTTCCATGCGCGCGGCGTCGACCTGCTGGTCGAACTGTTTCAGCTTCGCCTCCTTTTCCGCTATCTGAGCTTGCAGGTCCACAAGATTTTGCCGGGCAAGAATAGTCTGATGCTTGGTAACCAATCCCTTTGCAAAAAGCTGGTCAATAACGGGAATATCCTGTTGAGCCAGCGCGACGCGCTGTTCCAACTCCGATATCTCGCGGATAGTGTTTGCCCGTTGCCGCTCAATCGCCTCGATCGCGATCTTGCTTTGGTCGTTCTTCAGAGCAAGCTCAACTCGCTGGCGCTGCTGCACGTCCGCGATGGTTTGTGTAATCTGACGGAGTTTCTGAATAAGAGCCGGTTGTGCGATGGTGGCCAACACTTGATTGGCTCGCACATGCTCTCCGACTTCAACATTGAGGGTGGCGACCAGCCCGGACCCGCGCGACACAACAGTCAAAAGCCCTCCGCTTCGAACAATCATGCCGCGGCCGATCACGGTAGTCGGAATAGAACCTTTGTAGGCCCACACACCCACAACCGCGGTAAGTATCAGCAACGCAATGAGTGCCGCCCATGTCTTCGAGGTGGAGATGCGCACGATCTGGTCTAACTGGTCTGGGGAAGCCAGCCGATCCAATGATGCTTTCCGAAAAATTCGCTCGTTCATTGCAGGTTTGCCTCGAACTATCGCATGGACACGTAATCTCGCAGACGGCCTCCCGACATCATAGTGGGATCGGCGCTTCGGCAGTAGAACGGACTTAAAGTACCGGTGTGGAGTAATCCAATTGCTTCAGACGAGGCGGGCACTCACAGATGTTCCAAATCGAGTCTGCTATTTGTCCGCCACGCTTCAGAATGGCAAACATCGCCCAGAGCTTGGTTCTTCACCACAGGAGAAAGCGAGTCTAGTCGCGAAAGCGCACGGCTATGATGCTCTGCATGCTAGGGGCTCCAGGTTCAGATGCTCAAGAACCAGGCCGCCAATCGCCTTCACCCGCAGACGGCACGACAATGTTTCCGTCGATTCAAAACTTCCGGTTTCGAACAACTTCGCCGCGGGGCAACCGCCGCCGCAAATCCGGAAATATTCGCACGAATTCTCGCACCGCTTTATGCCTTCGCGAATATGTTTGTAGACTAGATGAAGCTTATGGCTGTTCCAGATATCGTCCAGGGAATGAGTCGCCACGTTGCCGAAGATGAAATCTCCGTAGCGAATGTCGCGAGCCACGAGCAGTTCGGGAGAGAAAGTTGAGACGCCTCCATCCCATCCGATGCTCACAATCATCAGCGGTATAGCTTCGTCGCGGAGTATATGCTTGCGAATGCGCGGAATACCCTCAATCAGTTCATCCAGTTCCCGAATGTAAAGGTTGGGGGCCTCCCGATCGCGCAGATCTAAAAACGTGGAAAAGAAATTCCGGATCTTTCCGAAAGAGTCATATGTCTCAAGAGAATTGTTCGCGTGAATGCCCAGCACTTCCTCCACGCAGAAAAAAAGGGATTTTGCATCGATCTGGCGGTAGAACCGCCAAATTTTTTCTGGACACTCCAGAGACTTGCGCGAGACGGTGCTGATCACGTCGAACGCGACACCATTCCGCTGGAGACACTCGATGCCGCGCATGACGTGGTCGAAAGTGCCCCGGCCGGCCCGGTCGACACGGTTGAAGTCATGCACGTCTTTTGGGCCGTCAACACTGACTCTCACCGTTACCTGCCATCTTCGGATAAGGTCGCACCATTCATCATCGATTAGAGTCGCATTTGTCGAAAATCGGTTTTGAACCTGGACACCTTCGGGAGTCGCGTCTCGTATCGCCTTGAACGCGGACTCGTAGAAACTGACGGGAACGGCGGTAGGCTCTCCACCATGCCACAGAATTGTGAGTTCCCGATCCAGGCGCCTGCGATTCTCCAGAAGAAACCGCGCCATTTGCCCGACCGTTTCCTGGGTCATGCGATGGGTTTGGGATCGTTCCGGCAAGTAGCAGTATTTGCAGTCGATATTGCAGAAGGGGCTCGGCTGGACTACCGCCAAGCGCAATGGTACAACTTTCCGCGAATCCATTAGTGTGCCCCCTGTTTGGCGAAACCGCTCTTAAGCCCAACTTATCGCAATAACAATCTGAATGACGCAAAAAGATTTGAGGGCCTCGCCAGCGAGGCCCTCAAAAAGACTCACCGGAAGGCACTAGCGCCTCCAACTCACACCAACATCTCCCCCAGCGACCTGCTCCAAATCGACTTCCGACAACTCTTCAATCTCTGGAATAAACGTCGGCAATACTACAGTTTTAACCGGTCCTGCATTATCGACAAAATTAACGCGAACATCACTCGGGAGGGGCCGGGTCGTTACCGCTTTCAAAGCGGCCGGTCCGTTCTTCAACGCAAGCTCGCGATAGTCGGGGTCTACAGTTGCACGGCGGGTAACTTCTGCAAACAGCTCGTTCCACTCGGCGTCTGTCCAACGTTCCATGTTCGACACTCCTTTAGCTGCGTAATTACGTTGTAACTAACTCATGCTTCTGAGTGACAACGGCGTAAGTAAAACGCACCTGACTAATACTTGTCAATACCGTTCTTATCTATAGTTATTCGTTGCCTGACATGAATGCTTCCGAGATACTCGATCCCCGCATAAGTAAGGGACGCGCCGAGTAGCAGTGCCATGACACCGCTAAACACGAGATCGAACGATCAGATCGATGTCGCGTGATATATCCTGAAAAAGGCTAAGCAAGTAAGCGAACTATCGGTTCGCGCAACCTTTAGGGGGAAGCGTTTGCGCGACATAGGGTTGAACCAACTCTCTAGGACCGCGTTAAGGCAAGTAGGGCGCGAGAAAGTTTGGATACACAGCAAATGAATGCCGGTGAAGCAATCTGCCAACCGTTCGTCAAGAAGTTACGAGTGCACGACTTGGTGGCCTACCAAGCAACGATTACCCCGGACAACCTCGCGCTGGCATCTGAATCAGAGTCAGCTAATTACATCGAACTGGACAGAAAGTCGAATCAACTAGCTCACTATCTCAGAGAATTAGGAGTCGGCCCGGAAACACTTGTGGCGCTGTGTCTTGACCGGTCGGTCGCCATGGGAGTTGCAACGCTCGGAGTCTTGAAGGCCGGGGGTGCGTTTCTCCCGATCGATCTTTCCTATCCCGCCAAGCGCATTGCGTACATGTTGAATGACGCACAGCCTCGAGTGGTGATTGCTCAGGCAGGGTCAGCGGAACGGATTGCGCCGTTCAGTAGCAGGCTAGTCACAATCGGCCCCTGCAATTCGCAGGTCGCGGATCAGCCAACCGGGCCGGTTGTCGATGTGGGTGGCATGGATAATCTGGCGTATGTGATGTATACCTCCGGTTCTACTGGGCGACCGAAGGGCGTGCAGATCTCTCATGGCAGCTTGCTCAATCTAATTTTCTGGTACCGGCAAGCGTTTGCCCTGACAAGTTCGGATCGCGTTACACAAATCGCCAGTCTTGGATTTGATGCAGCGGTATGGGAAATCTGGCCGTGCCTTTCCGCCGGAGCTAGTGTGCATTTCGTACCGGATTCGGTGCGCATCGATCCACAGCGACTACGGGACTGGCTGGTGTGCAAAGACATCAGCATATCTTTGGTGCTCAGGCCTTTGGCCGAACGCATATTGGATTTGGAGTGGCCGACTGATACATGTCTGCGGATGTTACAGACCGGGGGTGACGTCCTCCACAAATACCCGCGAACGGGCTTGCCTTTTGTTCTCGTCAACAGCTATGGGCCCACCGAGTGTACTGTGGCTTCTACCTCCGGGGTAGTTTTGCCGAGCGAAAGTGCACACGGATTGCCGTCGATTGGGCGCCCAATCACTAATACGAAGATATACATTCTCGATAACCACGTGGATCCGGTGCCTGCGGGTTCGCCCGGTGAACTGTACATAGGTGGTCCGCAGCTTGCCCGGGGATATCTCAATCGCCCAGATTTGACAGCCGAGAAATTTTTACCAGATCCCTTCAGTGATGATCCCGGAAGCCGTTTGTACGAGACAGGCGACATGGCGCGCCTACTGCCCGATGGCCAGATTGCATTTCTGGGTCGAAGTGATGATCAAGTGAAAATCAGGGGATGCCGAGTCGAGCTAAACGAAATCGTACGAACATTAGATGAGCACCCAGCGATCCGGGAAAGTGCGGTAATTGCCAGAGACGATTGTGGAG
>JBAPOI010000962.1:0-1606 GCA_049279555.1 Candidatus Sulfotelmatobacter sp.
GCCCAGGGTGCCGGTGCAGCCGTAGAACGGCGAGGGAACCTCGGGGAATGAAAATGGCGTGCCATCGCTTCCAACGCAGCGATCCGGAGGAACGAACGCGAAGCCTTTGGTGAACGGAGAGGTCACCGAACCCTCCGGCGGATCGTTTGTCTTTATGAACGATGGGCGGTTTGTCGCGGTGCCGAAGTCGAGGTTGGGGTCGGAGCCGATGAGGACGTTATACGGGCGGCCGGAAGCGAGCTCCACAACCGGCGAGACCGTAAAGTTCGCGAGGAATTTTTTCCAGAAGCCCGAGGCGCTGTTCTTGTAGGGGCTTTGGAACACGGCGCTGGTGATCCAGCGGTGGCGCTGATCGAAATTGGAATTGCCGCGATCGAGATTCGGGAAGCTGTTGTCCTGCGGATTCAGCAGCGTCGAAAGATCCGTGGAGTCGTCGATCGTGTGCGAGTAGGTCCAACTCGATAGCATCTCGATGCCGTGCGAGAAGCGCTTTGTCACGGTGAGCGTGAACGCGTTGTACAACGAGTTTCCCGTGGAAGTCTGCGGGTTTACGTCGCTCCAGGGAATTTGCACGCCCGGAGTGCCCGTCGGGAATCCGGCGGCGCCTGCAAGAGCTACGAGAGTCGGGTACCCGCCGGGGACGAGAGGACCGAACGAAGGATTAGGTCCGGAGGGCCGGAAGAAATTGAAAACAGCCGCGCTAGCAACGAAACCAACCGGCGCGCCGCCGCAGTTCGGTCCGGTGAATCCGAATCCGAGGATGCTGGGAGCAAGAGGTCCGGCAGGCGTGCCAAATGCGATGCTTCCGCCTCCGGTCGTATTCACCGCAGGGATGCCGCCAGCACAGGCGGTGTTGATGTCGCCGGTGCCGGGAACCTGTATGCCCTGCGGGTTCGTTCCAGGAGTGACGAGGCCGGAAAGCACGGCGTTGTTATCGTTGCTGGTGAGCAATCGAGGCTCGGCGACACTCAGGTTGATGGTGCGATCGAGATGCGTACCGTGCGTGTAGTTGTATCCGACACTGACCTTCCAATCCTTGGTGATTTCGTGTTCGATGGTTAGATTGGCCTGCTGCGCGAGGGCGTATTGGAAGTTTTTCGTGACGGGAATTGTAAACGGCAGCAGCGTGAGCGGAAATCCGGCCGTCAGAAAATTTTGATTCGTGAAAAGGGAGTTTGCCTGGAACGGATTGAATCGCTGCTGATCGGGCTGGTAGCACATCACGAACGGAAGAGCTGGCGGGGCTGGATTGCATCCTGTTAAGAAGCCGCCCGTGCTGCTGAGCAAGCCTTGGAAAATGTTCGTGGCGTTCAACGCGAATGGGTTTACGTCAGCGAGGCAACTGGCGCCCGAGCAGGGCGCGCCGCCGGCCGTCTCGAGCAGAGCAGAGGTGGCTCCGTCTTCCGCCGTGGCGAGGAATGCAAGCGCCAGAGCCGGATGATCGTAGAAAAAGCCGTAGCCGGCGCGAATGACCGTTTTGCCGTCACCGCGCGGATCCCAGGCGATTCCGATTCGCGGAGCGATATTGTTGGTATCGGTAGGAATTCCCTCGACCACGCCGAAGGCCTGTTCGCCGGCAGCATTCAGAGGCGTGCTGGATTTGAAG
>JBAPOI010000963.1:0-2706 GCA_049279555.1 Candidatus Sulfotelmatobacter sp.
GGAGAAGCCAGGCTGGTGCCGAACACCTGCAACCATCCTTTGTAGCAACTCGAGTTGTAGACGGCGACGGGCGAGTTGCCGCTGGAATTAAAGGAAAGATCGGGTGTTCCCCGTTTGCTGCCCACGATGGCTGAGACGCCGGTCTGAAACGAGGGCCTCGGCTCATATCTGCTGATTCCGCCTCCGCCGTCGACCCATGCGGTCTGATTCGTATAATGCCCGGCAGTGCGGTTCACCTGCGTGCCTCCGGCCGAGATCACATTGACCGACGATCCAGGATAGATGACTCCAGGGGAATCGCCGGCCGCGGCAAAATACACCACGCCCGGTTGTGTGAAATAGTGGTCGGCACCTGCCTCGCCGCTGGTTTCGGCTCCTCCCCAACTCATCGATACCTCGCCTTTGCCACCGTGGGACGCGATGTATGCATTGGCCGCCTGACAGCGGCAAAGAGTGCGCTGTTCTGGTTTGATGAGGCCTCCATCAGGACGATCTGTGCGTTCGGCGCCATGGCATGAGCCCACTCGATATCGAGCGATTCCTCAACCTCCCAGCCTGAGCTGCAGGCATTCGCCGGTTTGGTTCCGCTTGCGTATATCACCTTGAAGTTGGGCGTCGGCAGCCCAAACTCGGTGGAAAAAGTTGCCATATCCGTGGCAGCGCTAGGGTCGTCATACGCGTCGACAATTACGATGACGCCGCTTCCTCCGGTCGGCACTTCTGTGGCAGTTGCGATTGGACATCCAGTAACTGGACTGGAAACCACACCGTAGATACAGCCCAACGATGCCGGCGTTTCTCCTCCTGGAGTGGCTGCCGGCTTGACAGCTCCTTCGGGAGCGAGGATGAGATAGTTGGTGTGCATTCTTACCCCTAAGTCTTCCAACCGCTCGATGCTCGACTCGGGAACGATGCCTCTCCCGCGCCGAACCTGCGCCGAGACTAAGCTCGCGACGGCGAGGACCGTGACACTGCTGAGAAAGACTTCTCTACGCATTTTCTCTCCGGTGATTTCAAGTTGAGAATGTGAAAAACAGCTCCTGACCCTAAGTGCCTTTGCTTGCTCTAGTCCATTCCGAGCGACCGCAATCGGCCTTCATTCACTTTGAGAGGACGCAGACTTTCGGTCAATGTGGAAGTACATTTTTGAGGTGACTGTTCGATTCCTTAGAATTCACGATGGGAAACGGTGCCATTTTGATCCACAAAAATACCCGCTCCACGGAGCGGGTTTAACTACGGTGAAGCATGTGATTGCTATTTCCCTAGTAATCCTCTGTCCACTCCAACTCCGGTGCACAGATCGTAACCGGTGCCTGCGCTGTGAGTGCCGCAACTGCCGGACGTAATATCTGTGAAATCGCTGGTGTTGCTCATGTTGCCGTAAATTTCAGTGTTCTCCGCGTTGCTGCTGGCGTTGAAAGTTCCGGCATTGTTGATGATACCGGCCAACGAGGGTGAAGCGACGCTGGTACCGTACACTTGCAGCCATCCGCCATAGCAGTTTGAGTTGTAAACCGCTACCGGCGAGCCTCCGCTAGAGTCAAACGAAAGGTCCGGCGTGCCGCGGTGCGTACCTACGATGCCCGAAACGCTGCTCTGAAACGACGGCCTGGATTCGTATTTGCTGGTGCCGCCGCCGCCATCGCTCCACGCAGTCTGATTTGTGTAATTGCCCCCGCTCCGATTCACTTGTGTACCTCCAGCAGAGACGACGTTCACCGATGAACTAGGATAGATGACTCCTGGCGAATCGCCAGACGAGGCGAAGTACACCACGCCCGATTGGGTAAAGAAGTGGTCGTTGCTGGTCTCGCCGCTAGTCTCACTTCCGCCCCAACTCATGGACACATCGCCCTTCCCACCGTGGGCCGTGATGTACGAGTTGGCTGCAGTGACCGCCGCATACAGGGCGCTGTTGGATGCCGAAGCCGCTTCCATCAGAATGATCTGGGCATTGGGAGCCATGGCATGCGCCCATTCGATGTCAAGCGATTCCTCGCCATTCCAGCCGTTGCTGCATCCATTCGCAGGTTTCCTTCCCGTCGCATACTCCACTGCAAAGTTCGGCGCGGGTAGTCCGAATTCGCTGGAAAAAGTTGCGAGGTCAGCGGCCGCGCTGGGGTAGTCGTAAGCGTCCACAATGACGATCACCCCGCTGCCTCCACTAGGCACCTCCGAAGCGGTCGCGATTGGACACCCGGCGATTGGTGCAGAAACTATGTCATACACACAGCCCAGCGAGGCTGGAGTTTCGCCTCCGGGATTGGCGGCTGGTGTGATGACACCGTCGGGCGCGTAGACGATGTAGTTGGTGTGCATTCTTACTCCAACATCTGCCGGGTTCTCGATGCTCGAAGGTGGAACGATGCCGTTGCCTCGCCGAACCTGCGCTGAGGCCACGGTGGCGGCGGTAAGCACGGCAATAGTGAAAATTAGTTTTGTGCGCATTTCATCCTCCTGGGTTTTTTCATCAGTGATTGGAGACTGCTCCTGACTTTGCAAACGACCGTGTTGATCCTGGGCGACCGAACGCGGCGGATGCTGAACCCCTTGATTCTGATCTCAAGTGAATGTGCGAGAGCCGTTTTCGTCTTTCTGTCCGTTTTCTGTAAAATTCATCGACTTCGCCGAGAAATAAAAAGCCCGTCCCTTGCGGGACGGGCTTTGGAATGAAACACAGACGATACTAACCGCCGTTGTTGC
>JBAPOI010000964.1:0-17767 GCA_049279555.1 Candidatus Sulfotelmatobacter sp.
GCCTGCGACTGGCGCGTCACCGAACAGATCAGAAAGGTAGCTGTCCTCAAGGAAACCGTGGGACTACCGCTGGGATTCTGCCTGAAGGCGTGGAAAAAGCTGCTTCGGGTGGTCGGACTGGCTGGCAGTTCTCTACTATGGCGAGCAAGGAAATCCTAAAGCAATTGCTCGCGTAAAATCGGACGCTTCGTTTGGAAATCCCGCCACATGCCACGGAAATGTCTCACAATCGGGTTGTCGAGATCTTGACAGATATTCCCTCGCGAATCAGCGACTTATTCAAGCCGTGGTCCCAGCGTTCGCCTGAAAAACCCGCGCTGGTAGAGACCTCCGGCACCTGGACCTACGGCCAGCTCGAATCGGCCGTATCTGAGACGCAGCGATGGCTTCTCGAGTCGGGCGTCCGACCCGGCGACCGGGTGATGATCGTTTGCGAGAACTGTCGAGCGTTCGTCGCAATTCTGCTGGTTCTGGCCGAGATCGATGCGTGGCCGGTGTTGGTCAATGCGCGCCTTTCAGCGCGGGAAGTCGACCAGATACGCGAGCATTGTGGAGCGCGACGGGTCATCTACACCACGACCGTTTCACCGCATGCGCGGGAACATGCTAAGCGGCATGGAGCCGTGGTTCAAGAGGCCGGCGGCATAGGCCCCATCGCGATCGGTCCGCTAAACGAAAATGTCGAACCAGAACCAATCGACAACGATGTTTCGCAACGGATCGGCGCGCTGATCTACACTTCTGGGACAACCGGGCTTCCGAAGGGCGTTATGCTGACGCATCGGAACCTGCTGTTCGTCGCTTCGGTTTCTGCTGAGATTCGGTCTCTAAATCCAGATGACCGCCTGTATGGCACTTTACCGATGTCGCACGCGGTCGGTCTTTCCGTTGTTCTGCTGGGATCGTTATTAAGCGGGGCGACGCTCTACTTGGCGGCGCGCTTCGATCCAGTGGCAGCTCTCGCTACGCTGGAGAAAGAGCGGCTCACCATTGTGTTGGGCGCTCCCGGAACGTTTTCGCTGCTGGCGGATTACGCGAAATTGAAAGGGGTGAAGTCGCTTAACTATCCCGCGCTTCGCATCATTTCCTCGTCCGGCGCACCGTTGCAGCCGACGCTGAAATTGCAGGTGGAGAGCTTGTTTGGCATGGAGCTGTACAACGGATATGGCGTGACGGAGTGCTCCCCCAATATCTCTCAGGCTGTCGTGGGGGAGCATCGAACCGATACTTCGGTCGGCAAGATTTTACCCGGCGTGAAAGTCCAACTGGTCGGTTCCGATCAAAAGCCTGTAGCCGACGGAGAAATTGGTGAACTTTGGGTGCGCGGCCCCAACGTAATGAAGGGCTATTATCGCGCGCCAGAGGAGACGGCGGCAGCGGTCAACGCGGAAGGATGGTTTAATACCCGCGACCTCGCGCGCCTGGAGAACGGATATCTTTTTATTGTTGGCCGCACCAAGGAATTGATCGTCCGCTTTGGTGAGAATGTTTACCCGGCCGAGGTCGAGGCGGCTCTCAATACACATCCCGCAGTCGTGCGCTCCGCGGTCATTGGACGCTCCGCGGAAGGAACGGAGGGCGGAGAGGAGATTCTTGCCTTTGTGCAACTCGCGCCTTCTTCGCCGATTTCAGAAGCTGAATTAGCGCAACACGCTGCAAAACATCTTGCTCCCTACAAGCGGCCGTCGCAAATTCTGCTTGTAGCATCCATGCCGCTCACTCCGACTGGAAAAGTAATCAAGGCTGAGCTTCCTAAGCTCGTCCCTCTCGCCCAAACGCGCTAACAGTGCCGAGCCGCCCGGCTCTATAAAGGCACTTCAATCAGCGTCGGTCCTTCGCCTTCCACCCCAGTCCGTAGCGCCTTCCCGAATGCCTCCAGCGAACTGACGCGGATCGCGGGCACTCCCATGCCCTTCGCCAACCGCACCCAATCGAGATCGGGACGCCCGATCTCGAACATATCCAAGGCCCGGGTCCCCGGATTGCCTATTCCTAAATAAGAAAATTCACGTTTAAGAACCGCATAATCACGGTTGGCGAACACCACCGTCGTGACGTTGAGGTTTTCCCGCGCCATCGTCCACAACGCCTGAAGTGTGTACATGGCGCTGCCATCTGCCGTGAGGCACAAAACTTTTCGGCTGGGGCAGGCCACCGCCGCGCCTACAGCTAGCGGCAAGGCAATCCCGATCGAGCCTCCCGTGTTACCCAGCCAGTCGTGCGGCGGGGCACCGCGCGTGGCGGCCATCATTCCCCGGCCGGAAGTCATAGACTCGTCGACCACGATTGCGTTCTCCGGCAGGAAGGCTCCCACTGCGGCAGCGAGGCCGGGCAGGGTGATGCCGCCGCTCGGCAGAGTCGGTTGATCTGCCCTCTCGACTGTCGGCTGAATGTCCCGCAGCGATAGGGCCGTGGACAGGGCTTCAATCGCTCCCAGGTAGTTTTCGCCCGGCTTCGCAAGCGTATGGATTGCACACTCAGGCGAGGTAAATTCGCTATTTTTTCCAGGATAAGCAAAGTACGCGACTGGTGCCTGAGCACCCGCCAGAATCAGATGGCGAAATTCCTTGAACTGCTCGATCCCTTGTTCGAGAACGTATTGCACTCTTTCTACTCGCGGAATTCCGGCCCCCCTTTGCAGCCGGGTAATGGGATAGGGAGCCATCAGCTTCGCCCCTGTGGCTGCTGCAATGCGTCCCGCAGCGATCAGTCCGTTGCCATGCAGTGCATTTCCGGAAAGCAGAATCGCGGTCGGCAAACTTGATCGGAGCATAGTGACCGCACGCTCGACCGCTGCCGTGGAAGGCAAGGGAGCTTTCGGCAAAGTCGGGCGTGTAGCGATGACTCCGCCGTCGCTCCAGGCCACGTCGGCAGGGACGATCAACGTTGCAATCTGTCCCGGTGCAGTACGCGCAGCAACAATCGCTTCGGCTGCGTCACGGCCAACCTCTGATGCCGAGCGAGACGTCCGCAGCCACTTCGAATAATGTCGCGCAATGCCTTCAATATCGGAAGCAAGCGGTGTATCGTGGCGCAAGTGATACGAGGCATGCTGGCCGACGAGGTTGACGATCGGCACGCGCGCCCGGCTTGCATTGTGCAGATTCGCCAGCCCGTTGCCAAGGCCCGGACCAAGATGAAGAAGCGTGCTCGCCGGTTTTTCCGCCATGCGCGCATAACCGTCCGCGGCTCCAGTAACGACTCCTTCGAAAAGTCCCAGCACGCATCGTATTTCTTTAATCTGATCAAGCGCGGCGACCAGATGAATCTCCGAAGTGCCAGGGTTAGCGAAGCAGGTGTCAACTTCTCCAGCGAAGAACGACCGAATCAGACTTTCTGCGCCGTTCATGGTTTAGACAAGCCTTTCACCCCAATTGTCCTCGGTCGATCAGTTCGAAAAATGACGTGACTTGCGTTAATGTTGAGAAGCGTCCAGCAACTCCTGCAGATATTGCTGCCACACCGCCGCCCAGGTATGAGTGCCGTGGCCATGGGTTTGATCGGAGATCGGAATCAAAATAAAACGGCCTTTCTTCACCCGATTGATTTCACGTTCGGCAATTCCTAGCTCAGGTGGATTGATGAAATCATCGGCCGAATTTACAAACATCACAGGTACGGTAATTTTCTCGAGATGGGGCGATGGATCGTAGTTTCGCGAGGCATTTACCGCATAGAGAAAATTGTTGGCATCGTGACTGGCAACGAATCGCTTCACAAAATCGTCGTCTGCGGTGTCTATCGCATCGCGGGTGGGATGTTCTTTCTGCATTTGCAGAGCTGACCCCGCAGCAAAGTAGAAAATGCCCGCCGCGGCTTCCAGCGCGGCTTGAGGTTCGTCGACGTAGTCGCCAGCTTTCCACGCGGGATCGTTGCGAATGGCATCCATCACCGTTTTGCGCCAGACCCGGTTTCGTCCCGCGATCTGTACCGGCAGGCAAGCCAGGGGCATAAGGCCGTCCATAAAGTCAGGGTAGGTTTCGCCCCATACAAAAGAATGCATGCAGCCCATGGAAGTCCCGAGGATCAAGCGCAGATGGTTTACATTCAATCCTTTTTCCAGCATTTCATGTTGTGCCGCAACCATGTCGTCATAGTCGTACTGAGGGAAATGCGCGTGCATGCCATCGCTGGGCTTGCTCGATTTTCCATGGCCGATGTTATCCGGCAGAATAACGTAATAGCGCGTGATGTCGAGCAATCGTCCCGGCCCGAATAATACGTCGGCGAACTGCGGCGCTAGGAACTGTGCACCCGAGCCGGTCGTGCCGTGCAGAAGCATCACGGCATTGGTGACCCGGTCGTTCGCATCACGCACGGGCGTTCCAAACGTCGCGTAGTGCATGCGCAACTCCGGCAGCGTCTCGCCCGATTTGAAATGAAAATTCTGGGTAGTGTAGTCGCCCTCCTTCGGTGTCGGCAATTGGTTCGGCTGCTGCGCCGATAGAGCGATTCCACAACAGAGCAGTACCCCTACAAACGTAGACTTGAAAACCCGAATGCCAGCGTGCATGTTTGTACCTCGGTCCGACGCAGGGTATCACAGGGACAGTCTCGTATGTGTTGAGAATTCACGCGCGGCCTGATTCTCAGTTATCTTTTCGGAGGAACAAGAACCTATACTGATCACCGGATCGATGCCGAGCCGAATCCGAAAGCAATCCGAGACGGAATGAATCATATTCTTCATGTGGTTGGCGCGCGCCCGAATTTTGTGAAAGCGTCGCCGGTTCTGCGGGCGATTCGCGAGCGCGGCATGCAGCAGACCCTCGTGCATACCGGACAGCATTACGACCGCAACATGTCCGATGTGTTCTTCACTCAACTTGAGATTCCGGAGCCCGACGTTAATCTTGAGGTAGGTTCCGGAAGTCACGCTTCGCAGACAGCCGAAATCATGCGCCGGTTCGAAGCCGTTGTTCTTGAGCGAAAGCCAGATCTGGTGCTGGTTTACGGCGATGTGAATTCTACGGTCGCGGCGGCATTGGTTTGTTCGAAGCTGCTAATCCGGGTTGGTCATGTGGAGGCCGGACTGCGCTCCTTCGACCGCACCATGCCGGAAGAAATCAATCGCATCGTCACTGACCAACTCTCCGACATTCTGTTCACGCCGTCGCAAGACGGAGATGCGAACCTGTTGCGCGAAGGAGTTTCTCAAGAACGCATTCACTTCGTGGGCAATGTGATGATCGATTCGCTTATTCGGTTCCTTCCGCTGGCAAAGAGCTGCGCGAGAAATGGACTTCCTGAACGATTTGCGCTTGTCACTCTGCACCGCCCATCAAACGTCGATGATGCGGAAAGGTTACTGGAGATATTGGAATGTCTCACTAGCGTGAGCGAGAAGCTGAGCATCGTGTTCCCGGTACATCCGCGTACCCGTCAGCGCATCGCCGAGTTTGGGATGAGTACCGATCGTCTGCTTCTCTTCGATCCGATGCCATATATCGAGTTCTTATCCTTGCAAAGCCGTGCTGCCGTCGTTATTACGGATTCTGGTGGGATTCAGGAAGAGACCACATATCTCGGAGTACCTTGTCTGACCATGAGAACTAACACGGAACGGCCTGTCACAGTTGCCGCGGGCACGAATATTCTGATTGGTGACGATAGAAAAAAATTGATTGCTGAAGTAAGAAACATCCTGGACGGCCACGCGAAGAAGGGCGTCACGCCTCCCTTGTGGGACGGTCACGCTGGTAAACGCATCGCCGACATTCTGCAGCAGATGTAATGCATGACTTCAGGGAGCAGGCCAGGGGATATGTCCGCAGCGGCACTTTCTAACGAGTAGCCTCGTCAAGATGTCGCGAAAGTGTTGAAGCCAGTTTTTCGAAGTATGTCGCGATCATCCCCAGATGGTCGCCGGACACGGTCTCGACTTCGATTTCCTTAGCCAACTTCGCCCAAACTCCTCTGGCGTTATTGGGGAAGCCCGAACTGATCTCGGCGCGCACGAACTTTATTTTTCCGGGATAGTAGTGAGGACGGTAACGGGTCAGAGCCAGATACGCGCTGTCACGTACCCGCTGCATCGCAGGCGTGAGTAATACGCCAGCGGGAGGCTGATAAGATGCGCCGCCCCTAAAGTCGGTTAGAGAACGCAATCCACGCCTCGCTTGACGCGCGATTAGAAGTGTACGCTGACCCAGAGGCAACTGGCTCATGTGCGGGTATGCATCGATCATCGCCAGCAACGCGACCTTTTCCCCAGCCGTGGTAAGGTGCTGAGCCATTTCCAGCACCACTAACCCACCGAGCGAATAACCGATGAGTAAGTAAGGACCGCGGGGTTGTACCTTTCTGACTGCGTCCAGATAAAACCTGGCCATATCTTCAATGCTCTCCAACGGTTCATCCACACCATCAATGCCCCGCGTTTGCAGCCCGTAAATTGCATGGTCCGCCTGGATGTGCCGAACGGGTTGGAAAAAATCCATCACGCTGCCGCCCAGACCGTGAGCAATAAAAACTGGCGGATTTGCGGCGCCCGGCTTCAGTAACACCAGGGCAGGGAAGCGCGGTGTGGTAGGTTGCTCAAGCAGGGCCGCCAGCGCCGCGATCGTCGGCGCCTGATAGATCGTGACCGGGGGCATTTCCCGGCCACACTCCTTTGCGATCTCCGTAAAAAGTTGAAGCGCTAACGACGAATCACCACCAAGATCGAAGAAATTGTCGTTGATGTTGATGGACGAGAGTTGCAGCACGTGCCGCCAGATCGGGGTCAGCAACTCGATCCCTGAGAATATCGCTTCAGATTTCGTTCTGCGATCCTCCTGGAGTTTCGGCGTCATGAGTTTGCGAACGCCCAGTAGAGTTCTCTAGCTCTTGTATAGATGGGGCCGAAGGGAAGCGTTCGTTCGCCGATGCGAGTCACCGGCACAACCTTGGAGTAGTTTCCGGTCGCGAAAAGTTCATCGGCCTTTTCGAAGTCCTGGTACGTGAGGGTCTTTTCGATTACGGTTACGCCACTTTGGCGCAGCAACCCGATGACTCGCTGGCGGGTGATGCCAGCCAGAAAAGTCCCGTTCGGAATGGGAGTGAGCACGACGCCGTCCTTCGCCATAAAAATATTCGAAGTGGCCAGTTCGGCGACGTTTCCCAGCACATCGCAGACGATCGCATTGTCGAAGCCGCGCGCGTGCGCCTCAAAAAGCGAGCGCGAGTTGTTGGGATACAGGCATCCCGCCTTCGCATCGACGGGCATGGTTTCGATCGTCGGCCGGCGAAAAGGCGACAGCGTTACCGAGAAGCCCTTGGGCACGCGCATCGGCGCCTCGTAGATCGAAAGGCACCACCGGGTAGATTCAGGATTGTGATCTTGAACCCATGGTCCTTCATCTTCCGCCCAATACATTGGCCTGATGTAGAGCGCCGCATCCTTCTCGAACTTCTTGATCCCCTCGCGGGCCAGCCGAATCCATTCCTCGGTCGAGACGACAGGCTGCAGGTAGAGCTTCGAGGCAGAGTTGTTCACGCGCGCGCAGTGAAGGTCAAGATCAGGAGTAACCCCTTCGAAGGCACGAGCGCCATCAAAGACGACGGAGCAAAGCCATGCGGCATGCGTGCGTGGTCCCATGATCGGGACATTGCCTTCGTGCCATGCGCCTTCGAAATAGGTCCAGGTTTTGGACCAGCAACTCGCGGCTGTCAATTAACTTCCTCCGGCGGTAGTTCGTGATTCCTGGTTAGTGCTTCGTTCTTTGCATCGCGGCGTCCATTGATCGCCGCAGCGCGATGGCGAGTTGGCCGACGAAAGGCTCAACCAGCATGCTTGCGGGATTTACCGGTAGAACCACGACTTCCAGGCCCTTTGCCAGCCGATCCCATTTGTATTCCGGCTTGCTGAAAATGCGATACTGCTTTTGGGGACGAAAATCCGTAAGCACCCCGGGATAAGGTTTCGGAACATAAGTCCACGAAGCCCGGTCATTCGCCTTCCAGATCTGCCCCAGCACAAGCGAGTCGGACACCACTCCCTGCCCGTTTTCCTGGAATCTGGCGAGCAGCCTGCCCTTCCAAACCGGAATTCGGGTTCTAAGAATTTTGACTTTCCCTCCCAAAAACTTCGTCTGATCGGCAGAATCAAGACTAAGAAAACTTGTGGCGTGGAAGAAGAGCCGCTGAATTGCGTGCGAACTCTTGCTCCAGACATTAAGCGGAATCTTGTGCCAATTCATGGTGTCGAACAAAGCTAGGAGTGCAACCGTTTCTCCCTGTTTGCTGAGTTGTTGCGCCACTTCGTACGCGACCGTCCCGCCCATGCAATAGCCGCCAATAAAATATGGCCCTTGAGGTTGGGCCCTCCTGATCTCCCTTGCGTAAATTGCAGCCATCTCGTCGACTCTTTGCAATGGCGGGGAGATCCCGTCCAATCCCTGAGACTGAAGACCATAGAATGGCTGGTCACCGCCGAGATGCTGCGATAGCTCGCGATACATCAGAATCGTCCCTCCAGCCCCATGAATACAGAAAAAAGGTGGACGGGACCCCGCAACTTGGATCGGCACCAGCGGCGACCATCTGTGGTTCGATGCTTCCCCACGAAGAATGACAGCAAGCTCCTCGATCGTCGGTGCTTCGTAAAGGGTAGCGAGTGGCAGCTTGATTCCGAATAGTTTTTCGACTTGAGAAAACATCCGGACCGCAAGGGAGGAATCACCACCGAGGTCAAAGAAATTCTGATCGGGGACGACGACTTCGACACCTAGTTCTTCTTGCCAGATGCGTGCCAGCCGCTCAGTCATGTCGTCGCCAGCGGCGCCGGTCTGAGACGGTGGCACACTGGTTGTCGGCGTGGATAGCATGTTTGACCCGTGGCAGGTTCGTTAGTTCTTCATCAAGCTAGGCTCCTGTTTCGGGGTACAAACCGCGAGGGGAAGAATGCTGCGCGCGCCGCGACTGGAGTCTCTGTGGTTCAATTTTTAACTGCAAAATCCCACTACGTGCGTTTCATAAGCATATGGAAACGCATAGGTTGTGTCCAGTGACCGTAGTCATGCTCTGGTTTGGGCGGTCCTGAGATGGGACATTTCCCAAGTCTAATGCAAATCGTCCGCGACTAAGGGCTTACTTAGGGGAAGCGTAGCCGAAAATAGCCTTGAGCTCCAGAAACTCCTCGAGGCCAGCTTCGCCCCATTCTCTGCCGTTCCCGGACTGTTTATAGCCTCCGAAGCAGCCCCCGAAATCGACCCGCGATCCGTTGATATGGACATTGCCCGTCCGCAGGCGTTTTGCCACCTGCCGCGCGCGCTCGCTGCTTCCGGACGTCACAAAACCCGATAACCCATAGTGCGTGTCGTTGGCGATTCGTATCGCATCCTCTTCGTCGTCGTAAGGGATGATGCAGAGAACCGGCCCGAAGATCTCCTCGCGAGCAATGGTCATGTCGTTGCGAACGTAGGCAAATACGGTTGGTTTGACGAAATAGCCTTTCGTTAGACCATCGGGAGAACCTGGACCTCCGGCGATCAACTTTGCACCTTCTTTGACGCCCACGTCGATAAGGCGCTGCACCTTCTCGAATTGCGCTTTGCTCGCGAGAGGTCCTATGCCGATGCCTTCCGCAAAAGGATCTCCAACTTTGGTGGTGTCGGCCGCCTGTTTCGCTGTGCTCGCCGCCTCAGCCATTTTGGATCGGGGAACCAGCATCCGGCTCGGCGCGTTGCACGACTGGCCCGTGTTGCGGAAGCATTCCTGCGCGCCCAGCTTGACCGCATTCGCGAAGTCGGCGTCATCCAGAATAATGTTTGCCGATTTGCCACCCAATTCTTGCGTGACCCGCTTCACGCCCGGGGCGGCGGCTACCGCGACTGCAATGCCGGCTCGGGTTGATCCGGTAAACGACACCATGGCCACATCAGGATGAGACGAAATCGCCGCTCCCACCGTAGGCCCATCGCCATTTACCAGATTGAAAACACCCTGCGGAACGCCAGCCTCATGCAAAATCTGCGCAAACAACAAGCCAGAAAGTGGAGCCATTTCACTGGGCTTGAGAACCATGGTGCATCCAGCGGCGAGCGCAGGAGCCACTTTGCAAATGATCTGATTCATGGGCCAGTTCCACGGAGTGATAAGTCCGCACACCCCGATTGGCTCTTTGCGCATCAAAGTCGATCCCTTGAACTCTTCGAACTTGAAATAGCCCAGCACCTTCACGATTTCCATCAGGTGGCCCAACCCGGCCGCTACCTGCGCTCGTTTGGAAAAGGTGATGGGAGCTCCCATTTCCAGGGAAATCGTCTGGGCCATCTCTCCCGCTTTCGATTGATAAACCTCAATGATCCGTTGCAACAGCGCCAGCCGTTCATCCACGCTGGTTTCTGAATAAGAATCGAAGGCGCGCTTCGCTGCCTTCACTGCAGAGTCGACATCTGAGGCGCCTCCCAGCGAGATGGTTGCGAGCGGCTCTTCGTTGGCAGGATTAATAACCGTGAAGTCGTGGGCTTCAGCTGGCTCGACCCACTTTCCATCAATGTAGAATTTTCGAAAGTCCTTCATAGGTTCTAGTTTAATTGGAAAGGACTCGAATTACACTTGGCGAGTTACCTGCGGCTTCAGCCCAACGCCCAGACATTCGTAAACCGAAGAGATCATCCGCTGCAGCGTCTGCCGGAACACCAGCGTGATCCACGCCAACCTTCCAATCGAGCGCTCTCCCGCCGTTTTCCACATTGCCAGCAGCAACCGCAGACGTTCGCGCTGGGTCGCCCGGATTCTTACTCCCTTTGCGGCGATGATCTCGTACGCTCTTCTCTCCAGGTAGGCTGACTGCGCATCCTTCCGCAGGCATGCCAGAAAAGATAGTTGGATGGTGTGCTCGACGGCGGCCTCGGGAACGAACAAGGGAAGCTCCCCGCGTTGGATCAGATTCACTAGTAGCAGCGTATCCTCCGCTCGCAGCGCAGTGGGATCAAACAGTTCGGTTTCGCGGGTCGCTCGCGCGCGCCGGATGGCGAATCCAGCGGTGTTCAGGTAACGAATGCGGCCATCGGGCTGAAGCATGTGCTCTTGCAAAGCCATGAGCCTCAACTCTTCCGCTCTGCCAACCAGACTGGAGCGGTTTCCCAACAGGCGCAGTTGAAAGTAATCGTGTTGCGGAGAGCGCACAATCGTTTCACCAAGGATCGCAAGACAATTTGGCCGGAGGCGGCAGTCGGCGTCTACGAAAAGCACAACCTCGCCCTTGGAAGCCCGAATACCATGGTTGCGCGCGGCGGGGATTCCCGCGTGAGATTGCCGAATAGTGGTTAGCTGATATCCATGAGCCGGGTTGCGAATCGATTCCGGCGCACTCTCGGTGCTGCCGTCGTCGACCACGATGACTTCAAAACTTGGACTGTCCGATTGCTTCCCCAATGACTGCAAACACTGATCAAGCGATATCCAGTCGTTGTAAACAGGGATCACGATGCTGAACATCGGTGGGATTGTAGAGTCCTCGCCCGGAGTCATAGCCCGCCTGAAAGTTGCATCTTGAAGAGGTAGGATTTCACAATCAATCGTGAAATCAAAGTGGAGCGAGGGTACTTTAGTTACAAATACCTCGAACTGTATTTGCGCGAGTACTCTGGAACTACAGGATGAAGAACCCCAAACTTCTCAGAACGAAGCTTCCATGCCACTGAACTCGCCGACTCGCGGCATACGGGCTCGTATTCCTGTTTTCGCATTTGCTCTTCTCGTCATGCTGGCAGGTGCATTGCTGACTGCATGTACAAGCTGCCGAGGAGCACAGAGTCCAGCCTCTAGTCCGCAGGTGCCAACGGCTACTAGACAGCCCTCCACGCCTCCAAGTCCCTCTTCAAGCAGCACTCTGGTTTGTCCGATGCTCGGTTCCTCGCTGGTGCAGCAACCGCTCCCGGCCGATGCGGGGCACCACGTAGTCCTCTCGTGGAAAGCCAGCGCTCCACCAAATGCCAAGCACGGTGCCGCCATTGGCTATTGCATCTATAGGGGCGAAGGCCGTCGAGACCCCACTCCGAAACTGGTCAATTCCACTCCATTTCCCGGCACGCGTTGTATGGACGACTGGGTCGAAAACAGCGGCAAGTACACCTACGTGGTTCGGGCCATCAGCGTTCGACGTGTGGAAAGCGATCCCTCGAACATAATATCTGTCGCGATTCCATCCAGTAAACCCGGCAATTCTTCCGCTCCAGCGATTTCGGCTCCGCTCTGTAGGCAGCCTACCGCGGCGAGTAAATAATGGTTGAGCGAATTACTGCTACAATTCCGCTAACGTGATGCACTTATTTTAGGGCAGTCTTTTTGGGGCAATCTTTCGGTGGTTACGTCGCCACAATTGTCGAAAGAAATTAGGAGGACACTATGGATCGATCCGCTCGGCTGCATCTAGTCGCAAGGATTACGTATTACGTGGGATGGCTCACTCTGTTGTGTGGAGGATTGGTGCATCTTAACATTGCCAGGACCTTATTCATGGCAATGAGCTTAACGAAGCGGAATCTCTTCGAAGTCAGCGTGACATGCTTCGTCATTTGCGTGGCGTCGGAGATCCGGGTCCTTGCCTCGACCGGGAAGAGTTCAGCGGCGTCATAGAAACAGGCCGCTAGCAGAACCATGCCGCTGAGGCGAACGGCTTTATCAAGAGGTAATTGTGTCAGACGAACCCGACCGAGAGTCGATTCTCAGGAAATCTCCGCTTCTGTTTTTTTCGCTTCTCGGAGCAATCTCAGTGGCGCTCTGGTGGAATCCTCTTCAATCGTCGCTGGCTCTGGCCCTCAGCGACGAGCGATATACTCACCTGCTTCTGATTATCCCGATTAGCGCCGCTCTGATTCTCCTGGATTGGAAATCGCCTGCATCCACGGGTCGATCAGGCGTGATCCTTGGTTCGGTATTACTCGCTGCCGGAGTCGCGATGAGTGCGGTTGCGAGATGGAGACTGTTCTCGTTTTCCGTCGATACCGGCCTCTCGCTAAACATGGCGGCATTCGTGCTTTGGTGCATCGGAGCTTTTCTCTTTTGTTTCGGCACACGGGCAGGTCGGCGTTCGCTTTTTCCCCTGTGCTTCCTGTTCTGGCTGGTTCCTCTTCCGGAGTTTGTTCTGGATGCAATCGTTCGCTTGCTGCAGCAGGGTTCCGCAAAAGCCGCATATCTTCTCTTCGTGGCGGCACGCGTACCGGTCGAGCAGCGCGGCTTGCTGCTACACATTCCAGACCTGATCCTCGCGGTTGCCCCCGAGTGCAGCAGCATTCGATCGAGTCTAATGCTCGTGGTCACCACCATGGTGCTCGCGCAACTTCTTCTGCGCTCACCGTGGCGAAAGGCTTTTGTGGTTGCTGTGGCAATTCCGCTCTCCGTCGCCAAGAACGGGCTTCGGATATTTACCATCGGAATGCTGGGAACGCGAGTCGATCCGAGTTACCTGACAGGAAGACTTCACCGGCAGGGAGGAATCATCTTCTTCCTGATTGCGGTTGCCGCAACTTTCTTGTTGCTCTGGGTTGTGCGTCGAGGAGAACGAGGAACCGAAAGCAGAGCCAAGGTTACTGCTTCGGTTTAGCGATGGGCAAGGTCGAACGACACGGCGCCCGCCGACGCTCCAATGTTCAACATGGAAACGGCCCGCTCCATTTTGTGATGACCAGTCTTGTGGAACAAATAGCTGAGTCCGACCACGCCGGCGGTTTCGCCCGCAAAGTTCACGGCTAGTCCCGCCGTGCTGCCGGTGAACCAGCTAGTGATGGGGTTCAGTTCCTGACCGCCGCTGCGCAAGTTGTCCCGTGTTACCACGAAATCAGCCGCGCTGAAAGCCGCGCTGGTGGCAAACAACAGACTGTTCTCGCGATCCAGGAAGCGGTGCTGGACGGGCGCTTCGGGCAGAGTAACCGGAGCCAGCGTGACTGTAGGAGCGGGTTCGAATGAGGCAGCTCCCATCATCGAAGGATGAAGCAGCGCCGCAGAAACTTGTTGGCATACCGCCACATGGCACAGTCCCAGAACTACTAGCACAATCGTCGCCTTGGGTTGAATCGTGCGAATCCAGTTCATTGGTCACCTTAGTGAGGGCCTGGTATTGGCCGCCTGTACTAGTACTATCGCATCTGCAGGGCCAAGGAGAATGGCCCCTCAGTGCCACTAAGGTATTTAGAATGATTACTTTGAGGCTTGAGAAATACACCGAGGTCACTCGTTATATGCAAGTTGTTGCATACAAAAAGTCACTCTCGCCCACGATTTTCACGTGAGGCGAGAGTTGAAGGGACAATAGATTCGAGGCAATGAAAAGAAGCTGGTTCTACGGCACCTTTTACGGCACCACAGCCTGTACCGGTGTCGACTTCCCACTTTCTTGGCCGGCAGAATTTACCGACGTGGCAGAGTAGTAATACGTTTGGCCCGCGGTGACCGTGCTGTCCATGTAGGCGGTATTTGGATCGACCGACGAATTGATCTTCGCGTATGCGCCGGTCGCAGACATGCTGCGGTACACGTTATAGCCTACGACTCCCGAAGTGCCATTCCAGGAAAGGTTGACGGTATAAGTGGGCAGCGTTCCCGTACCGCTCAGAGGCTCGGTTGCCTGTGCGTTGGAGGCGTTGCTGACGAACGACAGATTGCCCGAGGCCGATCCGCTGTTTTGCGGTGAAAATGCCACGTTGAACGATATGCTGCTGCCCGCCGGAATGGTAAACGGAAGAGTAGCTCCATCCAGAGCGAATAACGAACTGCTGCTGCCAGCGCCAGTGACGGTCACGGCTGCCCCGCTCGCGCTCATCGTCATGGGCTGAATCCCGGTTTGTCCTACTGTCACGTCGCCGAAATTCAGAGGGGCCGGGGCAATCGTCAACTGGCCCGGGGAAGCGGATGTGCCCATGCCCATGAGAGGGATGGTGACTCCTCCGTTTGGCAATATCACGCTTCCGTTCGCAGCGCCTGACACCTGAGGTGCGAACGTGACGCTAAAGTTGAGGGACTGCTTCGGCGCAAGGATGATTGGCAGACTCAGGCCGCTGGCGATAAACCCTGTGCCGGTCGTTTCGACCTGTGTCACGCGGATGAATGATGATCCAGAATTGGTGACCGAAACCGGCAGGGTGGCATTGGACCCGACAGCGACATTACCAAACCCGAGGATTGACGGGGTCGGAGTCATGGACTCGTTTGCCACACCGGCCCCACCGACGAAGACATTCAGCGAGGGATTGGCTGCGTTACTGCCGAAGGTAATGGTTCCTCCCGTCGATCCCACGACCGTCGGAGTGAACGTCAAATTAACACTGACGCTTTCTCCAGGTGCGACGGTGAATGGAAGGCTCACATCGGCCGAACCAAAACTGGAAACGCTCGAGGTCAGGCTTGACACCGTAATCGTAGTCGATCCCATATTGGTCAACGTAACTGGGATCGTCTCCGTCTGGTGGAGGCTCATCGTTCCGAACCTTACCGTTCTCGGAGTGCAGGCTAGTTGTCCCGTCGCGGCTTCCGAACTTGTGGGCAGAAAGCCGATCAGGAGAACCGTGATGCCGATTAGGTAGTAAACGCGGCGGAAGGGCAGTGAATGAAGCTTTGACTGGGGGAGTCGCATAGCATCTTCAGTCTGCAAGCATTAAGGCGAGTGAAAAAGATTCCGAGGGTTCATAAACCCCCATGTCCTATTGGACAATAAGGCTTTCAAAATGGGATTCCCTCTAGGAATGCGGGAAAATCGCATATTTGCTATTTGCAATAGTGAATGGGCTTAAGTCTCACGAGTGGGAACACGCCTGACCACAGGCTTAGTCAGCAACGCTCTTAGAGCCGTTCGAAGGGCGGGAGGTCGGGGTGCTTGAATCGCCCACGGCGCCGCGGAGATAACTTATGCTAAGGTCAACGGATATTCTGTGAAGGTCATTTAGGGTAATTCACGATGAGCCGAAAGGCGTGCGTAATCGGTGCCGGTCCGAATGGACTGGCAGCGGCCATCATTCTGGCCCAAGCTGGACTGCAGGTGGACGTACTGGAAGCGGAGTCGACGCCGGGCGGGGCTGCCCGCACGCTGGAGTTAACTTTACCGGGTTTTCGGCATGATTTCGGATCGGCCGTTTATCCCCTCGGCGCGGGGTCGCCATTCTTCTCGTCGCTGCCTCTGATCGAGCACGGCTTGGAGTGGATCCACTCGCCGGCTGCCTTGGCGCATCCTCTCGACGACGGCACGGCGGTGATGTTGGATCGTGACCTGGACCAAACTAGGGATTCCCTTGGGATCGACGGGGCAGCGTGGGACAAGCTCATGCGTCCGTTCGTCGAGCACTGGACTGAATTTGCTCCAGAGATACTGCGCCCCGTTTCCTTCGTCCCCCGACATCCATGGCTGATGGCGCGTTTCGGAATGGTCGCGATACGGTCGGCCCAATCTGTCGCCCGCCGGTTTCGCAGCCAACGAACCAGGGCACTATTCGCGGGCTTGGCCGCCCACTCTTTCCTCAGCCTGGACGAACCATTGAGCGCGGCCTTCGGAATCCTGATGGCCGTGCCTGCGCATGCCGTTGGTTGGCCGATTCCTCGCGGCGGCGCGCAGTCACTTACTAACGCGCTTTGTAGTTATCTCTCGAGCTTCGGAGGCAAGGTGACTACTTCATCGCCGGTCGAGAGTTTGTCGGCACTGGCGAACGTATTTCCGAACTATGACTTGCTTCTCTGTGACCTAACTCCGCAGCAACTGGTCAAGGTTGGCGGGCAGAGCTTATCTGAGAGCTACAAGCGACGACTGGGGAGATACCGCTACGGAGCCGGTGTCTTCAAAGTGGATTACGCGCTGAACGCACCCATTCCCTGGAAAGCTCCCGGTTGCTTGCGAGCAGCGACGGTGCACCTGGGCGGAAGCTTTGAGGAGATTGCTGCCTCTGAAAAGGCGGTCCGAATCGGACACGTCGCCGAACGCCCGTTCGTTCTGCTGGCCCAGCCGAGTCTTTTTGACAGCTCACGGGCTCCAGAGGGTAAACACACGGCTTGGGCTTACTGTCATGTCCCGAATGGGTCCAAAGAAAATATGCTTGAGAGACTGGAAGATCAGATTGAGCGCTTCGCTCCTGGCTTTCGCGAATGCATTTTGGCGCGGCGTGTGTTTTCTCCCGCGGATCTTGAGAGCATGGACGCCAACCTGGTGGGAGGTGATATCGGAGGCGGCGTCATGGACATTCGTCAGTTTCTCTTTCGACCGACATGGCGGCATTACGCCACGTCCGCTCGCAATATCTACCTTTGCTCTGCATCCACTCCACCGGGTGGAGGAGTGCATGGCATGTGTGGCTATCATGCGGCGAAGATGGCGTTGTCCAGGTTGGACAGTCGGTGGTTTAAAGTATAGGAAAATCAAAATCGCGTGTTCGGCATAGAGGACCGGTAGTGGTTCAGTTTGAAAGCAGCGTCCACTTCTCCCAGCCGGCGTCATCCTGAGCGTAGCCACTTTTCAGGCGGAGCGTAGGACCTCCCCGCTTGACCGGCCCGGCGCGCAAGCCAAAATCAAAAACCCTAGGAAAATCAAAAACCCTAGGAAAATCAAAACCCTAGGAAAACCCCCACATCGATGACTTCTCGAGGAAAACATCGGATCATGAAGCATACAAAAGAACATCAGAAAGAAAAACAGTGCGCGGACCACTGACCACTGGTGAGATCCCTCGCCCCGCTGGAGAAAACGCGGGGCTTTGATTGCATAACGACGTTGGCCCATCGCGAGTAGATTGGTATGCGATGAAACAAGACCAAGGCTCGTGAGAGGAGCCAACGTCATGCTGATTATAGGCTGTGATTTTCA
>JBAPOI010000965.1:0-27622 GCA_049279555.1 Candidatus Sulfotelmatobacter sp.
CCGTCGACACGGGCACGAGTGTAGCCGTGCTTGAGCAGCGTCTCCATTTCTTTCTTGAACTCGCCTTTGCGTCCGCGGACGATCGGCGCCAACACCATGACTCGGTCTTCGGGCGTAAGCGCCATGACACGCTGGACGATCTGCTCGGCAGACTGGCGGCTGATGGGTTGTCCGCACTTGGGGCAATGCGGCACGCCGATGGAGGCAAACAAGAGGCGAAGATAGTCGTAGATTTCAGTGATGGTGCCGACGGTCGAGCGCGGGCTGCGGCTGGTGGTCTTCTGCTCGATCGAGATGGAAGGACTAAGTCCGTCAATTGCATCGACATCCGGGCGTTCCATTTGGTCGAGAAACTGGCGGGCGTAGGTGGAGAGCGTCTCCACATAGCGCCGCTGGCCCTCGGCATAAATGGTGTCGAAAGCCAGCGAGGACTTGCCGGAGCCGCTCAGCCCTGTCACAACCGTGAGGGAGTTGCGCGGAATCTCGACGTCAATGTTTTTGAGATTATGCTGGCGCGCCCCACGCACCGAGATCTTGGTAATAGCCATTTAGTTATTGGACTGAAAAGCTAGGCTGGATGGGCCTTCCGTAACGTCGACAGGTCCTCTAGGTTGTTCGACAGTAGAACTGCGCAGCTCTACTTCGTATTTTACTACGGCGCATCTGGGTCGTCACTAGCAGCGGGCGTCAAGGCAGGTAAATTGTAAAGAAGCCTCTGCGGGTGGCCGACAACGTAGGTGTGGGTTGCGGCATCAAATAACTGCAATTAATAAGGTGGCTTTTGTGATTCCGTTGTTCATGCCTCTGATTCTCTGCCTCACCGTTGTGGTATCCGTGGGGGCTGGTGTTCTCGCAGCTTATGCCGCGGTGATCGGCATTATTCATATGTGTGGCCGCGCGGCCCAACCGCGTGTCGCGGGAGCACGTCCACGGCTAGTTCTGGTGCCTACGCAGAGCCACGCCAGCGGGGACTGAATTTATAGCACCGGCATCCTGCCGACTGTCCGGAGGGCATCCCCGCCCGCGGACACGATCTATTACAATTTCCGAAGCCCCCGAGACGGCGGCGCTACTTTTAGATTCCTGCGACGAGGGCGATGTGGAATGATTTACACCGTACAGTTTGACTATTTCGGCCAGGAATTCTCTACGATGTCCCCGGAATCGATTTGGCCGTGCTTCACCTGTACCAACGCCGATCCGAGAACCCTCTGGAAGTCGTCGAAGTAAGAGGGCAGGCCTCGGCTTGTACCTTCGTCGATTCCGTCCATGATCTGGTAGTGCAGATGCGGCAGGAAGGTATCGCCGGAAAAGCCCACAGCTCCGATCGGATCGCCCTGTTTCACATGGTCGTTGACCTTGACGCGCACGCTTCCTCGTTTCATGTGCGGCATGATGCTGAACTCGCCGTTGCCGTGGTCGATGACGACATGGTTGCCAACGCCGATGGGATCGACATCATCGGGCAGCTTTGGGTACACGACTTCAGAGTTCTTATACGAATTGTCCGGAATGTTATTCGCGACGTCAACGACGGTTCCGGCCGCGGGCGCGTAGATCGTGGCCCCATAGGCAAACCAGTTCTCGGGGACAAACCGGTCGCCATGAAACAATTCTCCAGCAGCGTTCATGATCATCAAGTCATAGCCGAAGCGCACGGCGTTGGGGCGAAACTTGTTGTCGCGAAAAACCATCTGCCGACGATGGTGAGCATAGAAATCGTGCCCGTCGAAAACGTAAATTCGTCCCCGCAACGGAAGGTGCAGAGCTGTCTTGCCCGGATACAGCGTCGGCGAAACATCGACCTCGGCTTTCGTAAAAAAGTTCAGGAGGTTGGGTTCTTTTACGTCGATTTTCTCGAAGAACACCTCATAGTGAAGATGGTCCAGAGGCATTTGTTCATCGAAGGAGTAGAACGGATTGAATACGTCGAGCGTTCCTCCTGCAGGCACGATTCGGTCGGGCACTGTCGAAATCCCCGAGGGGCGGCCGTTTTCGTCGAGGTATCGGCGATATGCCAACGTGCCAGTTGAGTCGTAGACTGAAATTTGAAGCTTGTTAATCCGCAGCGCCACCGGGCCAATATTGCGCAGCAGAAGATCGAAATTGAGGATTCGTTGCGCACTCTTTTGCTCGACGTAGGCTTCCTTCGGTTCAATCGCGAGCGTGATCGGGCTGCTTGACGCTTGCGCCCACCCAGGCATCGAAAAAATCAGGAGCGCGCCCGTCCATCCGTAACACTTACCAACACCCATGTTTATCACCGTTCAACAATTGCAAGTCAGAAATGGATACTCGAAGCGTAGCGACCCTCGTGGGACGTGATCGCTGAGAGTTTGGTGAATCGCTACATAAAGAGTCCTGCCAACCCTCACAAAGGCCAGAATAGAGGCTGTTATGCTCCACGGGCACGATACCTATCACACCAAAAATTCGCCAAGCATGGGATGGGATAGTTGCGAGACGGTGCGCGCCTCGCGCTCGAAGCGATCCTTCAGACTGGGATTCGAAACGAAATGTCCGGAGAGAACTTTGACGGCGACCTCGCGATCGAGGCGCGTATCGCGGGCGCGGTAGACTTCACACATCCCGCCCGCGCCGAGCTGAGAGACGATTTCGTAAGGCCCTAGTTTGGTGCCAGAGGTCAGTGCCATGAGTGGCAGTCATTATAGACCGAGGCAACCTATTTGGGTTGAACGTCGACCGATTCCGCGACGCTCATCGAATGCTCCCCTTGAGTGCCCACCCGGACGCTTCGTCCATGCTTGGCGTAGGCGGCAATCACGCCGGGCTTTGACCAGTCGAGATCCCATCCGTTCTCGATTGCCACAAGCGTATAAGAGCCGGGGACCACCCCGTGAAGAGTGAACGTGCCATCCAGATCGCTTTGATCGCGGCGGAAGAGATCGTGATCTACCTCTGGATTTGTCGGCACCAGAACCACCATGGCTCCAGCGAAGCCCTTGCCAGCCTTCTTTGCCGTTCCTTCCACTTCCACGCTGCCGCCTACCACAGTGAGAGAAACGGAAGGGGACGATCCCGGCGTCACGGTCAGAATGTGGCCGGAAACATCCGCGCCTTCTGCCGACATGCGCGAGATGGAGTAGCGCTTCGCGCCGCCAAATACTGATACTTCGTAGCGGCCAGCGGCCACCTCTGGAAGTTCCGCTTCGCCTTTGGAATCGACGGGCCGGGCAACAGCAATCCCTCGACCGCCCGAACGCAACGCGACCATAAGGTTTGGCGGAATCGTGGGCTCGCCGGAAATTTGAACCGAGCATTTGACCTGGCTCGCGGCTTCGCTCTTGGAGGTGTCGATCAACTCACCATCCTTGGTGAAATCGACGCCATCCATTTGGAGGCTCGAGCCGTTGGCGAACAGGCGAACGTTGTAGCGTCCCGCGGGGACGCCAGTAACCTCCATCAATCCGGGCGCAACGCGTTGAGTACCGCTGGCTTGGACAGGGGTAAAACCATCGAAGGCAGGTTGTTGAAGCTGAGGAACAAAGAACTGACGGTTGCCGTCCGCAGGCACACGAAAGAGCAGGCGCAGAGACGGCACTGGATTTAGGTGGAAATCCGCTTCCACGCGCTCACCGCCTTGAATCGAGATGGGCGCCGCATCGTCCGCCGCTTCTGCGTCCGGATAGTAAGTAACCGGATAGGCGACGTTGAGTGATCGATCGACGGCTGGCGGGTCGTCCCCTGATTGGTCCGCCTCCGGCACCGAATTCGCTGCCCGCGAACGCGCTGATCCCGATGGTCGCGATTCCGACGGGGGATGAACGGCATACCAAGGCTTGGCATTCGCCGACAAAAAGTAAGTGCCGGGCCGGAGCGGAGTAATCTCGTACGCTCCGAGATCGTCCGTTTGAGCAGAGCGAAACTGGTGAATTTGGTCCACGCCTGAGCTGTGATCGTCGTAATAAACGGTGACCGTTGCGTGGCGAACCGGCTCACCGAATTCGTCCAGAACTTTGCCGGCGATCACCGCATTGGGGGCGAGCCGCAGCACGAGAGTTTCGATGTCGAGACCGGCTCCAGTGACAATGGCGGTGGAAAACTGATCATGCTGATCATAACGGGCGAAGATGAATCCGCGCTTCCCACCCTCCAGCGAATACTTTCCCGTGGGCACGTCACGGAATTCAAACTTACCGTCTTCGGCTGTGACCATGGACTCAAATTTTTGCTGCTCCTTCGCCTCTCGTAGCGTCACTCGCACGCGGGCGAGAGGACGCGCGTCCGTTTTGCTCACTACCGTTCCTGCGATTCGGTATCCGCTGGAAGTGGACCTTTGAGGCGGCTTCGCCGTCTGTGCCGCGGCCAGCAGCCATGGGCCAAACACACAGAGGGCCATTATCTGCAAGAAGCGGGCGGGCGGGATCGCGCACATCGGCCTATATCCCCGCAGCATATTTGCTCCCATTGCTCACTGGCCTTTTCACTCGCTGTTAATAATCTGTAACTGAACGCTCGCCTTCTCGCCGGCAGAAACGCGGACGACCTGGCCTTTCGAGTCGTAAGCTTTCATTGCTTCCGGATCGCGATAAGGAAGCTCCGGTTGCCGGTTCTTGAACGCCATCACATGATAAGTTCCAGGTGCGACCATCTGATAATCGAACGTTCCATCCGACGATGCGGAGAGTTCCAAAAACTGACCCGGGCTATCTGGCAGAGGGACGCAATAAATGTGGGCTGAGGGCCGCCATCGCCCATTGCCCAGGCTTTCGGGCGTCGCCGCGGGAGTGATTCCCGCCACTGAGCCTTCGATTTCTGCGTTGTCGTCGCGCATGGTGATTTCAATCGGCACAGTCGCTCCCAGCCCAACAACAAACGGCTGGCGGAGTAAATCAATCCCTCCCATGGTCGCCGATGCCACATAGCCCCGGCCTGCCCGCACCCGCAACCAATATCGACCGGGCGTAATGTCTTCGAGAACCATGGAATTATCGTTAGGCCCAGTGGGCGGACGAAGCGATCCACCTCCTTGCTGCTGGGTGAAGTCCTCCTCCGCAGATTCGACGCTGACATCTAGATCGAGTCGCTGCTTTGGCATGGGAAAGGTTCGTCCTCCGGAGGAAATCATCCCAGAACCGTTCCAATTCGTGGAAGTGAATTCTTCCTTGACGTTCACGACAATCGAACTGGTCGCGGTAAGTGCCATGCTCGGACCCTCGACCTGGGCCCCGGCAACGGAAATATTCACCTGCCCGATCGACGAAGTTGGCGCATAGCTTCTTGCTTCGACGAGATATTTCCCGTTTGGCAGCGAGCCTTCGATTCTCTGTTTTTCCGGGTTGTAACTAAGCGAATATCCCGGTCCACGATGCCCCTGCGGCGATATCGTAATGCTCATTCCTCCCCTGCCCTCGGCATTCGCGATTGGAATTCTCACTTGATGATAGGGCTGGCCGACGAGCGCAATATCCGCGTGGAATGTCTGCCCGGCCGCAAGCGGAATCGTGCTGGCCTCGACAAAATCAGCGGAACTTGGATAGTAGACGGGTGGAAACCCGGTCGGCGGATCCCCCGGCGCTGTGACGGCCGGATCGTTGTCCATGAACTCGTGGGTGAGCAATTTATACTCGCTGGGCCGCAGTTCGGCGAAGCGGAACTCGCCGTTCGAATTCGTCCGGTCCATAGCCCCAGGCCTCCAGTGAGCAATGCCGTCTTGCACTTGGCGCGTGAAGACCTGCACGTTGATGCCGATTGCTGCATCTCCCGTTGAAAGTGTGACGCGGCCTTGAATCAACGCCTCAGGCACTAAAGAGATCGTGAGAGCGCCGCTCTGCGATACCTCGACCTCGTTCCTCCTGTTCAGTTCTTCAAGAAAGCCCGGCTTTCGAGCCATCCACGGATAACGAGCGCCGCTGTTCTCCGGCTGGGTGAACTCGAAGCGTCCCTCGCTATCGGTAAGAGTTGCGAAGTGGTTGTCACCGGAATAGACGAGCGCCCGGCCGATGGGATCGTGGGTAACAGCATTGATGACGGTGCCATGAATTTTGTTTTGGGCAGTGTCAGCGTCTGGGCTCTGAGCCTCGGAGCGTTCGATGAAGAGGACCAGAGCCAGCAGAGAGACAACCAGAATCGCGCTGGATCGAAGCCCGGAACGACCGCATGTCCAGAGGGGTTCGCAGTGCCAAGTTTCGCGGGCATTTCGCAAAGACTTCACAGCTGCGCCATGCTCCTGTGGGGATTGCCGTTTCTAGAACGAGCTATCGGCACTCATTTGACTTCTTTTTTTTCGTGCCGTCAATGTAAGAAGGCCAGATTGTTCCATAGGATGCCCCGACGGCCCTCGTGTTAGCATTTTGATTGCGCTTGAGTAGTGGTCCTCTCCCGGCGGTATACGCATGAGCCGCACTCGTTCCATCCCGGCTGGGTTGTTCTGCGTGTTACTTCTGTGCGTTGTGCTCTCTTCGCCGGCTCCCGCGGCCGAGCAGTCTCCCTGGCTTGAAATCCACTCTACGCACTACACCGTCATCACCGATGCCGGCGAGAAAAAAGGCAAAGACGTTGCATTGCACTTCGAGCAGATGCGGGCGGTCTTTGCCACGCTGTTGATGAAAGATCGCCTGAACGAACCTGCGCCGCTTACCATCCTCGCTTTCAAGAATGACAAAGACTATTACCAGACGGCTCCGTTACAACAAGGGCAGCCAATCGGCGTGCCTGGATTTTTTGTGCCCGGCGAAGATCAGAATCTTATCGTGCTTAATTTGTTCGAAGAAGAGTCATGGCGTGCCGTTGCTCACGACTTTGCCCACCTGCTTCTGAACTATAACTACCCTCCGGCTGAGGGATGGTTCGACGAAGGCCTGGCCGAATACTTCAGCTCGATCCGCGTCGATAACAAGCAGGTTGAGATCGGCAGCGACCCCGAACTAAATCCCGTCTTCACCACGGATCTGCTGGAGAATCAGCACGAAGCACAGAATCCGCCGAAATCGCTAACCGAACTGCTGGGTGCGCAAGTTTGGATCTCGCTTCCCGACCTGTTCACCATGAAGCATGACACCTCCAACTACAGCGAAGGCACACATCACACGCTGTTCTACGCGCAATCGTGGATGGTGATGCATTACCTGCTGCACGAGAAAAAACTGCCGGAGACGGGAACCTACTTTGATCTGGTTGAGAACCAGCACGTGCCGGTCGAAGAAGCGATTCAGAAGGCGTACGGCATGAGCGCCGCTCAATTCGACCAGGCGATCAAAGATTACTTTCACTCGCTCACGCCGCTATTCGTCGCGCTCGACGCGTCGAAGCAGCCGGGATCGCAGCGCAACGTGCCACAGGTTTATCAATCTCCAACACCGGTTGGACCGGACGACAACGTAATGACCTCAAAACCGATGCGCGAAGCGGATGCCCGCGCCTCGGTGGCCGAGGTGAAGGTGAGAATTCCCGAGCGCCGCGAAGCCGGCTTGCAGGAGTTGAAGACGTTGGCGACGACTCCCAGCCTCGCGGATTCCAAGGCATCCGATAAAGAGAAAGAAAAGGAAAATAAGAAAAACTACGGCAATAAAGACGACAACGATGCCGCTCCACTCATCTCGGCCATCGGGAATGAGGTCGCGCATCGTGCGTTGGCCTGGGATCACATGCAGCATAGCGAGTTCGATGCTGCGGCCGAAGAACTGAGCGACGCTGCCGCGCTAGACCAGCGCGATCTCTGGATTCGTTACTACCTTTGCGTGCTCAAGTATCGCATCGCACAAACCAAGCATACCGACATCCAGGGACTGCCGAACATGATGCAGGATCTGCGCGCCGTACTCGACTGGCGGCCGGAATTCGCCGCCGCGTATGACTTGATGGCGATGGCGCGTATGGAAGGCGGCGGCTCGATGACTGCAATGCAGGCCGAGCGTGCCGCCATTCAACAGAGTCCGCGCAATCAGGAGTATCTCTACCATCTGGGAGAAATCTACGTTTCGGCGAAGAAGTGGGACGCTGCGAAGGCCCTATTCGATCGGCTGAAGACGAGCGGGAATCCGCAGATCGCGGCGGCAGCACGCGGAGAACTCGACCGGCTCACGACCGAGCAAAAGTACGGCATCTCCGCTGCATCGGCGAGTGCATCGCAGAAACTTGCTCCGCAAAAGTCACCCTTCGACGTGCTCGAAGAAGACGCCGCCAAGCGCGCCGCGGCGCAACAAACCGCACAAAGCAGCGGACCCGCGGACCGGCGACCCTCCAAGTTTGTGCACGGCCGGCTGGTGAGTGTGGACTGCTCACAATCGCCTGGCGCGGTACTTACCGTGACTTCCGGCACAACCGTTCTGAAGTTGCATACTGCCGATTACAAGTCACTGCTGTTGCTGGGTGCCGACACGTTCTCATGCGCGTGGAACGACCGCGCAGTGTCGGTGAACTACAAACCCGGTGGCGCAGCGGATGGAGATTTGGTGTCGCTGGAGCTGCGCTAACCCAAGCTTGGCTATTAGTCTCGGTCAATTTCAGGTCTTTAGACTCCAAGCCGTAAAATCCCCATTCGATCCTTGACTGGCGTGTAGAAAGAACAGATACTTATTTCCCGGTGCGCCCTCGTCCTCCCCGAGAATGCGGCTCTGGGTGACCGTTTCTGCCGACACCGTCCCGCAAGAATTTCGATGCTATCCGCAATCGAGGTTTCTCAGTGACTAGAACGAGAAGACGCACTCTTTCTTTGCCTTGCTCCTGGCTTCTTTCGACGGCACTTTGATTTTGTGCCTATGCAGCTATCAGTCCGAAACCAAACTAGCGAGGTTGCAATGGCGTCTCATCACTTCACTGTTCGTCTTGTCTCGATCCTTTCGTTCACGATGTTGCTTGCATCGCTGTGTGCGGCCCAGACCATTCCGGTCTCTCAACGGATGAAACCGCCTGCCGCTGGGGCACGTGCTGCCGCAAGCAATGCCGTTTCCGTGTCGCCCGGCGATTGGTCTCAATTGGCCAAATTTGTGCCGATCAATGGGTGTTGTCTCGGCTTGGAGAACAATTCGGTCGCCATTTCCGGCGACACGGTCGTGATCGGCCAGGAGCCGCTAGGCAGCGGCGTGAAGATAGTTGCCCAGGTTTTCACCAGAGCCACCCAGGGATGGCGGAATTCTCCTCCAGTGGCAAAGCTCAGCGGCCCCGCGCCGACTGAGCCCTACATGGCTCCTGTGGCAATTGATGGCGACACGATTGTGGCGGTGGGTCCAATCGGTTTCCAAGGGATGCCGGGTTACGCGTTTGTTTATGTGAAACCGCCCGGCGGCTGGACCAATATGTCCCCCACTGCAGTCTTGTCGCCCTCGGACGATAGCAAGGGCACTTTCGGCCAAGCGGTTGCCATCAGTGGCGACACCATTGTAATTAGCGACGACGGTGATACCACGTCAACTCCAGGTGAAGCGTACGTATTTGTCAAACCGGCGGGTGGTTGGCACAACATGACGGAGACCGCGAAGCTGACTCCCGCGGATGGCGCGATGGGTGATCGCTTCGGCTGGTCCGTGTCAATCAGTGGGGGAACCATAGCGATCGGTGCACCTCAAGACGGAGACTTCTTGAGTCCCGGCCCGGGAAAGGCTTATGTGTTTGTCGAGCCTGTCACGGGCTGGCGGAGCATGACCCAAACCGCCGAGTTAACGGTATCCAATTCCACGGGCGGAGAGCAGATCGGTTTATCCATTTCTGTGAGCGGAAACACTGTGCTCACAGGTGCTCCGGCTTACCAGAAGTTTCTAGGGGCAGCTTTTGTGTTTCAGAAATCTAGCTCCGGGTGGAAAAACATGACCCAGACGGCCATGCTCACTCCAGGCGACAGCGCGGCCCTGGAGACCGGTTGGTCGGTCGGAATCAGCGGAAAGATTGCTGCCGTGGGATCACCGTATCGTGGGGTAGCGCCAAACGGCCTTTCGGGCGGCGTGTACATATTTGAGGAACCGGCGGGCGGATGGCAGAACGCGGCGAGCAGCATTGTTCTTACCGGTGCCGACGCTCACTTCAATGTGTATTTTGGAAACTCTTTGGGTATCAGCGGGAAGACGCTGGTGGTCGGCACTCAACGCAAGTCAGCGCTCGGCACTGCTTATGTCTTTGGATTGCCGTGATCGGATTGAAATTGCGATGTGCGATGTGCGCGACTGCGAAATTGAATCTCCGCAAAGAGGATGGCTATGCCGGTCTTGAAATCGAATGTCACGAAGCGAGGTCACTCGCGAACGAAAGCCTCCGCCGTACTTCCTGAGCCGCTCTGCGACAGGTTGAACGGGTATGCTCTGGCGGCTGGCGCAGCCGGAGTCGCCGCCCTTGCTTGCGCCATGCCCGCCGAAGGCACTCCGATTTGCAAGACCACTTCCGCTGAACTGGCGCAGACCACCAGCGTTCCGCTGTCGCCCACGGGGCGGGGCGTTGCACCCTTCAATATTGCGCAGTCGACAAATTCGACATTCCGATCGTTCACCACCACCGGGGTTGGCACCTGGATGTGGTGGAATCGCGGCTTCTTCACTCCGAATTCGGCGGGGGCAAATGTGCTGCTGTCGAACGGCATTCCTGCCGACGTGGCTTCCGGGGCTGAAATCGGCCCGGGCGGCCAATTTGGAAAAGGCTCATCGTACGGCCTGTTGTTCACCTACGGAAGAGGACGTTACTCGGCGCACGGAGGCGGCACCAAGCTCAAACACAAAGGAAACCTCAGCCTCGTGCAGGATAGCTTTATTGGCTTTCAATTCTCCGAAGCCAAGCAAGTGCACTACGGCTGGGCGCGCCTGCACGTTAGTTTTGTGGGAGGCCCCAACCGGAAACACACCATTATTCATGTGCTCGGCGTCGGCTACGAGGATACTGCCAACACAGCAATCGCCGCTGGAAACTGCACTGGGGCAGAGCAATCCGACCTCGCTGCTGCTTCCCAATCTTCGCGGGGCTCTTCGCTCGGCATGCTGGCCCTAGGCAGCGCTGCACCAGCAAAGCGATAAGACACTTCGCGATAGGGTGTGTCGATCAGATTAAAAAACCCTCCCGCGGGGGCGGGAGGGTTGGCACTCACAATGTTCGCGGTTAGGCGCGGACGACGTTGCCCGCTTGAAAGCCTTTGGGGCCTTTGAGCAAATCGAACTCGACGGTCTCACCCTCGTTGAGCGAGCGGTAGCCGTTCTCCTGAATCGCGGAGAAATGTACAAACACGTCTTCCCCCGTGGAGCGCTGGATAAAGCCATATCCTTTCGCCCCGTTGAACCACTTCACTGTTCCCTTCTCTCTCACAGAAATACTCCTTTCACCTGGTCGCGAAGAATGAGTTCCCCGGGTTTCCCGTATCGTAGCCCCGGCGAACCGGGGCACCCCCTCAAGAAAACCGGTGGAACTTGGTTGCGTCTTTTGTGCGCCGAAGAAACTTGCCCCCAAAGCAAAAGACTCCTCGGTTCAGTGCCGCGCAAAGAAAGTGCGGCGTGAACTTGCGGAGCCCCGACCAGCGGCCGTGATTTCTACCGACCTACTCAAAACGTCAACCTACCCTACTGTTCATTTCCGGACATATCCGGCTATGAGCACCCGATAATAAGCAGTAGTGAAACGTTTCGCAAGAAGAATTAGAGGTAAATCGCAATTGTGACCCTTGGTCATACGTAATCGTTTACGCTGTATAAGAAATGAACATGCGCGTCCGTAACTTTCGTTCCTTTCCGAAGGTCTTGGCATCAACTACGCTTGATAGGATTAGGCGAAAACCGTGCCGGATCAAGTCACACTTTCTAGCGTTCGCGGAGCGGAAGGCCCGCCACTGCGCCCGCCACATCCGCGCCCTGCGCGCACGAATGCGGCCCTTTCCACCATAAAATATCTGCTACGCACTGACGTGCACACGTTTGCATTTTCCTTCGCTGCGAACTCGATCCTCTCTTTTTTCCCTTTTGTGGTCCTGTTGATGACGCTGATCCGGCGAGTTTTTCATTCGCAGGTGATGAGCGATGTGGTGGTCGAACTCTTGCGCGATTATCTGCCCGCCGGTCAGGAATTCGTAATTCGCAATCTGAACGCCATGGTGGAGACGCGCCATCGTGTGCAGGTGGTTTCGCTAGTCATCCTTTTGGTAACTTCCTCGGGCGTGTTCATGCCGTTGGAGGTCGCGCTCAATCGCATTTGGCGCTTTCAAAATAACCGCTCCTATCTTGGCAATCAGCTCATATCGCTGGGACTCGCTTTTGCCTGCGGCGTTCTGGCACTGCTTTCGATTGCCTTAACCGCAGGCAACGTTACGCTCATGGAATTGCTATTGCGCGGCCACGGCACTGGCTTTGTTCGTCTGGTGGGATTTGTGGTCATGAAGGCATTCGCCATCGCAGCGAGCATCGCCATCTTCTTCCTGATTTACTGGGTGCTTCCCAACGGCAAGGTCCCGGCGCGAGCGGTGTTACCCATCGCCGTCATTATGGGTTTGCTCTCAGAAGCGCTGAAGTACGGTTATATTCTGGCTCTCCCCTGGCTCAACTTCGCCGAGGTCTACGGTCCCTTCGCGCTCTCAGTGAGCATGATGTTCTGGGCTTTCCTGACAGGAATGCTATTGCTGGCTGGAGCTAATCTGAGCGCGGAACAGCATCAGCGGCATCGTGTTGGCTAGCCTCAAGAACTGAGTTTCTCACTTTTCTACAGGGACGCTACTGAAAGCAATTCCTCGTCTGCGATTGATCCGGCAGATTACATTCTCCAGTATCTTCGGCAACAGGTTCAACCCTTTCATCGGCATGAGAGTGTTTTTTTCGACGTACTCCTCTGCTCCAGCCTCCACAAGTTTCTGCCGATTCTTTTCGGTGAGGCTGCTCAAGACCACAACTGGAATGTCGGCAGTTGCTGGCTCGTGCTTCAGGTGACCCAGAACGTCTGGCCCACTCATCTTCGGCAAGATCATGTCCAGCAGGATCAGATCGGGCTTGTGCTTCCGGGCCAAGTCCAGAGCGGACTGACCATCCTCGGCACAGACCACCTCATAGCCAGCCTCGCGGAGTACGCGCTCGTTCTCACGCAGGATCGGCTTGCTGTCGTCGACTAAGAGAATTTTCATGGTTGTGCAGGTTCCCCTTGTGTCTCATCGGCAGTTAGCGACCCGGCATTAGCTCGATTCTGCTCCATGGGTTTTACTATCTTCTTCCGTCATTTCCGCAGAACAGCGGTTCTTACTGACGAGAATCCACAAGGCTGGACGGTGACATCCATCACAGCTTTGTATCGCCACCAAAGTTAGGATGGCCTCGGTTTCCCAGATTCCTCCGAGCAGACATTGATTTCCAGGGGATAGCCGATGATCCGGCGTCTGCTCGACGTTTTTTCGCTCGTCGTACTAACAATGCTGCTCACGGCGCCAGCGTTCGTGCGCGCACAGGGTGCGGTTGAGGGTCGCATTGCCGGCCCAGGTTCGGTGACTCCGCGGCCTGTCCTCCCCATCGAGTCACCGCCGGTTCCGTTGCGGTTTCCGTCCCCGCCCACCTTACCGAGACGTTACCCGGTTCCTCTTCCGCCCGGAACTGGTCTGAAGCAAATGGTTCAAGCCGCCGGCATCATCTTCTCCGGTCGTGTCACCTCCGTCGGACGGTCTGGCCCAGTTTCCGGGCAAGCTCCTACCGCCACCACCATCACCTTCCAGGTTGAACAAGCCATGAGAGGAACCACGACTGGCCAAACCCTGACCATCCATGAGTGGGCTGGCCTTTGGAACAGCGGCGAGCATTACCACATCGGGGAACACGTTCTATTGTTTCTTTATCCGCCAAGCAAGTTTGGCCTCACGAGCCCAGTGTCGGGGTCAATCGGACGATTCGCGATGGACTTGGAAGGGAAAATTCTTATTGGTGACCACCACGCTGCGGTCTTCACGAGTGATCCCATCCTGGGCGGCAAAAGGGCGATCCCATACCTTGACTTCGCCCACGCCGTGGGACGTGTTGGTGGAGAGGAATAATTAAGACGTGACTACACGAGGAAAAACGAGATTGACCAAGAGCCCACTTCTGGGTATAGCGATGGTCTTGGCCCTTGTCACCCTGCTGGCTGACGTCACCTTCGCAGGCGGACCAGAATACATTGCTGGCTCCAGCTACTTCACCTCCGGCATGATGGGACAGCCGGTGGTCTGGTCGCAGGGCCAGATCGTTTATTACACCGATCAGGGAGATCTAAGCCCGATCCTTCCAAACGCGCTGGCCAACGCATTTGTCGGCACCGCTTTCAACCAATGGACTTCCGTGCCCTCCGCGGCAGTTTTTGTAGATATTGGAGGACAACTCGCCGAGGACGTGAATGGCGGCAACATCGCGGTCGACTCGAGTGGAACTGTCACTGCCCCCTCCGACATCACTCCCCCGGCGATGCGAAAACCGCTCGCCATCGTCTATGACTACGATGGCACGGTGACCGACGCACTGCTTGGCGCCGGTGCCGGAAATCCTTCCCAATGCTTTTGGAACGCCGCTTATGGAGGCGCGGACAACTTTGGCACGGGGGCAAATTTTCTGCACGCGCTGGTCGTCATCAACGGCCAGTGTGCGTTGCAGTCCTCGCAACTCACCGACGTGGAATACCGATTGGTGCGGGTGCTGGGGAACATACTGGGCCTGGGTTGGTCGCAATTGAACTTGAACGTGATGACTGGCAATCCGACTCCAACTGCCGCAGACTTCGCCGGCTTTCCCGTCATGCACTATATGGACCTGGTTAGCTGCGTCCCGATCACGGTCTGCTATCCCAATCCCTACCAACTCGCACCGGATGACATTGCCGCATTATCCCGGCTTTATCCGGCCATATCGATCAATCCGAACACAGCGCGCATCTACGGCTCGGTCTATTTCGTTGACCACACCGGTGCCGCCGCTCAACCGATGCAAGGCGTGAACGTTGTCGCACAATGGATTGATCCCGCTACTAACTTGCCCTCGCACGAGTACGAAGCCGCATCAGTCTCCGGAGTCCTCTTTACCGGCAATGCAGGCAATCCCATCACCGGCTTAAGCGATCCTCTGGGAAATCTCTATAGCGAATTCGGATCCTCCGATCAAGCGTTGGAGGGATTCTTCGATCTCGGAGGCCTGCCGATCCCGAACAACGCAAGCTCTGCGCAGTATCAGCTCACTGTGGAAGCAGTGGACCCAACGTGGTCTGCCGGAGTCTGTCCCTACGACTATTTCCAGGTCGCGCCTTCTGGAACGATCCAGCCTATCGTGGTCACCGTGAGCGCGGGCGGCGAGTTCGAACAAAGCATCGTCATGGCTGGAAGCGCGCAGCCTGTGCCCGAATGGGCTACTGCAGAGACTTGGGATGCTCCAGCCTTAGTTCCTGCTCCGGGCGATTGGGTTGGATCGCTCGACAGCTATGGCGACGTAGCCTATTTCTCACTCCCAGCCCAGGCAAATCGGACTTTGTCTGTAGCGGTCACCGCGTTGGACGAAACCGGCGCCCCCAGCGAATCAAAAATGCAGCCGCTAGTCGGCATATGGGCTTTGGGAGATTCACAGGGCACAATTCCCCCAACACTTACTCCTGCTCCATTCAATTCGTCGACTTTCGGCATGAGTCGACTCGACGCGCAGGTACTCGGCTCGAATAGCTTTATCATCGGAATCGCCGATTTGCGCGGCGACGGCCGGCCCGATTATCACTATCACGCACATGTTCTCTACGGAGACTCGGTGACACCATCGCGAGTCCCTGTGAGTGGCGGAGCGATCACGCTACAAGGCACCGGATTCTCCCCCGCGCTTACCGTCGCGGTTGGCAATACTGCAGTACCACTGATCACGACCAACTCCAGCCAAATACTTGTTGCCACTCCCGCGCAGAGCGACGGACTGCAAACAATTACCGTTACCGATCCGGTCAGCGGCGCATTCTCAATCATGACCGATGTGGTCACGTTCGGAGCCGCCGCGACGGACAAACTCGTTTTGCTGCAGGGAGGTAATCCTCCAACGCCCTTAGGAGCACAGGCGGCCAATCCCGTGATCGTTCGGGTGGTCGCCTCCGACGGCATCACGCCAGTTGGCGGGGCAACGGTAGCGTGGGCCTCCACCAACAAGGCTGCGTTCTCGGCTTGCGGGGGTACAACTAGCTGTTCAACGACTACCGATGAAAGCGGGATCGCTTACACATGGGTCACTCCCAAAGCCGCGGGCGTCGCGTCCCTCACAGCAACGCTTGCACCGGGCGCCTACGGTTCGGCGCAGGCGGTTGTGGCAACACTGTTCGCAACAGCACCATCCTCGGCCCTTGAACTCACCACGCCTTTGCTTTGGATCGCGCTGGGAGCAACTGTCAGCGTCCCGCTTACGGCGCAGGTGCTAACCGCGGGGTTGCCCCAAGGCGGCGTCACGGTGGACTTCACAGTAAGGCAAGGCTCTGGCTCACTCAGTAGCGCGAGTGCCACCACCGACAGCCGCGGGTATGCCACCGTCACTCTGAATCTAAGTGTCTTCACCGGTGCCGTGCTGGTCAGCGCGTGCGTCGCGTCCGGAAGTCCCTGCCAAACTGTCTCCGGAAACGCGGTAGCTCCAGCGCTGATAAACCTGCAGGCTGTATCTGGAGCCAGCCAAATTGTCGCGGGCCAAGCGTTTCAGCCGGTGACCGTCCGCGTGACCGACTCTTCCACGCCACCCAATCCCATCCTCGGAGCCAGCGTATTGTTCCAATCGACCGTAATCCGTCCCTCAGGAGATAACCTGTCTCTGAAGGGGGGCGACCCCGGCAGCACGTCGGTGGGAATGCCCGTGATCTTAGGTGCAAGCCAAACCACCGTGTTGAGCGATGCCAACGGCTTGGCGAGCATCATCCCCTCGGTAGGATCGTTCACAGGCATGCTCGAAGTTGCAATCCAAGTCTCAGCCGGAGCTACAGCCCTGCTACAGGACCAACTGGAAACATTCCCTCAAGCTAGCAGCGCGGGAAGCGGTGGAAGCGCTCCCCCGCTAACCAGCGTGACCGATCCTGTTTTCGTCGCTCCCCCAGAGCATAACGTCTTGAATGTAACCCCAGAGGAGGATCGCTGAAGAGAGGATCGCTGAAGCACGGGCTGTGTGCCGACTCGGCCCGTTATTCCGGTGTCGAACGTCGCGGCCGCTGTTTGGCCGAAATCGATTTGATGATGAGCTTGCGCCGCGCTCCCACGGGCATGGATACTTTTGCGCGGTTGAGAGCGACGTTGATCAGCTCGCGGACTTGAGGATCGTCGAGAACCTTCTCGTCCACCTTTCCCGCCTCGTACAAGCGAAGGTTTCGTACAACGTTGCCCTTCCCTTGCAGCCTCTTTGCCGGATCCGGCAAGCTAGCGCCTTGAAGAAAACATAGGGTGACACGGCCCGGTGGGAGCACGATGGAGAAAATTGCCTCCGAGGGCCGCTCGGTAGGACTGAAGCCAACGACCAGCCAGTTGTAGTTGTCGTAAACCATCTCGATGGCGCCGGGAACGAGCTTGCGCATTTTCGCGAGTGCGCGACGGGCAAACGCCGCAACTTCTGGATCATATTTCTCGAGGAAAGATTCAAGTTGGCGCTCGGTCTCGGCTGGCGAAATATCCGCCGCAGCTTTTTGTGAGTTGCGTTTTGCAGTTTTTGCTTTGCGCACCAGTTACCTTTTTTCAGAAACGACTGATGATCAGCTCCCGTCTTCTCGTTCGGTTCACTTCTGCGTTCCTTGATCTTTCGTCCACTGATCGACCCAGTCGTTCACTGTCTTGTACCACAGTTGAGAATTTTGCGGCTTGAGTACCCAATGTCCTTCGTCGGGGAAATAGAGCATCTTCGAGGGGACGCCTTCCATCTGCAGCGTGGTGAAAAGCTGCAAGCTTTCGCTCACGTCGTAACGGTAGTCGCTTTGCCCGTGGATCACCAGAGTTGGCGTCTTGAAATTTTTCGCGTACTGGTGCGGCGACCACTTCTCATACATGGCGCGGTTGTCGTAGGGAGTGCCTTGGAACTCCCAATCGAAATACCAGAGTTCTTCAGTCGTGCCCCAGCCGGATTCGGTGTTGAACAGGCCGTCGTGCGAAACAATGCACTTGAAGCGGTCGGTGTGGCCGAGGATCCAGTTGGCCATGTATCCGCCGTAGCTGGCGCCCAGCGCGCACTCCCGGTCTTTATCGATGAACGGATAAGTCTTCTCCGCGTAATCTAGGCCCTTCATCAGGTCTTCAAACGGAGCACCGCCCCAGTCGCCGTTGACGGCGTCGATGAACTTCTGCCCATAGCCGTTCGAGCCGTGAAAGTTGATCATGATGACCACGTATCCCCCGCTCGCCGCGGAAGTTAGTGACGCGAAAAGTTCAGGATTCCAGCGGTAGCTCCAGTCGTCTCCCCATGCTCCCTGCGGACCGCCGTGGATGAGGAACTTCACAGGATATTTTTTTGCGGGATCGAAGTTGGGGGGCTTGACCAGGAAGCCTTCGACCTTGTCGCCGTGAGCTCCAGTGAACCAGAAGGGTTCGAGGGGTGACATAGCAACCTGAGAGAGAACGGTGTCATTAAGGTGTGTAAGTTTTCTAGGCGGTGGGGGCGGAGGGTCGCCGCATCCGTTCGGACAGAGCATGAACCCGTAGATTGCATTAGGTGCCTCAAGAGAGTTATTCGTGAAATAAACGTCTTGCCCGTCTGGAGAGACCGCCAAATCGTCTTGCGTCGCCATAATCAAGGTTGGAACCTCGACGCGCCTCCCCGTCGCTACAAGCAGTGAATAAATCGGAGCCTTGCCCTCGCTTTCTGTACTGAAGTAAATGCGAGAGGAATTAGGCGACCACACAAACGATCCCACCCATCGATCAAATTCCTCCGTCAGATTTCTCTTCTCGCCAGTTTTGCGGTCATAAAGCATGAGCCGGAAGCGGTCACTCTCGTATCCCGGACGTTGCTGGGCGCGATAGGCGATGTAGCGGCCGTCGGGCGAATAGAGCGGCGTCGAGTCGCTGGCGAGATTGTCGGCGGTGATGTTCTTTGCTTGAATAGATCCGGCCGGGCCTCCGCTGACCGGGACGATCCACAGATCGTTGTTGGTCGAAGCCGCCGGATTCTTGTCGTGATTCGAGGTGTAGCAAATCTCCTGGCCGTCAGGCGAAAAAGCGTAGTTGTCCTGTCCGCCGAGCGAGAATACGGGAGCGTCATAGTCACCCGGCGTGAGGTCAAGAGGAACACTCATGTGGGGACAGCCGCCCCCGGCTGTCCGGTCGAGCGAAGCTCGGCTGGCTTCGCTCCCGCCGCCGGCAACACCCTGCCCGGCTTCGCCGTGCTGGACAGCCGAGGCGGCTGTCCCCACACAAGCATCTACGGGCACAAGAAAAATGTGGCTGCGTTTGCCTTCTTTGTAAGCATTCCAATGGCGATAAAGCAGGTGATCGAAGATCAGCGCCTTGACCTTAGACTCTGCAGCCTCTTTTAATCTCTTCGCGTTGCAGGATTGTTCTGCGTCTGGAGCGCCGTCACATTCCGGATAAACATCCGAAGTAAAAAGAATATTCTTGCCGTCCGGCGACCACAGTTCGCCTCCCGCTTCGGTGGCGATGGAAGTCAGTTTGTGCGCACCAGCCACCTTGCCGGCAACACCATCGAAGTCCGCAATCCAAACCTGCCAGCCGCCTTCTTTCGTCGATATAAACGCGAACCGCTTCCCATCAGGAGCCCAGCGCGGCCGGTCAGCATCCTGATCCGAAATAATCTCGCGCTCCTGACCGCCAGCCGTGGGCACGATCCAGATGTGAGGCGTCTTGGTATTGGCTGCCAGATCGACATCGACCACGCTGAAGATCACCCATTTGCCATCGGACGAGACTTCGGGTTCACCCACGCGCTTCAGCCTCATCATGTCTTCGAAGGTAAAGGGATGCTTGGCCTGGGCGAAGGCTAGGGTGGCCAAGATCAGGATAACTACGCAAAAAAGCAGGTTCCTCGTCGCCGCTCCGCGCCGGCTCGGAATGACAAAGCGTGTGGAGCGCATTATGAAACGCATCATGAAACCTCCACGGCAAACGGATGAGTCTAGCAGATACCTAGGTTACTCTTGCCAGGGATCGATCAAGCGCACGCCGCAGCCCTCGAAGTCCTGCGTGTTGCGCGTGGCAAGGGTAGCTCGCTGAGAACGGGCGATCGCGGCGATTTGCGCGTCAAACTCGGCGATGGGACGACCATGCAAGCGGCGTGCCGCAGCAATTTCCGCAAATGCACGAGCCGCCTCTTCGTCGAACGGCAAGATGCGGCCAGGAAAATCTTCTCGAAACATCGCCTCCGCCTCGGCCAGCAGCCTATCGCGGCGCTTTCCCCTAGGCAGCAATTCGATCCCGTAAAGAATTTCTGCCACAACGATCGTCGTCAAAAAAAGTTCGTCGGAGCTCCGTCCTTGAGACAGCCAGCGCATCACGGAGGCAGAAGGCGAAACGTGCATCGCCTCGGATACGACGTTGGTATCCAGAATAATCATGCCGGAACGTGCATTATCGGATGTCAGGGTCGCGGATAGGGCCGCGCGGAGGGATCTTGAGATCGACGCCGCCGAATGGCGCAAAGCGGCGGCGAATTGCTTCGGCAAGGTTCAACGGCTCGGCATCGTCCCGGGCCAGACCTTTTTCCAGCAATTCGCGAGCCTCCTGCTCCATGGAACGGCCATTGCGCGCGGCGCGAATGCGGAGCCGGCGCTTGGTGTTCTCCGGAAGTTTACGGATGGTAATGCTAGCCATGTCATCAATGATAGCATTGATGACAATGATTGCAAGCCGGATCTTGGCGATGATCACCCGGCATCGGCATCTGGCTTCAAATCACGGAGCCTCAGATCCTTGCGGCACAAGCGCGGTTAATTGCGAAAACCGGATGCTTTTTTCTCACGGCAACCCCTGTGTTGAAATGGCATCCAAGTTTGCGGCAGAACTGCAGCGCCCTACCCCCGGCCTCACTGAGCGGAGAGGGGTCGGGGGAGGGTCGCCGCAGGTTCTGCATTCTGCTGTCCCGCGCCATCCCGCCTTTCATTTATTCGCTAGAATAGGTATATGAAATCGCCGTTGCGCTTGGTATTGTTTGTGGTCGCGCTAGCCGCCGCCTCATTGCCGGTTGTAGCCCAGGAAGGTCCTCTCGAAAGCACGCCGCCCAAAGGTATTACTCCAGAGGAAATCATCGCGCAGTTTGCCGCGCGAGAGAAACTCTTTAAGGAAGCGCGCGAGCATTACACCTACCGCCAGGACATCAAAGTGCAGACGCGCGACGGCGACACCGTCACGGGGGAGTATCACGAAGTTTTCGACGTGCTCTACGACGACAAGGGGCATCGCCTCGAAAACGTCGTGTTCGCGCCGCAGTCGTCGCTGGAGCAGGGCGGACTGTCGCTCGATCAGGGCGACGTCCAGGATTTTCGCAATCGTTTACCCTTTGTGCTGACTACAGAAGAAGTTCCGGAATACAACATTCTCTATGTCGGCCAGCAACAGGAAGATCAGTTGCACTGCTACGTCTTCGATATTGCCCCGAAGGCCATCGTCGGCAAGAAGCGTTACTTTCAGGGGCGCATCTGGGTGGACGATTCGGATCACCAGATTGTGAAGACCTATGGCCAAGCCGTACCGGAAATCCGCGACACGAAAAAGAAAGGCAAGGAAGAACATCTTTATCCGAAGTTCACCACATGGCGGCAACAGATCGACAACCAGTATTGGTTCCCTACCTACACCCGCGCCGATGACACGCTACACTTCAATACTGGCGACATTCACATTCGCGAAATCGTGAAGTATGAAGACTACAAACGCTTCGGCGCGAACGTGAAGATTCTGTATCAGGGGAAAGAAGTGCCCAAGGCGGATCAGAAGCCGGAAGATAAGAAGCCGGATACGACGCCGCAGAAGTGAAGTTTCAAGGTTTCAGAGTTTCAAGGTTTCAAAGTTTCTCAGTTTCAAGCAAGAATGTCGCGTATTAACTCGCTTTTTTTCGCAAAGACTCGATCAACCGATTCAGTAGTCCTAGTACTTGATACGTTGCTTCATCGAGCGCCGCATAGGCTTCCGATTTCAGGTAGTGGAGATCGCAGGCTATAGCCAATTGCGTATCTAGTTCGAGCAACGATCCTCGTGCCTGCCCTAGGAAATGTAAGAATTCACCGGAAGTCAACCGGCCTTGACCTTCAGCAATGTTGGAAGTGACAGAAACAGCGGCGCGTCTAGTCTGTGATGTGAGGCCGTAGAGTTCGCTTCGCGGAAACTGTTCCGTGGCTTGATAAATCTGGACGGTGAGGACTCTTGCCTTCTGCCACACCAAGAGATCGCGATAAGAGCGAGCCACGCATCGAGTCTAAGGTTTCGAGGTGTCAAAGTTTTAACCTTCCCAAGAATTAGTAGATCGGCAGTTCCACTTTGAAACCTCGAAACCTTTGAAACTTTGAAACCTCAGTAGAACAGATACTTTCTCCACTTATCATCGCTTCGGCCCATGAGCCGCATAATATGCCGGCTGGTGTGGAGGTTGAAGGCGCGCGGCTCGCGCATCAGCTTCATGCCCGCTTCGAGCGGAAACTGATTTCCCTTGCGGCGGTTGCAGGCATGGCAGCAAGCGACCAGATTCTCCCATGTAGACGAGCCTCCGCGCGAGCGGGGAATTACGTGGTCGAGGGTCAACTCGCCCGAAGGCAGCACGGTGGCGCAATACTGGCAGGTGTTACGGTCGCGCAGTAGGATGTTTTTTCGTGACAAAGCGCGGCTCTGATGCGGGATGCGGCGATACTCCAACAGCCGAATCACCGAGGGCACGCGCACGGCGAAGCGCGCCGCATGCAGAAAGTGTCCATTCTCTTCTTCCGTCATGGCAACGCCCTTGAGCACGAGAACAAGGGCACGGCGTGCGGCGCACACGTTGATGGGCTCATAGGACGCATTCAGCACCAGCACGGGAGCGTGCAGCGCGTTGCCGTCACTATCGCGGTGAATAGCCGCCGCCGCAAACAGGCCGGCGGCATATCGGCCCGGCGGTCCTGCGTCGCTTTCGATTCTGGCAGACATAATCTAGATCCCGACCGCTTTGGCCAGTGGAACTTGTGCTTCAATGCGTTCGTCCATCTTAATATCGTTGCCGGTTCTAATCTCCACATGTTGCGCCGAAACCTTCAAGGTGCGCGCAACCGTGGCAACCCAGACTTTCGTCGCGCCGGCGCGGCGCAAAACTTTGGCGCATTCCGAAACCGTCGCGCCCGTTGTGTAAACATCGTCCACGACTAGGACCTCGCGTCCCTTCACCGCTTCGGTTTGCGTAACTGCGAAGGCACCTCGCAGATTTTCGCGGCGCTGATGGCTGGTGAGCCCAATCTGCGATGGAGTTTCGCGCTTTCTTTCGAACGCTCCCGCACACAAATGCAACCGCTCTCGCGACGGGCTGAGTTTCAAAGCGGCGCTCGCGATCAGTTCCGCTTGATTGAATCCGCGCTGGCGAAACTTGGTGCGATGCAGAGGCACGGGAACGACCACTACACCATCCGCTGGAAACAGAGGCTCAAGCGTTGCGATGGCTTCCGCTAACATGCGTCCGAGAACACCTGCCGCCGGACGCACTCCCCCATACTTCAGGAGATGAATCAGCTCACGCAGTCCGCTTTCATAACTGCCATAAGCCACCGCGCGCGAAAATGTGGGTTCGATCCGGCGGCACAGTCCGCAACGAGGCTCGCCCTCGGGACCATCAACCGCATAGGGAGAAAACAGGCGTTCGCCACACCGCGCACAGACCTGGCCCGCAATGCGATGCATGCGGTCGACGCACTCGCAGCAAACCGGTAGGCGGGAGATTTTAATTAGCGGCGCGCCGCAGATGCGGCAATCGGAAGGAAACAAAACCGCGAAGAGACTGCCAGCAATCTGACTCGCCCAAGCTCGTCCAAGCATTGCGGGCCGAATGGAAACACCCTGCGGTTGGCCCGCCTTCGAAGCAATAGAAATCCCCGCCACTGCAGCTTTGGCCTGGGCAGCCCGAATTCGGTCCCCACTACTGCTGAAGACGGCCTCCCTGATGCCCGTAAGAAAACTTTCTCGGGCGGGCGACTCTGTTGCCTTGACACGAGTATAGCGGGCCTGGGGTCAGCTAGGCAACGTTTCCGTATTGGCCCGGTGTGGCGACGGAAGGTTTCCGCTTGGAGCCCGCTTCCGACAGTCGCGGTTTCGCCACCATAAACAGCGAACGATAGTCGCGCCGGAAACATTCCGCGCAACGCACCGGCTGCAAAAGAAAAATGGGCAGAAGGTAGCGCTCGGAAAACGTTCTGCGCCGCGAACGGAAGGCTGTCTCACAGCCGCAATCGTCGCAATGGAATTCAAGAAAACGCTGGAACCAGGGCTGCTCGGGGGAGTTGCTCATGCGGCACCTCGGAACGATCAACTGCGAAGGGGCGCGACAAACTAATTACTCTAATATTAACACCGCCCGCGCAAGCAAGCCAGGATACTAACGCCCAATGCAATCTGTCCGGTCAACGCTTGCCCCGCTGGCGTCGGGAACCGCGACGCACTTGTAATTCAGCTGCCCAGCGTGCTAACGTGCGCCGTTCCCTCTGACACGAGTGGCGGCTTGGCTTGAGGAACGCTGTTTGTACTGATCCCAATTATTAGAGGATTTATCTATGAGTAATCTCGTCTCCTCCGAGTCAGGAACTGGCCCCAAGAAGCACGTCCCATATGTCCCGGAACATATGGAGATGAAGGAGTTCACCCTCCGCGCAGTGCTGCTGGGCCTTCTTATGACGGTCGTTCTGGGAGCGGCAAACGCCTACCTCGGTCTGCGCGCTGGAATCACAATTGCGGCAACCTATCCCGCAGCGGTGATTGCCATGGCTGCGATGCGGGCATGGAAAGGATCGCTGCTAGAAGAAAACATCGCACGGACCGCCGGTTCGATCGGCGAGTCCGTCGCCGCCGGCGCAATCTTTACTCTGCCGGCGTTTCTGTTGGCCAAAGCGTGGCCCTCTTTTCGTTTTGCAGATGCCTATTGGAAATCCACCGCGCTGATCATGGTGGGCAGTATTCTCGGAGTTCTGTTTATTTCTTTGGTGCGGCGAGGCATGGTGGAAGATCCTGAGCTTCCATTTCCGGAGTCGCTTGCAGCGTCAGAGATTCACAAGGCTGGGCAAAGAGGCGCGCAAGCCGCGAAGTATCTCTTCTGGAATATCGGCCTCGGCGGCGTGGTGTATATTCTCGGAAAGTTCGGCCTGTTTGCGGCAGACACTGATTTTCATGTTGGCGTCGGAAGCCTCGGACATTCCCAGGTTCGTCTTGGCGCGACCGGAAGTTCGCATGTCCTGCCTGCCGGCGGAACCAGCGTTTTTGCGGCGCCCAGCGTGAGCCCGGCGTATCTCGGCGTGGGATACATCATTGGTGTGCGGCTGGCCTCGATCCAGTTTGCGGGAAGCGTGCTTGCTTGGGGCCTAATGGTTCCTTTGATGGTGTTTTTTCTTGGACCGCAGCTCAAAGCATATATTCCAGCCGACACGCCCGATAATTGGGCAAACATGGCGGATGCAGTTTGGCGATACATCGTGCGTCCGATCGCCGTCGGCGGAATGCTTGTGGGAGCGGCTTATACACTTTACAAAATGCGCGAAAGCCTCACTGCCGGGTTGGGTAAAGCCTTTGCCGACCTGCGCCAGACCGCTGCTCAGCAAGCCAAGCTGGCGCGCACGGAACGCTACATGAGTTCGAAGACCGTCTTCAGTCTGATTGCCGTGATGTTCGTGCTGATGTGCGTGCTCTACATCCGGATATCAGGCCTGGTATGGCCAGCCATTTTGGCGGCGGTGGTGATGATTCTGGTGGGATTTTTCTTTGCCACGGTTTCTGGAAATCTGGTGGGGTTCATCGGCTCATCGAACAATCCTATCTCTGGTTTGACGCTCTCGACGTTGCTGATTGCGGCATTGCTGATGGTGGCGCTCGGCGTTTCCGGAACCTCGGGAGTGGCTGCGGTTCTGGGTGTTGCGGCTGTGGTCTGCGTTTCGTCGGCGGTAGCGGGCGAGCTATTACAGGATTTCAAAGTCGGCTACATTCTGGGAGGCACGCCGCAGAAGATTCAGGCCGCTGAGTTGATCGCAGTAGTTGTAGCAAGCCTCGTCATGTATTTTCCGCTGATGTTGCTGCACGAGGGTAGCATCAAGGCAGGCGGCGTAGGATTTGGCGGTGCTGAGCTTCCAGCACCGCAGGCCGGCCTAATGGCGACGTTAGCCATGGGCATTGTCGCCCACGATATGCCGTGGCCGTTGGTTGTGGTGGGAATTTTCTTCGGCATCGCCATGATCATGATGCAGGTGAAGAGTCCGATGCTCGTAGCAGTGGGAATGTATTTGCCATTTGGAACTACGTTCGCAATTTTTGTCGGCGGAGTATTTCGTTCTATCGGAGACTGGGTTGCCAACCGCCGTGGCTTCAACTCCGCGCAGAAAGCACGCGTGGAAAATGCCGGAGTGCTGATCGCCTCCGGATTAATCGCTGGAGAAGCCCTATTGGGACTGGTTTGGGCGGGATTGCAATTCGTTCCTTCATGGGGCGCGCCGAACCACCCGCCGCAAATTTTCAGCGATCCATCGTACCTGGTCGGAGGGATGATTGTGATGGCGGGACTCGCAGCTTTGATGATCTTCGTTCCGGCTTCGGCTGCGGGCGATCCGAACGAACCGGCGCCACCGACGGCGATGATGTAAATCCTGAGCCGCAGCGGCATTCTTTTTCTATGTCCGTTTCCGACAATGTAGCCGCGGTGCGCGAACATATCAACGCTGCGGTCCGGCGGGCCGGCCGCAACACCGAAGGAATTGCGCTGATGGCCGTCAGCAAAACTCACCCGCCGGAAACCATCCGCGAAGCTTACGAGGCCGGGCTCAGAATATTCGGGGAAAATCGGGTTCAGGAATTTGCTGGTAAGTTCGATGCGCTAGTGGATTTACGCGACGCCGAATGGCACCTGATCGGGCATCTGCAAACGAATAAAGCCGCCAAAGCGGTGGATTTGTTTCGCGCAGTGGATTCCGTCGATTCGCTGAAGTTGGCAGAGAAACTCAACGCCGCTGCCCAGAAGCTTGGCAAAACATTGGCAGTGCTCATCGAAGTGAACGTTGGCGGTGAGCCCGCAAAAAGCGGTGTCGCACCGGAGTCGGCTGCGCTTGAAGAATTGTTGATCGCCGTGCCTCGGCTTGAGTCGTTGCAGTTTCGCGGGCTGATGACTGTGCCGCCGTTCACGGACGACCCCGAAGACGCACGGCCCTGTTTTCGCAAACTGCGTGAGTTGCGCGATGCGATTGCTGCTCGCAAGCTACCCGGCATCTCCATGGACCAGCTTTCGATGGGGATGTCGCACGATTTCGAAATCGCGGTTGAAGAAGGCTCAACCTGCGTACGCGTTGGGACAGCAATCTTTGGCCAACGAACAAAAACGTAGCATGGCCGCGGAGGCACGAAAATGCTATGAGGTTATTCGACCGGCTTTGCGCGGCTATTCTTTTTGTCACGGCGATTGTGGATAGCCTGCTCGTTCCGAAAACCTACACCGGCAGGATTTGGATTTTCGGGACGATCCTGGCTTTGTTATTCACTTGTTTGTTGAATGTGTTACGTATTCGAAACGGCCGTGAAGTACGAGGTTTGAAGCTATCTTGCATCACAGTGAAT
>JBAPOI010000966.1:0-1995 GCA_049279555.1 Candidatus Sulfotelmatobacter sp.
GCCACAACCCTAAGGCGCCTTCCGGCCGTCTGCTGAAGGTTGTGTACAAAGGCTCAGAGCCGCCCCCGGACACCTTCAAGGACAACGCACAGGCCCTCGCCGAAGGCACCTACGGGCGCGATGGCGAATTCCATGCTTCCGTGCTCCAGGCCAAGTGCGCCAGCAAGTACGCTCCTGCCCAGCCCGGTGCAGCGCCGGCCATGACCCCCGCAAAGCCGGCAGCGGCCTCTACAGCAACACCCCCGGCTAACCAGACTGCGCAAGCAAACTGAGAGAATGACAGCGAGCGAACCGGAGACCGGCACCAGTTCCCCCAACGCACGGCTTGAACAGGTTTCCAAGCTATTTGGTTCCTTTGCCGCCTTGCGCCAGGTTTCAGCCGACCTCGAACCAGGATGCTGCTATGTCCTGATCGGTGAAAACGGCGCCGGCAAATCCACTCTCCTCCGCATCCTCGCCGGCCTGCTCCGTCCCACCCACGGCAAAGTCACAGTCTTCGGCGGACAGGAGCCTCTCCAGGCGCGCGCCCGCATCGGCTACATGAGCCACGCGCCCATGCTCTACGACGAGCTCACCGCCCAGGAAAACCTCCGCTACTTCGCGAACCTTTATTCCGGCCGCGCCTGCCTCGCGCCCTCTGAAGTATTGCGCCAGGTTGGCCTCGATCCAGACCTGTCCCGTACCCTCGGTCAATATTCCCAGGGCATGCGTCAGCGCACCTCGCTTGCCCGCGTCCTCTTGCCCGTCCCCGAACTGCTCCTCCTCGACGAGCCCTTCTCCAATATGGACGTCGAAAGTGTCCAGCAAATGGTCGAACTGCTCGCTGGTTTTCGCCAGAGCAATCGGACCATCGTCATCACAACCCATCAGCGTGAAGCCGCTGCGCCCATCGCCGATTGGATCATTCGCCTGCAGGCCGGACGCGTCGCGTCCTTCGAAAAGGGGTCCCCAACGATAGGTCTTCGTCGTTGGGGCGGTGAACCGGGGAGCCCATCGCTATGAAGACCAACGGCGCCCGCTTCCTTGAAAACCTCGGCATCGCCTTCGAGCTCCGCGAGTACCAAGTCGATCCCGAAGACCTATCTGCCACGACGGTCGCCAAAAAAATCGACATGCCCGCGGAGCAAGTTTTCAAAACGCTTCTCATCACGGGCGGCCCCAACATCTACCGTTTTGCCGTCGTCCCCGGCGACGCCGAACTCGATTTCAAGAAACTCGCCCGCGCCGCCGGCCTCCGCAAGGCTGAGATGGTTCCTCTCAAAGACGTCCAGCCTCTCACCGGCTACATCCGCGGCGGCGTCACCATCTTCGGCGCGCGGAAGCCCTATCCTGTTTACGTCGACGAGACCGCGATCCTCTTTGACAAGATCAGCGTCTCCGCCGGAGCTCGCGGCACGCAGCTAATCCTGAGTCCCGACGACTATCTCCGCGCCGCACAAGCCCTCGAAGTGGAGGTGCAAACCTCGGACCTTACAAAGGATGCTGTGAAGCACCCGGGATCTGCTGGATCGCCAGCCGCGGAGGGCCTATGACCCGCGCCCTCTGGACACACCTCGTCAAGGATCTGAGAATCGAGTGGCGCTCTCTCGACGCCATCATCTCCATGCTCTTCTTTTCGGGCCTCGTCGTAGTCCTCTTCTCCATTGCCTTCGACCCGCGCGGCGCTTTCTCGCAGCAGATCGCCGGCGGTGTCCTCTGCGTCGCCACCATGTTCGCTTCGGTGAGTGCACTCAACCAGGCCTGGGCGCGCGAGATCCGCCACCAGGTAATGGACGCGCAGCGTATGGTGCCCGCCCCTGGCGCGGAGCTACTGCTCGCCAAGGTAATCGTCAACTTCCTCTTCGTCACCATCGTCCAGATCCTTCTCGCCCCTTTCTTCGTCATTTTTTACAACCTGCACATCGCCGGACAGGCCTGGTTGCTCTTGCTGGTGCTTCCCCTGGGCACCTGGGCGCTGGTCTCTAACGGCGTATTCTTTGCGGCGCTCTCCATGGG
>JBAPOI010000967.1:0-4319 GCA_049279555.1 Candidatus Sulfotelmatobacter sp.
GCCGAGAAGTTCGCCACGGCCCACAAAGTGGATTTCCCGTTCGTAGTTGATCCTCAAGGCAAGTTCGCCGCCGAGGTGAACGCCGACCGCGACCGGGGCAAGACCATCAATCTCAACCACACGCCCACGGTGTACATAGTCAGCAGCCGGCATCCGGACAAACCCTATGTTGAGCTCGACCTCAGGCAGATTGACAGCGAGCTCTATACGCTGATTGATGCGATGATGAAGCAGTAGTTTCCGAGCTGAGAACTGCTCAATCGCCGAATCCAATGCCGATGGCGCGGGCGGTACGTACCAGCTCGCCCTTCGGGTCGACGGACTTGAGATGGCCGATGGCGTGTGCCACATCGACGGAAACGATTGAGTCGCCGTGCAGCGCGACCATCATGCCGAAACCTCCGGCGGCGATCAGGTCGACGGCGGCCACGCCGAAGCGCGTCGCCAGGATGCGGTCGAAGGGCGAGGGTGAGCCGCCGCGCTGGATGTGCCCCAACACGCTCACCCGCACTTCTTTTCCTGAACCCTGCGCGATGGCCCCGCCAATCAGGCTGCCGACCGAACTCATGCGCCGGTTTTCTTTCAATTCCGGCGGAAGCTTTATGCCTTCGGCTACTACGACGATGGTGAAGAACTTGCCGGTCTTTTCGCGCTCCGCAATGTAACGGCACACGTGCCCAATCGTAAACGGAATCTCCGGGATCAGAATTACATGCGCGCCGCCGGCGATTCCCGCGTGAAGCGCGATCCATCCGCAATCGCGGCCCATCACCTCAACCACCATCACGCGATGATGCGACTCAGCCGTGGTGTGAAGCTTGTCGATGGCGTCGGTCACTGTGTGCAGCGCGGTGTCAAAGCCGAACGTGACCTCAGTGGCGGAAAGATCGTTGTCGATTGTCTTTGGCACGCCAACGATCTTCATTCCCCTCTGAGAAAGTTCGTAGCCGATCTTCTGCGATCCATCGCCTCCGATGGTAATGATTGCGTCGATGCCGAGCTTGGCGGCGTTGGCAATCACCTGGCCTGAGATGTCGCGCACCACTTCCTTGCCGTGCTCGACTTTCCTGTAGTGAAAAGGATCACCGCGGTTGGTGGTGCCAAGAATCGTGCCGCCGCGGGGCAGAATGCCGGAAACTTCTTTAACCGTGAGCTCGAACGATTTCTCCGGCCAGATCAAGCCGTCGAAGCCATCGGGGATGCCGATGACCTTCCATCCATACTTCAGAATGGCGGCTTTGGTGGCGGCGCGTATGACGGCGTTGAGGCCAGGAGCGTCACCGCCTCCCGTGGCAATACCGATGCAGCGAATGTCGGACATAGATCAATGAATGGTTAGGTCGGCCAGATTTGAAGCGCAAAGGCCTTCTTAACGATGATACGAGCGCTGTGCGGAATAGCAACTTACGAGTGGCCGTGGTGGCAAGGACCTTCTGTCACCGATAAACCTCGCGGCGGTGGCCAATTCGAACTACGAGAATTGTCACCGAACTGTGTTGAATTTCGCAGATTACCCGATAGTCTCCCACTCGGTAGCACCAAAGCGTGCCGAGTACGCCTTTCAGGGCCTTGCCGAGCGAGCGCGGGTCTTCCTGCCTGGCGACTCGATCATCCAGGAAATCGAGGATGCGACGTGCGGTAGGTTTATCCAGCTTCTGCAGTTGTTTCCTGGCGGTTTGGGCGTAATCAATCGTCCAAGCCAAGGGCGCTCCTCACCTCGGCGCTGGAGTGGACTTTTTCTTTGCCTTTGCGGACACGTTCGAGAACGTCGGCTGCGAGATAGTAGTCTTCTAGATCGTCAAGGCCGCTCTCGATCATCTGCCGGAGGTAAAAGGCTTTGGTGCGTCCAGTCTGTGCGGCAAGAAAGTCGAGACGTTCCTCAGCCTTCGCGGAAAGTCGGATTGATGTCGCCATAGCGATAAGTCGAATATTTGTATTCAATATATCACAAAATTGGCTCCACGAGCCGATCAGGCTGGGCGGTAGGCGTGGCTTGACTCCAGAAATAATCTAGCTTAAGCTAGCTGATATGAAATTGTCAGAGCACCAGGTTGGGGCTTTCGAGGCCAAGAATACACTGGGATCTTTGCTTGACCGTGTAGAGAACGGTGAGGAGATCGTGATCACCCGCCACGGCAAGCCCGTCGCACGGCTGGTGCCCAACAATGTTCGCGTAGGTCGCGAGCAGGCCCAAGCTGCCCTTGATCGCATCCGGGAACGGGCGCGCCGGTTAGGGGCCGGTAAGTTCGACTGGGAGGAAGTCAAGGCGCTCCGCGATGAGGGCCGCAGGTGAGTAACCCGCGAATTCACCAAGCGTCGCGTTCTTGTCCAGGGCGAAGATGAGCTTGGTTCTTGACAGCTCGGCGACGCTGGCACGGCTCTGGGAGGATGAGACCACCGATGCTGTTAGACAGTTGTTTGAGCTGATTCGCGACAGGGGAGCGTGGGTTCCTTCGCTCTGGCGGCTGGAGGTCGCTAACGCTCTCGAGATGGATTTACGACGAGGGCGGCACGTTGCGGAGTTCCGCGGTGGCGCGCTAGCCGATCTCGCACTGCTTCCGATTAAAATCGATCCTGAGACGGACCGTCACGCTTGGTACTCGACCCTTTGGCTGGCCGGGAGGCATCGCTTGACGCTGTACGCCGCCGCCTATCTGGAATTGGCGCTACGCCGCCAACTGCCGCTGGCTACGCTGGACCGGCAACTGCGGATTGCGGCGGAAGATGAAGGAATCGAGTTGCTCGGGGTGTTAGCGGGGTTCCCTACGGGCTGACTGGGAATGAAATCGCATTTGAGCCGCTGGCGCCGCACTGGTTTGAATTCGTCGCCTCGACCGTGCCCGTAGCGACGGTTTGGTTCGTGCTCACAGGGTTGTACACAAAGACCACCGCTGTGTCCGGCTGGGCGAGGTCTGTCGCCAGGATTGCGGCGGTGAGTTGTTTATTACTGACGAATGACGTTGCTAGGGACGTGCCATTCCACACCACTACAGCGTTGCTGTCGAAACTACTGCCGTTTACGGTCAGAGTAAAACCGCTTCCTCCAATGGTGGCACTGGTCGGCGAGAGCGAAGATACCGATGGCGTCGACGGACAGGAGGAGCAAGAGATGGCAGAGAGCAGAAAAATCGCTAACGCACCCAAAAGAGGCGATTTTTTCATCGTTGCCATCGGCGTGCACTTCCGGCTGCCCGCCCATCGTGCTTCTCGACGGGTGGGCGCAGCCTTTCATGGTTCATACAGGCGAAACTGGACCCGCCCCGCTACGGCACCACAATGTTGAGAGTGGCCGTGAGGCCATTTGTTCCGTACGTCACGATGACGGGATATGTGCCTGCCGTTGCGGTGCCGTCGTCCTCGCATGTCTCAGGAGACGTGCCGCTGTTTATGCATGTAATTCCGGTAGCGGTCGACGGCACCGTCCAGTTTGAGGAGGCCGTAAGATCAACCGTCTGTCCGTTTGAGGTTCCCTGGGCGATAAATGTTTCTTCCGAGCTGTTAGTAGCAGAGGGCACGTTCCACGTAAGTGGTGTGCTGCCACTGGAGCAGGCAGTCGTCGCGCCGAAGGTACCCTCACAAACTTCGAAGTTGGTGACGTTGGTGAGATCGACGGTCGCTGTTGTGGAACCGGTGATGGCGCCGGAGGCTGCGGTAATGGTTGCCGTGCCCTGGGCAACCCCGGTGAGCTCGCCGCCGGTAGTGATGGTGGCGACCGTTGTATCCGAACTTGACCAACATACTGTGTTCCCGCTGCAGCTGGTGCCGCCCGTCAGCGTCGACGTGCTGCCGTCCTGGTAGGTTGCGCTTGCGGTCATCTGTTGGGTTGCACCCTGGTTAATGCTCGGAGTGGGGGGAAGAACAGTGATGGTGGTGAGAACTGGGTTCTGGAAAAATCCCTTGCAGCCTAAGCCGAGAGCAAAAATCAGAAGCGTGGCAAACGAGCCCGCAATGCGGAGTTTATTCCTGGACGGCATAATTATCTGAGACTCCTTGGGGTGCGCCTGCTCCATCTCATTAGAGCCGCTCGCTCACCTTAGAATATGACTTCCGCTGAAACACAGTTGTAAAAAATTGTAGCAGAGAAGATTCCGGATCAAGCCCTTACAAGTACTTTCGTGTAGGCGCGGAACCAACTCGGCCACTGCCTCGCTTTCGATAAGAACGCGGGGCAGCTGACCAGCTTGCAAGAAAAATGGCCAGCGAATTAACGCTGGCCATACGGTGCTCGACAAGTTGGCTACTGAGGTTTGTGCTCTTTCGGCTCAGCCTTCGGCGGAGCGGCAGGCTTCGCTGGTTTGGGAGCCGGCGCGGGCCTAGGC
>JBAPOI010000968.1:0-9860 GCA_049279555.1 Candidatus Sulfotelmatobacter sp.
AAGTGAGTGACAAGCTTTGGTCTGGGCATCAAAAGCGTTCTGCTAGAGCGAAATGGCGCTACTTTCGGCGTCGCCGCCGAAGTGTCGTCACAAAACGCTTGACAGGGTGCAGCGTCGTTAGAGACGGGATGACGCCGACGAGGAGAAGTGCACGCTGCTTTTTCAAACTTACCCACCTAGGAAAGCTCTTAGGAAGCGCTTCTTGGAAAATGGGTTAAGATGACGGGCTGAGATGCCTCCCGCAAGCACCAACCTTCCGGCAGCCCCCAACCCTCCCGCCAACATTCCTGATTGTCAGCTTAGCTTATTCCGTCGCTACGTTCTTGTGGTGCAACGTGTCGAGAGGGTCGCGGGCATCCTCTGGGTTCCGCTTTCGCCGGCCATCCCGTTCCTTCGAGTCCCGGTGTTTCGGTGGGCGGTGCGTGCATTTGTATCCCGCCATATCGAACGGGTGGTCGAGCAACTTGACCGCTGCTACCAGCTAAGGTTGGCGACCGATGCAAACGACGCCAACGAATGGAAAAAGCTGAGCGATCAGGCGGAAGCGATGGATGCGGGCCTGCCTCCGTTCTTGTCGGCAAAGTGGGCTCTCATCCTGGCAGCGGTGGTTTTCGTCTTCCTGACGGGAAAACTTGTTCCCGCGGTCGATTTCGCTTTGATTGCGAAAATGATGGCTGCGATCGTCACCATCAGCCCGGACAAGCTGACCGAGTTGGCGGCGGAGCCGGGCATCCGCAATGCGTTTTGGCGAATGGTGGGAGTGGCATCGATGATGTTCGTCGTCATCGCCCCCATCGTCATTTATCACTTCCGCTTTAAGCGGATGCTGTTTAACTGCTCGGAAGCTGCGCTTGCCGCAGCACCCCGGGGCGCTGCGATTACCGGGGTCTGGAACGAGCGGTCGGTCTCTGCGGACAGCGTTTACATGCTGGAACGCGACCTGTTCGCGAAGCTGGAAGAGCCTGTCCCGCAGGAGATCGCCGTGGACCTGCTGGCTGTTATCGGGGGTTTCCTATATCTTCTCGTGTGTGGTGGGGCACTCGGATTTTTTGGATGGAAACTGATGAAGCTGAATCGGTCTCTCGGCCGCGAGTTTTTGGCTGGCGCTGCGCTGCTTTTGATCATTGTCGGATCTCTCATCGGTTCCGCAATCCTCGAAATGCGGAAGAGATCGGGCCCACCTGAGTCCGAGCGCCGCATTCAAGCTCAGAAGTGAATGGTGCGATCACCGGATCTTTCCACAAGGGTGAAGCTGCGAAATCTTCAAACCCTCATGAAGCGGTTCGCAATGTCCCGTCCTTTGCAAAAGCGCAGAGGATAGGCTACCCGCAGTCGTAGCTTCTGCGTTGCCCCCACCACAAACCGTAGATGTTGTTCCTGCACGTCTATCGTCTTCCAGATCATTCCTCTCGCCAACCGCGCGCGGGGTTGTAAAGGATGTCCCGAAACATTTCATAACGGCATCATAGACTGAACAAAAAGAGGCGAGAAGTGGGGTATCCCGTCTCTAGGTACGATTGAGTGGGGTAGAATCCTCGTTACAATGACTGGGCTGAGCGAGTCCAAACGGGCGTATTGCGGTGGATTTCCATGTTGCGCATCTTTCTCTGCCACTCTTCTGCTGACAAACCGACGATCAGAGACCTCTATCAGCGCCTACGGCACGATGGTTTTACACCCTGGCTGGACGAGGAAGACCTAGTCCCTGGGCAGGATTGGGCACATGAGATCAGGAAAGAGGTCCACGACACGCATGTCGTCGTCGTTTGCCTCTCGCGCTCGTCGGTCACCAAAGAGGGTTTCGCGCAGAAAGAAATCAGGATTGCCCTTGATGTGGCCGACGAAAAGCCTGAAGGCACGATCTTTATCATCCCAGCGAGACTGGAGAACTGCGAGGTGCCGGATCGGCTCGGGAAGTGGCAATGGGTTAATCTTTTTGAGCAGGACGGGTACGACAGGTTGTGCCGTGCCCTTCGCCAGAGAGCCGCTATGCAGTACGCAACGGATGCACCTCACGCGGTTCTGAGCAGTGCCGTACATTCTGTACCGGGATCTCAGCCGGTTTTCACGCCGTACGATGCTGGCGAGGCGAACAAGAGCAATGCCCGTGTGGCAGCTGCCGAAAGGAATTTTCGTCGTTTAAGTATCGTGCTTGTTTTCTTAATCCTGCTAGTTGTGGGGTTGTTTTTTGTCGAGTGGTTTATTATCCAGGGGAGCCTTTCGAAGGGAATCCATGCTCAACCATCCAGTGATAAACGAACAGAACCACATATCAGCGCCACCCCCGTGAACGTCGGTGAAGCCGCAACCAACCCAGCACCGAGCTCCATGCCTGTTCAGTCTACCCTAGGGCCGCCTACGATTATCAAAGCGATAGTCCAGAGTGGGAACACGATTCAGCTCCCGCCGGGCCACTTCTATGTCTATGGTATGACGACGGGCGGCGGAGCTCCTTCGAGCAATTTCGTTGACGGTGCGAGCTCCCACGTGGCAAACGCCGCAGGCCAACTGAGTGCCGCACTTGCATATGGAACAATGAGAGAGAACAGCTACACGACCCAGGCGAATTACCGTACTGTCGGCGGAGCATCGATTGTCGGTTCGTGGCGTAGTGTCCAGTTGTTACAGGGCTCGAACTCGCAGGCTGGCGCCGCAGATGCGTCGGTTCAGTTTGTAGTTCGGAGAAAGTCGCTAGTGGTGGTGATCGGCCTCGCGTCTAGCCAGCAGGATATCAGCATCAGCGGCCTTCCCGGTCTCCAAACTGATGCCTTGAAGGCAGGCAAAGGAATGATTGTCGCCCACGCCTACTTGACGCCGGGCACGTACACCGCCGTTGAGCACAGCGCTGCCCTCGCCCGTGGTCAAGATCCACAACACATGGCCGATCTGATCGGCGTTTTTCTCTTCGAGTCAACATAATTCCCGTCTAGGCGGATGGACTGTTCTCCGGTTAAGCGCACTCGGCGGGTGGCCCATCCTTTGATCCTTGACGGAATTACCACAGCTGAGGATGCCCCATCCGTGCGTTCTGTGGCGGGTGGCCCATCCTTTGCGCGCTTTGCAAAAGGATGGGATTTCGAACGAAGCAATTGGGTTTGGCTTAAGCTGCCGGGTGAAACTTCAACTTGGCCGTAGGCCACTGATTGATTCTAACCATGCCTTCCTCACCATAGGCGTAGTTAGCTACTTACCACAGCATATTGTTTACCATAATTTAGTGCGGTGGTAATCTTACGGCATAAGTGGAGGTTCACCATGTTACTCGCCAAGTGGTCGTTTGTGTTATTTGCCAGCATGTTGCTTGTAACTGCCGCGGTTGCGCAGCAGGTACAAGTTACTCCTAGCCAACCCCAACAAACTCCAACTGCCAATACTGCTGAAGCTGTTCAGCCAACCTGTGCGGGCGTCGACACTGGCTTCAATACAGGAGCTATGCCATCGCGCAGCTTCGACGTCTTCAACGCGGAAAGATCGTTAGATTTTCCCAGCAATGGATTCAGAAGGGCGGGCACCGGCTCCGACAAGAACGCGCCTCCCCCCCTCAAGGTTTGTTGCGAAAAGGATAGCAAGTGCGCGGGCTGTCATGTATGCCCCGGCGAAGGGGTCTGGGATTGTAGCTCCTGCGTATGCTTACCCATTTAGCTTGGATAGCCTATTTACTAACTCTCCGGGCGCGCGCTCGCAGCAGAGGGTGCGCCCTCTTCACTCCGACGCGGGTTTCACTACGCAGTTGTCGCATCTCAGGAACCTTAGTTGTTTCCATACTTCGAGTTTCTGAGAAAGAAATTCTAGATTGCGGGACTCTGCCTCGTGGTGAAAATCCCACCCTTCGGCTTCGCTCGGGGCAGACCTTCTCGCAAAGGAACCGAGAAGTGGGCTCCCCCCCGCGGTGTGGCGCGCGAAATCTTCAGACTCTCTCACGCGCCATTTTTACTTGACTGGTTGGCGGGGTGGGACTACAAAGGCGGTTTAGTGAGTACAACCTAAGATAAGGAGAACGAACATGGGAGCACAACCGGCGCCAATATCCCCGCCGCTAAGCCGGGGATCGGAAATCGAATATAGAGCATTTGCCCGCCCTTTCGAAGGTGGTGGAGCGGTGCTGTGCCTGATTGCCACCTGCTACTACGGAACTCCTGGGTACACCATCTTCTTTCAAGGTGAACCGGTAACGAACGAGTTCGAGCTCCTGGAAACGGTTCCGGAGAGAATCGAGCCTCAGCTCGTAACGTACTACCTGGGAAGCTGGATCAGCGGGCAGCGGCTTGCCGATCCGCCGACTCACGTCGCGATCACGGATGCCAGCGGAACATACCGGGTTAAAGTGGAACACTGGAGTTAAATATTGAGGCCACTCTCTTGCCAGTACTGTCATCCTGAGCGGAATTTGTCTCGCGCGAAGCGCGAGGCAAATGGAGTCGAAGGATCCCTGCACCCTTTGCAATGGTAGGGGGCCCCAGAAAGGCATTCGCGCGATATTGAGAGCATTTAGAGAGATTCCCTGAGGCGGATCGGCAGTCGAAGAGCAATAGGGATCCATCGGCTGCGTGAGTGCTGCACTTCGCGCAGCACTCACTTCGCTCAGGATGACAAATTTATGAGGTTTTCAGCAAATCCTCTAGGGCGAACAGCCAGCGGCCTTGTTTCCTAGTTCTTGATCGTTCTGCGCTTGGAATGACAAGTCCTCAAATCTGTGCGGATCGTACTGTGGGGACGGTGATGGTGGAAAATCGAGCGAGATGGTGGTCGGTGGAAAATCTTGTCAAGACCCCAAGCTTGAGCTTTTTAAACTAACTTATTGATTCGCTTTAAGAAATAAATGTAGAAGCTATGTCACTTTTAGGTTAACCGGTGTGTTATAATAGATTATAGAGATGAAAAACGGCGCAGCCTTCGGGCTTGCGCCGTTTGTGTTTTCGGGCTGAACCCACCAGAACTTAAGCGGCGGATCGTGTCTCTGCCGCACTCCAACAACAATTGGATTGATCCGAGCAATGGGAAAGAAGTGCGAGTATGAATATGGCTCCGAGCACGGTAAAGCGGTCGAACTATACGTTAAAACTCAAGCCTAGGTTAAAAACCGCAGAACGAGCCCACTTCCGGCTCGCCCAACAGAAACGCGCGCCGGCCCCCGCCTTCGCCGGACTAACCTCCAAGCAGCGCGGCGAACTCGCCGAAATGATGTTCATGGTCAAAGCCAGCACCAAACGTCTGGTCGTGGCTAAACCCTATGGCGACAGCCAGCGCTACGACTTCATCGTGGACTCCGGCAAACGTACCTGGCGAGTCCAGGTCAAATCCAGCTCCTCCACGCACTGCCGCGCCTATACCGTCAACACCTACTGGAAGACCACCCGCAAGCATCTGCCTTACTCGCCCTCCAAAGTAGATTTCATTGCGGTCATGATCCTGGGAACCGATATCTGGTATCTCATCCCCGTCCGCGCCGTCGTCGGACGCCTTATGGTCCGCGTCTACCCCTTCGGCGGCGACCCCCGCGGCAGCCGCCGCTACGAAAAATATCGCGAAGCCTGGCACCTCCTCCACCTCAAAAAACGCGCCCGCCGACGATAAGTGCTATCCACCGTGCGGGGATTTTGACCGTGTGGGACGGACACTCCTGTCCGTCGCCTTTGATCTTGTCTTGACTTTGATCTTGACTCTAACCTGGAAGGGCACCCGGCAACTGCGAACCACATCTCCTATCGCGCACAGACTCTAGACTAGTGGACTGTGCCCTTGGCTTAATTCGTTCGGCGGAGCCGTTTCGGGAGGCAAGACGAAGGTCATAGTCGTTCTGCAGGTTGAGCCAGAACTGGGCGGGCAAACCGAAGTATCTTCCGAGGCGGAGTGCAGTGTCGGCGCTGATGGCGCGCTCTCCGCGTACCACCTCGTAGATGCCGGGGAAGTGCAGCGCCTTGGCGAGCGCATAGGCGCTGATGCCCATCGGTTCCATGAATTCGGTCTTGAGGATTTCTCCGGGGTGGACGGCGAAGATTTTCTTTCTTGAACTGGCCATTGTCTTACTCCTGTTGACGGTCCCGGAAGACCGTAATTCAACGGTTTAGTGATAATCCACAATCTCTACTTCGTATGCGCTGCCGGACCGCCACACGAAGCACACGCGGTATTGATCGTTGATCCGGATGCTGTGCCGGCCCGCCCGATTTCCGCGGAGCGCCTCCAGATGGTTACCCGGTGGAACCTTCAGGTTGTCCAGCGCGACTGCTGCGTTCAGGATCGCTAGTTTCTTGAAGGCCCGCAGCTGAAGATCATGCGGCAGCCGGCGGCTCTTGCCGGTCTGCCATAGCCGTTCGGTTTCCGGGTCGCGGAAACTAACGATCATGGCATTATACTAACGCAACGCGATAGTATTGTGAAGCGTTAGTATGGCCCGGGAAGGGCACGACTTCAGTCGTGCCGTAAAGTGCCACTCAAATCAAACCCGCTTCAGCGACTGCGGGAGCCAGCTTCAAAGAGCGATGTCATTCCGAACCGGGCTGAAAGCCCGGTGAGGAACCTGCTGTATGCCGAGAGCCCCACTTCTCGCAAAAAGACGCGAGAAGATAGGGCACCCCAAGCGGTGACGAATCGGGGATCATGCTTCCCAACTTCAGGATGTGGGCCACCCGCCGATGACCAAGACTTACCTCGGTTACCACCGGGCCGGACCTTTCATTGCGCGGCGCAACTTTCTGGGGTAGGATTCAATCCTTCCCCAGGGTTCCACGCCCGCTCGTACTCAATGCTTGAACGGCATCAGTCGGTCAGCAGCCCGGTCTGCTAGCCGCCAACGGAAAGGCCAAGCCATGGAAGCGTCACCGGCGAAAGTGATTCAATATTTTAACGGCGAAAAGCAGAACCTAATCCCGCTATTTCAGCGTCCGTACACATGGAAAGAAATAAATTGGCGCACCCTGTGGGATGACGTAATGGTGCAGTACGATCAAGGCGACTCCTCAACTCATTTCATGGGTGCAATCGTTTCGGTGCCCGCACGCAGTGTTCCTGTCGGCGTCAGCAAATTCCTAATCATCGACGGCCAACAGCGACTAACGACCGTATCCCTCCTATTGTGTGCCCTCCGCGATTGCCTGGACGGCAACACGGCTGATCGCATTCAAGAGGTCTACCTGACGAACCGCTTTCGAGAACCAGAGGATACCCTGAAATTCGTACCGACGCAGGCTGATCGAGACGTTTATCGTTCGATCACTCTAGACCGAAAGGTTCCCAAGGAAAGTTCGTTGATGGCCGATGCCTATCGCTTCTTCACAACACAGCTTACGAAGGGCGTTGACCCAAACGGCGATGGTGTCGAACGCGCAAAGGTATTGACGACACTAGAACATTCTTTGCAAGTGGTAATGATCAATCTGGGCGATGCCGATGATCCCTACCTCATTTTCGAGAGCCTGAACTTCAAAGGCGAGCCTCTTACGCAAGCTGACTTGGTTCGGAACTATATTCTGATGCGATTTCGTCACTCGATTTCCACGGGCGGAGAGCAAGAACGGGTGTATTCGCATTATTGGCGGCCCCTGGAGATTCAGCTGGGGGATACCCTCACTGAGTTCCTGCGCCACTACGCGATGAAAGATGGTGACAATATCAAGCAGGGAGGCATTTATGCGGCGACGAAAGCTAGGTTTAAGAATATGGACACACCTGGGGAAGTCGAGTTGGAGGTAGGGCGGATGGAAGTATTCGGCGGATTCTATGCTCGTCTTATCAAACCGCAGTTGGAAACCCTGGACGGAATCCGCAGCAGGCTCGAGAACATCAAGGAACTCGAAGTAACCACTTCATATCCTCTTTTGTTGCGCCTTCTCGATGCCTTAAACATTGGTAGTGTAAATGAAGCGCAGTTAGAAAAGTGTCTCGCGACTATCGAGGCGTTTGTTGTGCGGAGAGCAGTCTGCGGCGTTCCAACCAACTCCCTGAATAAACTGTTCTTGCAGTGGACGAGGAATTTCCCTGACGCTGACCATGCCGCATGGTTGTTGGAAACCATGTCCAATGGTGGGGGCGGGCGGCGATTTCCCACCGACACAGAATTTGCGGAGGCGTTCAAGAACCAACCCCAATACGGTCGCGGAGCCACGCGGTTCGTCCTGTCCCATCTCGAACGCTCCTTCGAGCATAAAGAGGCCGTTGATCTAGCAACTGCAACGATCGAGCATGTGCTGCCGCAAACGCTGACAGATGAGTGGAGACAAACACTGACAGATCAGTGGAGAATAGAACTGGGCCACAACGCGGAATCGATACACACAAAGTATGTGGACACCTTCGGCAATCTAACCCTGACTGCATACAATGCGGAACTCGGTAACCTTCCATTCGCGGAGAAAAAGGAAAAGCTCCAGAATACGCACATCGAACTGAACCGTTGGATTCTCGATCAATCAACTTGGAATGAGAGTCAGATCGCGCAAAGAGCAGAAACACTGTTGAACAAAGCGAAGATGATCTGGCCTGGCCCAACGACCGCTTGAAAACAGAGCTTAAAAATTAAAAAGGAAGGACAAGAGCGTCCATCCCACACGAGCTAGTGATCCCAACGCTTTCGTCTTTGCATCCATGACAATCTCATCCGGCCACGGCCGGGTGAAGCCTTCGGTGGGCCATTTGCGGGTGGCGTCGATACCCATTTTCGAGCCGTAGTTGGCGAGGCGGCTGGCGTGGTCGAGAGAGTCGATGGGGCCTAAACTGAGTTCTATATTGCGCTGGAAATCGGCTACATAAGTTTTGAACTAGCTTCCCGATTGCGCCTCCATGTATGACCGCAAAATGGCATTGATTCGGGTCTGGTACCCTCGTCCATGCTTTTTCAGCCATTGGACAACATCGTGATCAACCCGAATCGTGAGCCGGTCCTTAGGCTCGGGCATGGTGAGCCGTGCGGTCTTCCAGAATGATTTACCGAGTCTTGGGATGTCGGAATAATCGATGCTCGCATCTGGCAGCGCGCGCAACCGCTTAAAGTCGGTTGTGCCCTTCGTCCGCTGCTTTGAGGTGACTCGCGTAATCCTGCCTTTCATTGCGATTAGCCCTCCTAGCCGAAATCATTCGGCGGTACTTCCCGCGCATCGCGTAAATCACTACGAGTTCAATGTCTTCAAGCAAGCCTACGGCGAGCACTCGATCTTCGCCGTGACGTCGCTGCAGTTTCTCGAATACAGGGCGTTGAAAAATCCGAATAGCATCGGCGAAGTCGATAAGATGCTTCGCGAGATTCGCCTGCCGCTTTGTTTCGTCCCACTCGAAAAGCATCCGCTAGGCCTTCGAGAAGCGAACCGCCGATGGCATATGCACGAAATGTACATACATTATATGCTATCTTGGCGGCATTATTCAATCCCAAGCTCTTTGGCCAACGCCTTCCACTTTTTATCGACTAACGCTTTCGTCTTCGCGTCCATGACAATCTCATCGGGCCAGGGGCGGGTGAAGCCTTCGGTGGGCCATTTGCGGGTGGCGTCGACACCCATCTTAGAGCCGTAGTTGGCGAGGCGGCTGGCGTGGTCGAGCGAATCGACGGGGCCTAGCGTGAATTGAATGTCGCGCTCGGGGTCGATGTGGTTTAGAACTTTCAGGGTTACGTCTGGGATGTCCTGCACGTCTACGTCTTCGTCTACGACGATGATGACTTTGGTGAACATGGCTTGGCCTAGCGACCAGATGGCGTTCATCACTTTGCGAGCCTGGCCAGGATAGGACTTGCGGATGGAAACGATCATTAAATTATGAAACACACCCTCGATCGGTAGATTGATGTCGATCAATTCAGGGATGGTGAGCTTCATCAGCGGGAGAAAGACGCGCTCGACGGCTTTGCCCATGTAGGCGTCCTCCAT
>JBAPOI010000969.1:0-2340 GCA_049279555.1 Candidatus Sulfotelmatobacter sp.
TGGATGTTCAGACAGTGACATACGGGAGTTACACGGGCTACACGTCGGGCAGCTCGATTACCGCTTCAGCAACGCCGAAACTGACCAGCGCCGTGAAGTATAAGGACACCACCCTGACCGGATGGACGACGAGCTTTCCGGGGGACTCGATGGTTTGTTTCGCGATGAGTAGTCCGTCTACGCTCGGCGCAGTGCACGCGTCGATCAATATCACCGGCAGTAATTGAGAAAGACCAAATCATGCGAAATCTCCTGTTAACGATTCTTCTCTCATCCCGGTTGGCCCTGGCCGCGATATCCTCGACCACGGCGTGGGACGTGCGGACCACAGGCAGCGATTCGAACGGCGGGGGGTTCCAGACGGGAGCCTCGGGAATAGACTATTCCCAGCAGAACTCGGCACAGTGCACCTACACGGACCTGGTGATCGGAGCGACCAACACCCAACTGACCAGCGTTGGATGCCCGTTCGACTCGACTTCACCGGGGAACATAGTGAACGTGACGGGAGGGAGCGGCTTCACAGCCGGCCGCTACCAGGTCGTATCAGTCGCGATCGCCGTGGCCACGATGGACCGCGCCGTCGGAACCGCATCGAGCACATCCGGGACCGGAACACTGGGAGGATCGCTGCTGACGATCGCGACGGCCCTTACGCCCGCAGTAGACGGGAACCTGGTATACATCCAGAGCGGCACGTACACGCAGACCTCCACGCTGGTTTCGAAGACGGCGATCGGAATCATTGGTTTCGCCAGCACCCACAGCGACAACGGAACGCCGCCGCTCATCACCACGGCGACCAACAGCACAGACCTGTGGCACGTCTCAACAGTTTCGGAAGCAGGTTACACGATAAGTTTTCAAAATCTGAAGATGAGCAACACGGCCGGTACGAGAGCGCTCGGCATCACCTACGCCAACAGCCCGGCGAGGACCGTCACAGGAACGAACCTGGTACTCTCCGGATTCACCCATGCAATCTACATCCCGGCGACCGCAGTGCTCCTCTCCAACGTTGAGATTGCGGCCAGCACGAGTTCGGGATACTTCTCCGACAACGGGTCCTTCGGTGCGCTCGTGTGCCAAGGCTGCTACATCCACGGGAACGGGGCCGAAGGCGTCTCATTCACGGCCAACCTTGCTGCGCCGTGGATATTTGTCAACAGCATCATCGCATCGAACACGACGAGCGGAATCGGTACGACGGACAACGCGGCTGGAACCTTCAACCTGTTTTCGACGGATGTCGCAAACAACACCGGCGACGGCGTCAAGATCGGTTCCGGGACAGTCTACCTGCAACTGTCCAACTGCATCGTGTATGGTAACGGAGGGTACGGGATAAACTACGGAACCGGATCACCGCTAGGCATGTCCAATGCCGGGCAGAATAACGCTTTCGGAGCCAACTCCAGCGGAAATATAAGCGGAGGTTTCGCGGCACCAGCGATCGGGCAAATCGCTCTGAGCGCGAATCCGTTCACCAGCAGCACAAACTTTGCGCTCAATTCTACGGCCGGAGGAGGCGCATCGCTAAAAGCGGCGGGGTACCCTGGCACATTCCCAGGAGGGACCACGATTGGCTATTTGGACGTAGGGGCCGTTCAGAGCCAGGGCGGTTCATCCGGCGGCACCAATTCAGCCGCATACGTGGGAGACTTGGCATGGAACCGATAAACCCCAAAAAATCGGGATTTTTATGAGCCTCATCTTTATCGACGGATTCGACCATTACCAAGTAGCCTCGGACAAGTGGACCAATGGAAACGGGGCCGGCGGAAACGACCTGACTGGCACCAAGGCCCGGACTGGAATCGGGTGCGCCGTGGTCGCGGGAGTGCTTTCGCCGAGCTACGCTTTCGGCTCCACCGCGGGACCGATCTACGCCGGCGCGGCAATGATGGTCACGAGCATCAGCAGTGGGGGCAAGCCCGTCTCGTTCCGGCAGGGCGGCAACATCATCTGCTCGATCAACATTCAGCCGGACGGCTCCGTGAACATCCGCTCCTCGGGCGGATTTTCCTCTCCCAGCTCCGCGCCAAACCTCGTCCAGAACAACACCTACGCGTACTTCGAGCTGTCCTGTGCGCTCGTGGGGAATGTGGTGACCGCGACGGCACGCATCAATGGCTTTGTGGTGTTGACCGGCGTCACCTACTCAGTAGGGGGATCGACCGACATCGACAGTTTGTACCCCGAGGGGCCGGGCGGCGGCGCCACGGGATACCTGGACGACCTGTACATCTGCAACGGACTCGGCTCCGTCAACAACGGCTTTTTGGGAGCAGTTCGCATCTACACGGGTGTCCCGGTGTCGGACGCAACCCCGCTCGACTG
>JBAPOI010000970.1:0-17778 GCA_049279555.1 Candidatus Sulfotelmatobacter sp.
GTATTCGAATTGAGCCCGGCAACGGGCGGCGGCTGGACGGAAGCTCTTTATAGCTTTCCCGGCTACGCGAACGGTTATTGGCCAGCCAGCGGCCTGATCTTCGATGCGAAAGGCAATCTCTACGGCACGACCGTGAATGGCGGCACTGACACTGGATGTGCCTGTGGGACGGTTTTTGAGTTCACACCGTAGGATCGCTTTAACACTGCTGTAATGTGACTGACTTTTCTACGAACGCATCTTGCGATACCTTGGTATAGTTACGACGCGTTCGCGACGGCTGCCGTCTGCGCGCCTGCTTAGAAGAGACCTGTTACTGGGAGAAAAATGAGGCGCTCCGCTATCCGATTGCTATTTGTAGTGTTCCTCATTTCGACTCTGTTCACCGGCTGCTCGCGCGATCCCAACGTGCGCAAACAGAAATATCTGGAAAGCGGCGACCGCTATTTTTCCAAAAGCAAATATCGCGAAGCGGCCATCCAATATGCAAATGCCATCCAGGTCGACTCCCGCTTCGCACAGGCGCATTACCAGTTGGGGCAGACTTATCTCAAGCTGCAGGATTACAACCGCGCCTACGTCGAACTCTCTCGCACCGTTGAACTCACTCCTGACTATTATGCCGCTCACGTCGACCTGGCCAACTTGCTCATCTCCGGCCGCGATCTCAAGCAAGCCAAGACTCATCTCGACATTCTGCATGACCATCAACCCACTAACCCTCAAACCTACGAGGCGTGGGCCAACTACTATGGCGCGCAGGACAATCTGGGCCCCGCGATGCAAGAGATGCAGAAGGCCATCGCCGCCGACCCGACCCGGTCGGACTCCTATTTGAATCTGGCGGTCCTGCAATTGCGCTCCAGCCTGACCGACCAAGCCGAGATTAGTTTTAAGAAGGCAGCTGAGGTTGGTCCCAAGTCGATGAATGCCCAGTTGGCTCTGGGAGGCTTTTATCAGTCGCGCAATCGCTTTCCGGAAGCGGAGCAGCAATTCCGGCATGCCATCGACGTCGATCCCAAAGACACTTCGCCGCGCGCCGCTCTCGTGCGCCTGATGATGATCGAAGGCAAGAAAGCGGACGTCGAAGCCTTTCTGAAGCAGACCAAGAAGGACTTTCCCGACAATTCGGAAGGCTACCGCATGCTGGGCGATTTCTATTTTGCGACCGCCGATCTCGACCAAGCCATGGCGGAGTACGGCTCACTCTATAAAGATCATCCCAAAGATATTCAGGTCAAGAAGAACTACGTTCAGATTCTGATTCTGAAGAACCGCCTCGACGAAGCCGCCAAGCTCAACGAGGAGTTGCTGAAGGCTAACCCGCATGATAGCGACGCGCTGATCTTTCGGGGACAGATTCAGATCCATAACAATGACGCGAACGGCGCCGTCGACTCGCTGCAGGACGCGCTTAAGAACGATCCCGACAACCCGGTCGCTCATTATCAACTTGGCCTCGCCTTCGACATGCAGCACAACGACTCGCGTGCCGAATCCGAATGGCGTGAGGCGATCCGCCTGCGTCCCGAACTCACCGATGCGCAGCGCGCGTTGGCGGGCGTGGCATTACGCCGCGGAGATCTCGATGGACTGACGCAAAGCGCCCAACAGATTATCTCCGCCGCGCCTTTCTCTGCCGATGGCTACATCTTGCGAGCGTTGGCCGAGATGAACCGTCAAAAATATACGGATGCCAGCGAGGACCTGCGCAAAGCGGCAGAATTGGCTCCGCAAAGTCCGGTGCCATATGTACAGACGGGAAATCTTCGTTTGCTGCAGAAGGAATATGGCGAGGCGATTAAGGCATACCAGCAGGCGCTCGACAAGGATGCTTCTTCCACGGACGCGCTTCAGGGAATGATGAATACATGGCTCGCGCAGAAACAACCCGACCAAGCGATAGCCGCGGCCCGTGCCCAGATTGCCAAGACGCCCAACAACAGCGGGTTCTATGACCTGTTGGGCACCGCTCTGTTCGAAAAAAAGGACCTAAATGGCGCCGGGGACGCCTTCCGCGAGGCCATCGTACTCGACAAGAATAACTCCGACGCACTGTTGAAGTTGGGACAAATACAGACGGCACAAGGATCGACCAGCCAGGCTCTCGCGACTTACGAGCAATCGATTAAAGATCACCCGCGCGACATCGCGTTCTACATTCTCGCCGGAGAACTTTACGAGTCGCAAAATAGTTGGGATCAAGCCAAGGCGATGTATCAAAAGGCGCTGCAGATTCAGCCGGATAACCCGCTGGCCTCAAACAATCTTGCCTATGTAATGCTGCAGCAAGGCGGGAACGTGGATGTGGCTCTGGCTATGGCGCAAACAGCGCGGCGCGGCATGCCTGATTCCTCGAATGCCGCCGATACTCTAGGGTGGGCTTATTACCAGAAGGGCGTCTATCTTTCTGCCATCCAAATGTTCCAGGAATCATTGCGCCTGAACGAGAAAAAAGGCGTGGCTGACGATGCGACCGTGCACTATCATCTTGGACTCGCTTACGAAAAGAATAAGCAGCCAGCGCAGGCTCGGCAGCAACTGGAGCGAGTATTAAAGATTAGTCCAAGCTTCAATGACGCGCGCAAGGCGCTATCAGAACTCCGCGGCTAGGCGACACTCTAACAACCGCAAACCATATGCCAACTCTGGATCGCTAGAGCCATAGGTCCAAGTTTGCTCAAACCGAAGTTACCCAACGCTTAAGTTCCATTGTATAAGCTAGATAGCATCTCTACATTTAGTAACATCGGCTTATTCCATTGGTTACATCGACTGTATAAGTAACCGTCGTAATGCCTGTACCTCTTGATAATCACCAATCAGAGCCAGTTATGCACTACTCTACTCATGGACGCGTTCACTAGCGGACAGCGGCTGTTCAATACCGAACACTTTCATCCACCCCCGGTTCGGTTCATACGTCAAGGAGATCAGCGAAATGCTTCACCATTTCGTGCCACAGCGGGGTGAGACGATCACGCAAAGCTGGTTATGCGGCTGCAAGGTTGTAACGACCTGGAGTGGAAGTATCATGACTACGTGTTCTACGTCGCGTACCGATCTGGCGTGCCGGATGAACCGCGACGAACCGGTCATTGAGCGACTGCAGGATCCCTCCAAATCGACTGACCAGAGTCTGAAGAAGGAAGCAACGCCAAAATCCAAGGCCGCGCGCGCTGGCGAGTAATATCAACCCGGCTTTCCCGTAGATGGCGCAATCGCACGGCAGGCACCTTCCGACAAACTCTGCCCGAGGCGAATTAATATGCGTGCGCAATCGCGCGACCGTCCGTCCTAGTAGACTGGGTTGGCGCTATCCCTCTATGCGTTTAAGGAAGAGCTTCCCTCGACAGTCTCTCATTTCCCTGTTTGCATTCCTCGTATTCAGTTCGTGCGCACCGTCCACCGGAATGATGCTCGGCTTCGCAGTGCCCACTCTTCGAAAAGCGGGAAGGTTTGGCCAACGAGCACAAAATCAAGAGTGGTCCAGTTCCCCATCTACTGACCCGCGTTGAAACGTTTCTTCTCCCTCGCGCACTATTCCGGTAATGGCTCGAAACGGAGACCGGAAAGGACAGACTGCGTAAACACAAACACGCTTGGCCTAGAAGGTTCAAAGGCTCTAGAAACATTGGAGCACAAGGACTCTAAGCTGGGTCGATGTCACGTAATTTTCATGTTTGTGTGACGCAGGCGGTGATAAAATTCCGCTCAACTCGGGTCGTCCGGGGCATCCCGGATCAGACAAACCAAACAAACCAAAACCAAAAAGAAAAGGAGCTTTACATGAAGAAGACTCTCATTTGCACGATCGTCACTTTGGCTGTCGCTGGGGGCGTATGCCTGTCCGCAACGTCGGCTATGGCCGCAGGCTCGGACGCTTTCAACCGGCCGAGACTCGGTTCGAATTGGGTTGCAACAGCTGGCAGCCTCGCCATCAAGAACCACGAATTTGTTGGCAAGACCCTGTCCCTCGGCTATTTCACGGGTTCGGTCCACGACACGGCTGCCTCTGCCGTTGTGTTCCTGGGTGGTACTGACCTGGAATACGGTGCCGTCGCTCTGGGCGACATCGCTGGAGGCAACAACGCCTTTGTGAAGATTCAGGCACAGGACGGTACTGAGACGTTCGACACCGCCGGCTTTTATACCGCCAATAACGTCGGTGGTGTGTTCTTCACTCTCTCCAGCGCAGTGCCCAGCCCAGCTACCCTGGATGTGTTTTTCTGCGGCACCGTCGCAACGATGAGGATCACGAGTGCTGCCGGCATCCAGACCTACACCAATGACTACGGCACCACGTACGGCCCTGGCGGCGGACTTGGAACGTATGGTTCGGTCGGGATCGATAACTACGTCGGCTTCCCGAGCGCCTGCACCGATGCGATGGAAAACGCGGTTCCCGCCTCTGCCATGCCGCGTGCCACAGACCTGTCTCTTGCGAAGTAGGTGAGACAATGGCAAGCGCCACTATATTCAAGGGAGAATCTGAACACAGCGCCAAATGCGGATGAGTGGAGTCTGGCCAAAAGGGGGGCTGGCCCATTTTTAAGCTATAGCTCTTCTTAATCTTTTAACCTTCGTACAACCGCAAACACGGATGCCCACCCTTTTCGCATTTTCGAAGGGTGGGCATTTGTACTTCTGTGCTAATGGTTAATCGGCGGCTACGCTTTTGGTTTCGTCGTCTGCGTGCTTAGGCCGAGGAGCGCGATTTGAAGGTAATCCAGCGTCGCGGATTTTGTAGAGCAGGGCGCGATAGCTGATGTTCAAAGCGCGGGCGGCTTGTTTGCGGTTCCAGTGATGATGCTGCAGAACCTTGAGAATAATTTTGCGCTCCAGTTCGCGAACTGCCTGCCGGGTTATCTTCTTCAGAGAAATCGGTCCATCGACCGAAATATCGGCGCTGAAGAGATCGGGTTCGTGGGGACGAAGTTCGCCGGAAAGTGCGTCTTCGGTACCCAGAATGACGTAGCGCTTCAGCAGGTTTTCCAGCTCGCGGATATTGCCCGGCCAGTGATACTTTCGCAGCGCCGTCATCAACTCTGCAGAAAGCGGTTTCGCGCGCGCGTTAAACTTGCGGTTGTAGCAGTCCAGAAAGTAATTGACTAACTGCGGAATATCGCCGGCACGATCGCGCAACGGCGGAATGTAAAGATTCACTACGTTGATGCGATAGAAAAGATCAGCGCGAAACGTTCCGTTGGCGATTTCTTCTTCCAGCTTGCGGTTGGTCGCGCAAACTACGCGGACTTCAACTTTCTTATCTTCCTGGGCGCCGATGCGGCAGAACTGTCCGTCCTGCAGCAGTTGCAGCAACTTCGACTGCAGGCTCATGTCGAGTTCTGAAATTTCGTCGAGAAAGAGCGTGCCGCGATGCGCCATCTCCACGCGGCCGGGCTTCATGCCAAAGGCGCCGGTGAAAGCTCCTTTTTCGTAGCCGAACAATTCGCTTTCGAGCAGCGTTCCAGGAATAGCCGGGCAATTTACCTTAACCCATGGACCAGTCTTCCACGGAGAAGTGGCATGAATCATGCGCGCGATGATGTCTTTGCCGGTGCCGCTTTCTCCCTGAATCAGCACAGGAACGTTGGCGCCCGCGATCTTTGCGAGGCGCTCGCGCAGAGCCCGCATCTCCTCCAGGCCGCCAAAAACCACGCTTTCGGGAGGCATCTCCCCGAGCGGCTGGACGAGTGAACTGACTGGGTTCGAAGAGCTCATAAAAGCTGTTACCTGGCTTCGGTTGCGGGGGGATTAAGGTTTGACGTGCACCCGAAGAGCCAAAATGAAGAGCCTAAACGGGCCTGGCGCGGACCGATACCCGTTCAGGCTAGCTTATCTAGTTGAGGAAAAGCAACTTACTAAAGAGTAGGAAAGCTGTTGGCAGGTAATCAGCTGGATCGGTGAACTGGACAGAATTATTAGAGAGTAGTGGCAAAGCTTTTCACACGCGGAGAAGTGAGTTTCCTCGGACGTGCCTTGGCGGTCGCCTGTGAACTAACCAATGGCCGTGAGAATTTCAAGCCCAAGAGTTGGAAGCCCTCGGCATGCTCCATGCGCAACACCTTGGCGCGAAGATGGCGAGCGACTCTGGGTAATGCTGCCAACGCTGCCACCGGCGCACTCGGAATCTCAAGAGAAACCCGGGTTGAGAATGGGAGAGAGCGTCGAACCGCTAACAGCATGCCGCCAGCAGAAACGTTCAGCGCGGTGGCAAATTCCAGAAACTCCTTACCGACATCACCCCGACTTCGGACAAAGACCGGGATTGCCAAAGGCAAGCGGGGCCATTGTCGTCGTTCCCCCGCTGAAGTCTTCGCGTCCACCTACACCTCTTCCTAAAGCCGTCTTAATCCAGCGTATAAAGCATCTTGGGGGCCAAATCCGGAGGGGAACGGGAACCCTCAGGAGGAACCCGGTGAAAAACCCAACGGAAACCATACAGTTTCAGGTGAAGAAGCCTAACGGCGGGCTAAAACGCGGGTTTAAGGGCACTTCTGCCGGTAATCGAAACACAGGCTGGATACGCTCCCGCACAAGTTCAAGCCCTGCGGAGTGCAAGATTTTGCCACACTTGGGTAATCGGCGTTCATTTTTCGTTGACAAGGAAAATTGGGTCGCTTACGATTTTTGTACAGCATTTTCCCTAACTAGGCGAGTGCATCCTCCCTCTGTGTTAGACCTTTGAACCGTTCCCATGTTATGGCTACCGTGCAAAAGAATATGCGTGTCTCCGAGACCGGGTCCGCCGAGGGTAAAAAAGACGTACCGGCACCTGCCGCTCTAGTAGCAGAGGTACCCGACTCGGAGGATCTAACACAGGCTTATGCAGCTCTTCAGGCGCGATTTCAGCGCACGACGAATGCTCTGGGATCCGCCGCGCATGATCTGAAAACACCCCTCGCCATTCTGAACGGCTATGTCGAATTGCTGCAGACCGAAAAGCTCGGGCCCCTGAACGCCCGCCAGCGAGAAGTTTTGACTGACATGCGGTCGAGCGGCAAGCGCCTGCAACAGTTCATTCAGGATTTCCTCACTTACAGCGCGCTCGAAACCGGTGGGCTGAAGATGCATTTCGAGGTGGGCAACATCAACGCGTGCCTGTCCGAGGTTTGCCGCTTGTGGTCGATGCGATTTCAGGAGAAGGGACTCGCGCTCTACTTTCTTGCCAACGACAAGTTGCCGGTTTTTCCCTTTGACTCGCCCAAACTCGAGCGCGTGATCTCCAATTTGCTGGAAAATTCTTTTAAGTTCATTTCCCCGGGCGGAACGGTTTGGTTGCATGCCGAGCCCTACATGTGGGAGCGCCGTGCTGCGGCGCAGCCGGCATCCGCGGGCGAGCGGCGGCGGCAGGACAATCCGCAACCGAACTCGGTGAAAGTGAGCGTCGCCGATACGGGCCCGGGAATTCCGCCGGAGTTTCACCTAGAAGTTTTCGACGATTTCTTCCGGCTCCCGGGCACCGAGAACCAGGAAGGCATGGGACTCGGGTTAGCCATCGTGCGCCGCCTGATTCACGGCATGGGCGGAAAAATCTGGGTGGAAAGCGAACCCGGCTCGGGCTGCAAGTTTTCGTTTCTCATCCCCTTCAAACCTTCCCCGAATCCCACAGGCAAAGGAAAGAATCGATGAGCGAAACCGCCAAGATTCTACTGGTGGACGACGAACCCGCGATGCTGCGCTACATCCGAACGCTGCTCGAAGTGGAGGATTACAACGTCGAAACCGCCTCAACTGGCGAAGAAGCCCTGCAAATTGTAGAGAAGGGCATGGAGCCGGATCTGGTATTGCTCGATGTGCTGATGCCGGGAATCGACGGACTCGAAACTCTGGAGCAACTTCGCCAGAAACGGCCCGGAGTAAAAGTTGTAATGCTCTCCTGCGTGAACGACACCCGTAAGGTAGTGCATGCGATGCGCCTCGGCGCGCAAGACTATCTCACCAAGCCTTTTCAGAAGGCGGAGCTGGATGCGGTCATCAATCAGTGTCTCGGTCAGGGAAAAGAACCGGTCGGAGGCGAAGTCGAAGAAGTCGCCGACGATGTGTTCTTTATCGCCGCCAGCCCGCAGATGCGTAAGATTCGCTCGCAAGCCGCGCTGGTTGCGAACGTGGACATTCCAGTACTGCTGCTGGGCGAAAGTGGCACGGGAAAGGAAGTGCTGGCACGGCTGATTCATAAGCTCTCGCCCCGCGCGCACCGCACGTTCCTGAAAGTAAATTGCGCGGCCGTGCCGGCCGACCTGCTGGAGAGCGAGCTCTTTGGCTATGAACCGGGAGCTTTCACCGGAGCCACGCACGCCAAGCCGGGCAAATTCGAACTGTGCAACAAGGGCACGATCCTACTCGACGAAATTGGAGAGATGCCGCCCGCCTTGCAAGCCAAGCTGCTGCACGTGTTGCAGGACCAAAGCTTTTCGCGGCTCGGAAGCCGCTCCGTCATCAAAGTGGACGTTCGCATCCTAGCAGCCACCAATATTGATATCCCTCAAGCTTTGGCCACGAAGCGGTTGCGGGAAGATCTGTATTACCGGCTCAACGCATTTACTTTGCAACTGCCGCCGTTGCGCGAGCGCAAGGAAGAGATTCCGGTTCTCCTGAAGCATTTCATGACGCGCATGGCCGAACGGTACGCGCGACCTCAACTTCCGCTTTCTCCGGCGTTGCTCGCAGCCTGCCAGGCGCATCCATGGCCGGGAAATCTGCGCGAGCTCAATAATTTTCTCAAGCGATATTTAATCCTGGGAGACGAGAACCTCGCGGTCGCAGAACTGCAGCCACGCAATGACGGAAACGGCGGCGGACGCGGCGACTCCGGTGCGAAAACTGGAGAAGCTGGCGGGTTGAAGTCGCTGGCTCGCAACGCCAAAGACGAAGCCGAAGGCGAAGCCATTCGGCAAGCGCTCGAGCAGACCAATTGGAATCGCAAACAGGCAGCGGCGCTGCTTCAAATCAGCTACAAAGCCCTGCTCTACAAAATCCGGCAATATGGAATCGCCGAAGCCAAGAGCCACCACAAGCTTTCAGCAGGAGCGTAGAACCACCCTTGGCAGTCGGCGTCGGACTTCTTCGACTTCAGTACCCGAAAGGTGAGTCCGAATATTGGCCTCGGCCTCACTGCACGGTCAGATTAAACGACGCACTTTGGGTGAACGAGCCTGAAGTTGCGGTAAGCGTCATGCTGTAATTGCCGGCGGGAGTTCCGCTGACCGTGGTTGGAGTCTTGCCACTGCTACAGGCCGGCTGCAGCAGGACGAGAGCGAAAAGCAGGAGCACCGCAGAACCTCCCAGAAGCCACTTTCTCCGTCGTTTGCCCCCGGCGCCCCCACCAATCAAAGCTATCCCTGGAACCATCATCCAGAATGCGTAAAACCAACCGCGGTTGATCTTTAGGCCGGCGCCGTTCACCGGGCGGGCCGTCGTTGTCACATTCAGCGAGGTCGAAGCGCTGTTGGTGCTGGTCAGGTTAATGGAGTTTGAACCGAAGTTGCAGGTTGCACCTACTGGGGCAGAACTGCAACCGAGCGAGATGCTCGATGCGAACACCGGATTCGCCGTTATCTGGACGGTGTAAGGCGCCGTGTTGCCGGCGGAAACAGTCTGCCCGTTGGGAAGAACCGATACCGAAAAAATAGTCGCCGTGAAGGGGAAGGTCTCCGTGTTGTTGGTCGGATTCGGATCGTTGTTGGTGACCGACGACACGCTGACGATCGGAGCGTAAAGACCCGCCTGGGTCGGTGTCACTGTGAAGGTCACCAGCGCGGGTGAACCAGCTTGCAGGGCCGGAATCGTACAAGCGATGGAGTTGTTGCTGGGCGTGCTGCATGTGCCGGAACCGACTGTGGCGCTGGTGAAAGGCGCTCCCGTACCGGAGACGATGATGTTCGAGGCCAGGTCAGGGCCCTGATTCGTGACGGTAAACGTAATGGTGACAGGGTTCCCAGCCGCCACAAGATTTGCTGGCAGTACTGGTGCGACGCAGGTGATGCACAGATCGGCCGCTGTTCCCAGCTTTACGACGAAGGCATCGGAAGGGCCGTTGAGCAGACTCTGCACGGGTTTGTCCATCTGCAGCAAGGAACTCGAGGTGGTGTCGCCGACCATATAAGTGTTGAGGCTGGAATCGACTGCAATGCCGGTGCCACGATCCGTACCGTTGCCACCGAAATACGTCGCAAACGAAGCCTGTGTATTCTGGCCCCCGAGTGTCGTCGTCTGAACATGCGCGAAGAAGGCGTTCTGTAGGCCGTTGAGCGTGCTCTGAATTGGATTGTTCGGCAGGGTTACAGGGAAGTCTGTCGATTGCGTCCAACCCGCGACCAGCGCCCCACTGGCAGTATCGACCGCGATGGCCAGGCCGGCGTCGCTCCCGGTTCCGCCGAGGTAAGAGAAATAGCCAAGACCTACGCTGCCCGCAGTTCCAGTTGTACTCGATGCAGGTAACGAGAAGCGCGCCACGTAGGCGTCAGTGGCGGTAGTGGGACCGCCAGTAGAAGTACACGGAACCGGTGGTGTAACCGGAGGAGTGTTCAGGCATGGCTGGAAAGCGCCGCTACCGGTCGGTAGGATGAAGTCGCTCGAGTTTGTGGTTCCGGTAAGGTAGACATTTGCGGAATCAATCGTAATTCCTGCGCCAGCCGTCAACCCATTGCTTGGTCCGCCGCCCAGATAAGTCGAGAATAGCAACTGCGCGGACCCGGTCTGCGCATTGTTGGGATTAATTTTGGCAACAAAAGCATCGAACGGGTACGGCGTAGTCGTCGGCGCGGTGCACTGCAGAGGGAAAGTAATAATCGTCGGCGGAGGCGTATCGAGACATGGCTGATAGGCATTCACGATTGGGAAATCGGTGACTTGTCCGCCGCCACTACCCGCCTGGCTCTCGCCGCTGTTGAAGAAATTCGTCGTGCCGCTGAAATAAATGTTCCCAATTGTATCGACCGCAACACCGCCGCCAACTACAACCGGCGAAGCCGGGGTCGCACCACCGAAGTAAGTGGAATAGGCGATGCTGGCCGTGCCTACGTTATTGGTATTCACTTTGGTTACGAAGAACTGCGTGGCTGCACGCGGCGATGTTTGATACGGCACAGGGAGATAAGTGGCGGGAAAATTGTCGGGAGTGGGCGAGATGGCGCCGGCATCGTTGGAAGTCGTGGTGCCAGTAATGAAGACGTCCGCATTCGTATCAATCGTCATCCCGCTGGCTTGGTCGTTTCCGGTGCCCGAGAGATAAGACGAATAGCCAAGCTGGGATCCCTGCGTGTTGAGAACGCTGACAAATATTGACGTGCAAGTGATTCCAGAGCACTGTGATCCCTTGGCCTTGGGTGCAGTCTGGTAAGGCACTCCGTTCGTGGGGAAGTCTATAGAAGTCGTATTGCCTACAATGTAGACCTTGCCGCTGATATCCACACCGAGACCACTGCACGGGAAGGGGAAGGTGTATCCCGGATATACCGGACACAATGTGTCGGTCCCGGTGCCACCCAGGAAAGTTTCGTACACCACCGACGGCCCCGTGGGATCGATTTTGGCGACGAAGATATGGCTCGGACTTGATGAGGTGAGGGACAACCCTACCGGTATCAACGTCTGAGCAGTCGCAACCGGAAACGAGGTCTCGGGCGAGCCCTGCGTCGTGCCGGCGATATAAATGAAGCCGTCGCCATTCACCGCAACCGCAGGCGCAGTTTCCGAACCGCTGCCACCGAAGTAGGTGGAGAACTCGAGCAGGGGATCGATTACAAGTTCGCGGCTGCGATCATACGATCCCACTTCGAAGCCGACGCGGTTGGAGGCGCGGAGAACAAATCGACTATCGACTGGTTGCTGATGATCTCCAGCATTCTGATAGATGCGAGGCTTGCGCAAACGAACTCGGCCTTCGCCCTCGTTGCCGGCAAGAATCAAATCGCCGTCCGTGAGCTCGAGTTTGGCCGCACCATCAAACTGCAGTTCGGCTTGTGCCGGGTCAGCCCCGGGAGCAACTTGAAAGTCATACTCAAGCCGGCCCTGGTTTCCGTAGAAAACCAGATCGATTCCGGGGTAAACGCTCTTGTAATGAACCCCGGCAAACTGCGCCACGCCGGTATGCCACTTGTGGGGATCGTTGCCGAGGAGATAGTTCGTCTTGCCGGGAAGCGCACCTGTGCCATCGAGGATCGAGGCAGGGTTCCCGCCCACCAACGTCATATGTACGGACTTTTCGGTTCGCGCAGCGCTGACTGTTTGAAGCTCAAGCTTCGCCCCGGTTTCATCAAGGAGAAGAGTGTAGCCTGCGCCTCGCGCGAGAAACTTCACACTTGGGTCAGCCTGGCCCTGGTTCGCCTCGAAGATCAAAGGCAGCTTTGCAAGGATGGAGTGCGCGTCCGGCTTCGTGTCAGAAGACCGGAAGAAAGACCGTGACAGCGAAGACGGAGAGAACAAAGATCCGGAGGCCGTTTGATTCGGAGAGGCCGAAACCTGTGCGGCGTTCTGAGAGTAGCGGCGGGAATTCGACCCGAGCAATAAACACGCGGCCGCTAACAGAACACACGCTGCCGCGAGGGCGCGAACCAAAACCAACCTGCTTCCCGAGCTTTCGCCCGACAACGCACGGCCATTTCCCATTACGCTTTTCCTCCGAACGCTTTTCCTGTGAAACTTCATCAGATCATTTTGGAGAGTAGAGACGCCACTCGGGTCAGTTCTTACCCGGCGCCGGCGAAACCGCCCGCTGCTGACATGTCATTCAAAACTGGCGGAAAATAAACACCTACTTAAACATCTGAGCGATGGCCAAGTCAAGCGAGGCTCCGCTCTTAGGAGCCCTTCAAGATTTGTCAGATGCGTTGGATCAGGTGGAAAGATGCCGCAAGGTTGCTTTTGCCTAAGAATACGGTTCGAAAATGAGGACCTCCATGATCAATCACGATGTTCTGGGAGCAACGCTGAGGTGTAAGAGAATTTTCCCGGTTTGTTACGCCAATCCTACTTCGGGGATGAATGTCACCTCCGATTCTTAGAAAACAGTCCGCCTCGCTGGGCAGCAAACTTGTGGCTCAACCACTGGCACAAAAGTGGAATGAAGCGAATTGCAGATCGCAGCATGTTGGCGATTTCTGCAAACAGTTGCATTCTGCGAATGCGGCGCTCACAAATTTCCGGAGAGAACCTCGAGATTCGCCGCTATTTCCGCGGTCAAAACAACTATCGCACTAAGCACCATCTGGCACCGCGATTGCTATACTCCTCGTAGACTCTACGCGGTTATGCGCCTCCCCGGGCTGTTCGCAGTCTTCAAGAGCATTTACCGAATAAGTTCCATAGTCTTTTTGCTCTTGCAAACTGGTGGCAAAGCTATACATTTAAGCGTAATCAGGCCTGCCGAGCGGCCGGTATCGCACCTTGGCCCAATTTTGTTTTTCTGAGGAAGAATGCTTTCGGAAAATAAGCAACGGATGCAGCCTGAATCTCAGGAACGGCGCATGATGCGGCGCTTCGATATGCGCCTGCCGGCAGTCGTTCGTCTCAACGAAAGCTCCGAATTCCAGACCGAGACCCAGAACGTGAGCGCGCGCGGTGTTTTCTTTTACCTCGATCGTCCGCTGCCAGAGGGAACCCGCTGCGAAGTCACGCTGACCTTTCCGCCGCATATCACGCTCACCGACGCAGTCCGCGTGCGCTTCACCGCCCGCGTGGTCCGCGTGGAGTCCCCTCTGCCCTCCTTGCGCGTTGGCACCGCAGCCACCATCGAAGATTACGAATTCCTGCGCTCGGCCGGCAGTGCAGATTTATTCAGCGCGCTCCAGCAGGAATGGAAAGCCGCAAACTAAAAAGCGGTTTCCGTCGTTCGCCTTTTCCGACCTCGATCCTTGGATTTTAGATTCAAACCGACGATCTTCACTTTCCGCTTTTGCTCAGATCCTTCATCTGCTGCCGCAGACGGCTGTAGCGGCGCGCGAGCATTCCGAGATACAAGCCGTGAATAAGCCATGTGGCGATGTAAGCCGCGTAGAGGAATCCGGTGGAATTCATTGTGGCACTCCGCGTAGCGATTCTAGGCTCTCGACTTCTTCTACCTCGCGTTGCAATAATTCCAGCCGATAGCGAGCCCAGCAAACCACCAGAGCCAAGCAGGAAAAAGCAAGCCAGTTGATCAGCAGAACATGCAACATGCGTGGATCGATGGAACCGCCGCCACCGATGACCGGCTGGGGATGCTGCGTGCGAAAAAACCAGATGGAAAAATAAACCAGGGGCACATCGAGCGCGCCAAAGATGGCAAGTACGGCCGCGAGTTTGGGAGTCTGGGAACTATCGGAGAATCGCCGCAACACCAAATAACTCACATAAATCAGCCACAAAACCAGCGTAGTGGTGAGTCGAATGTCCCACGTCCACCAGATACCCCAAACCGGACGGGCCCAGATGGGGCCGGTCACCAACACAATCGTGCAAAACACAACTCCAACTTCGGCGGAGACGAGAGCCACCGCATCGGCACGGGGATTTCGCCGCACAAGATAGATCACCGAAGCGACGAGGTTCACAAAGAAGAGCAGGAATGCGGTCCAGGCGGACGGCACGTGGTAATAGAAGATGCGCTGGACATCGCCCATTGTCCGCTCCATGGGAGCGACCCAGATCGCTTCATAAAAGGCATACACCAGCAGGATCGCCGTGATCACCGCGAAGATGGGAAAAACTCGTTTCATTCTGCTTGTAGCACGGTTTCGAACAAAGCCAGACAGGCAGTAGTAAACACCATGTCGTAAGTCAGGAGCAAGACAATCCAGAATCGCGCCGCGCCATCCCCGGAAAGAATGATGCGCGTGGCCTCGACCATGGATTGTACCGCAGGGATGGAAATCGGAAACAGCAATAGCGGCAGCATGATTTCGCGGCTGCGCGTGCGCAACGACATTGCCGCGAAGAACGTTCCGTTCACCACCAGCGCCCAGGTTCCAAGAATTGCCACGGGAATCAATTGCCACGCCGGGCCAAGCGCGCGCAGGTTGTAAAAGATCATGAACAACGGCGCCATCAGAGCTTCCAGCACACTCACCAGAATAAAATTGCCAAGCGCCTTCGCCACAAACAATGCCGTGGCAGGCGCGGGAGAAACACGATAAGCGTCGAGCACCTGATTACGCAGTTCACGCGCCCAGGTCTGATTCAGTGCAACCACCGCTGCGAACAGGAAAGCAACCCAAATCAGTCCCCCGGCAATTTCACGCGACTCTTCCGCGTTCGGATCGAAAGAGAAGCTGAAAATCACTACTACCAACAGAGAAAAAAATAGCATCGAGTTGAGAGCATCCTTCGAGCGCCACTCCAGCCGGATGTCTTTGGTCAGTGTTGCCCAAGTGATGGAGCGCATCGCACTCATCGCTCCTCCGATCGAGTGAGATTCGAAGTGCGTTCCACGATCTGCCCAGCCTGCATCCAGATAAATTCGTCGGCGACACCTTCGAGCAGCGCAGCCTGGTGCGTGACCACAAAAATCGTCTTGCCAGCGTCGCGCATGGCTTTCAGCAGGCCCACCATTTCTCCTGCCGAATGTACATCGACGTTAGAAAAAGGCTCGTCGAGCAATAGAATTTTAGGATCGTGCAGAATCGCCCGCGCCAACGACACACGCTGCCGCATACCCTGCGAATACTGCCCCACGGGCCGCGGCAATTCGGGATCGAGCCGCACCGAGCGAATTGCTCGCTCACATCGTTCGTCGCCTGAAATGTCGTAGAGGCGGGCGAAGTAGCGCAGGTTCTCCAGGCCGCTCATCTCGTCGTAAAGCAGCGACAGGTGCGCCATATAGCCAAGTTGGCGGCGGGCCGCTTGCGGGCTTTCGCCCAAGATTGAAATTGCGCCGCGCGTCGGATGCGCCAGACCGGCCAGCGCTCGCAACAGAGTCGTCTTCCCTGCTCCATTGTCCCCGAGGATGACATAGAACTTGCCAGCATCGAATTCTGCATTTACTCCGCGCAGGGCGGCGAAGCGTCCGAACTGCTTGATTAAGTCGCTGATGGTGATGATAGGTGCGTCGTCGGTCACAGGCGTCGGAATGTTAAAGCAACTTCACTCCGGCGATGAGTTTACTGGAGATCGGAACTCTGTGCATATGGTTCGATTCGCGCAGAATGCCAAAGGCCTCGTCTATCGCGAAAGTTTGGTTCGCGTTCGATAAAAATAACTAGGAAGAGCAACCTCAGTTCGACGCGCCAAGAGGCGGAGTACCGGGTTGTACCTGAGTAATGCTCTTAGCGGGAGCGGCTTGCATCTGGTTTCCGGGCTGCGGAGCATATTTCGACGCGCACTTAGCCTGCAGCGCTTTGGCGTGGAAAACGCCGTCATGCCCAAAGCTGCCATCGGCCAGCGCTTGAGAGTCGTCCTTAAAAGTATCGGGAGGAGCTTCGGTTCCGGTGTAATCCACCGGGAGCAACTGATCCTGCTCCATCAGCACAAACTGAACGTGAGTCCCGTTGCGCCTGATCGACCCCGGCTGCACGTTCCCCGCGACTCGCAGGCGCTTGGTGTACGCGCCATTGCCCAGCTTATGCAGCTCAGTGATGGTGACGTAGTAGCTTTTGCTGTCCTGCACGCCGGTGTAGGCGAGGTAGCCGAGCAGAAACAGAATTAGGACAGTTGCGCCGCCGAATTTCAGATAGGTTTTGCCTTGGCTGGACATAAAACTCCCCGAGATGCTGCAGCATACAAACTTTACGCGCCGATAAGCTGAGAATCAAGGCGACGTGAACTATAAGTTCCTGCTCTTCACCGCTGGTGATCCACCGCAGTATGCACACGGAAGCGGGCCGCTGGCACGCAGGTCGTGGATCCATCGCGATGCGTGGTGTCCGAGTCAGGACTGTCCCTCACCACAAGGTAACTGCGGATCGCATAGCAAGTCGCGTCCGCCGGAAACTCCAGCCCGGTTGGGAACCGAATCATGTCAGACTCGGATTGCTTCTTTCCGCCCCAATACACATGTGGATCGATGTGGACGAGGACCGTCGGATCGTTCTCATAGTAACTTTGCGGACTGGACTCGGCCTGCGGATATGGGCTAAGGCGGAACTGATCGGCTTCGGAATTCTTGTTCTGCGGCGCTTGTGCGAAAGCCAGCCCAGCACACAACAGAACCATCATTGCAACGAGGAGAAGGCGTTTACAGGACATAAACCCTCCTAACAACACGAATCATAGCACTGTTGTCCAACCCGCTCTCAAATTTCCCGGTCAGAAGTCGTGGTCAGAAATCCTGGTCCGATACAAATGGTCCGATACAATAGTGACCATCAATGATTCATCCTTGGCACGACGTAACTCCCGGCGACAAGCTCCCGCAGGAATTCGATTGCGTGATTGAGATCCCTTTCGGATCGAGCGTGAAGTATGAACTGGACAAGGCGAGCGGCCTGATCAAACTCGACCGCATCTTGTACTCCGCGGTTTACTATCCGGCGAACTACGGCTTCATCCCTCAAACTCTGGCCGAAGACGAAGATCCGCTCGACGTTCTCGTACTCTGCCAGGAACCGGTCGTGCCGCTTACCATCATTCATGCTCGCGCCATTGGCTTGATGACAATGATCGACGGCGGCAAGCCAGACCATAAAATCATCGCCATCGCTACCGAAGATCCCGAGTTCAACTCCTACCGCGAAGCTGCCGAGATGCCGACGCATCGCATGTTGATGCTGCGGCGCTTTTTTCAGGATTACAAGCAGCTCGAAGGTAAGGCCGTCGAGGTTGACGAGATACGACCCGCCGCGGAAGCGTATCCCATCATCC
>JBAPOI010000971.1:0-9712 GCA_049279555.1 Candidatus Sulfotelmatobacter sp.
TTCGCCAACGAACCCACCTGCCGGAAGCCGAAAGTCGAAGTCCGGAAACCGAGTCTCATGATCCGCATCGCCATCGTTGGCGGCGGCATCTCTGGACTCGCAGCCGCATTTACCCTTGAAGAACATCGCCGCGCCAGAGCAGTCGAATATACCCTCTTCGAATCGTCGCCCCAGTTCGGCGGCGTCCTACGTACCGAACAACTCGATGGCTGCATCGTCGAGGCTGGACCCGATTCTTTCATCTCCGAAAAACCCTGGGCCGCCGACCTCTGCCGCACCCTCGGACTGGGCGACCAACTCATCGGTTCGAACGATGCCGATCGCAAAACCTACATCCTGGTTCGCGGGCGCCTTATTCCCATGCCCGATGGCTTGATGTTCATGGTGCCGACGAAAATCCTGCCCACCGGACTGTCGCCGCTTTTTTCCTGGACCACCAAATTTCGCATGGCTCGGGAACTATTCCATACGCCGCGAGCCACCGAAGGAGATGAAAGTGTGGCTTCTCTGGTCGAGCGGCACTACGGCTCGGAAGTGGTTGACCGCCTCGCGGACCCGCTTCTCTCCGGGGTTTATGGCGGCGAAGCTACCAACCTAAGCGTGCGCGCTGTGCTTCCCCGCTTCGCGGAAATGGAGCGTACTCACGGCAGCCTTGGCCGCGCCATGCTTGCAGCTCGAAAAAAAATCCTGCGACCGGCTGGGATACCTTCCCCGCCGCTCTTCACCTCGCTTAAGAACGGCATGCAGCAACTGGTCGAAACCATTGTCCCGCACCTGAATCCCGCCTCTCTCATCACCAACGCACGCGTGCAGTCGATTCACCCCGAGGCTATCGGGTGGGCGGTTCGAGTTCAGGCTGATCCACAGAACCCGGGAGTTCGGACCGCTCACTTCGACGCCGTGATTCTCGCTCTGCCCGCGCTTGCCACTGCGAAGATTCTCTCCGCTTGCGCTTCCGAGCTTTCCGCTGAACTTGCGGCGATCGGTTACAGTTCATCGATCACGGTCGGCCTTGGGTATGATCGCAACGTCCGTCAATCGCTTCCGCCCGGCTTCGGGTTTCTCGTGCCGCGCAGCGAAGGCAAGAAACTCTTAGCCGCCACTTTCGTTCACAACAAATTCCCTCACCGCGCCCCTGATGATCGCGCGCTACTGCGCTGCTTCTTTGCCGGATCGAATGCTGAGAATATCTGGGAACTTTCCGATGAAGCCATCGTCGCGATCGTGCGCAGCGAATTGCAGCAGATTCTCGGCATCGCTGCCGAACCGCTCTTTGCCCGCGTCTATAAATGGAAGTCGGCGATGGCTCAATACGGCGTCGGCCATCTCGAGCGCCTGGACCGCATCGAGCGCCTGCGTCAGCAGTTGCCCAACCTCGCGCTCGCGGGTAACGGCTATCGCGGCATCGGCGTGCCAGACTGCGTGCGCTCCGGGCAGAGTGCCGCGAACCAACTCCTCAATCGTTAAGAGATCCTCAGCCATGGATCGGAGCAATCATTTTTGAGCAGAGCGAAGAATCTCTACGAGTTTTTGCACTATCACTAAAAACCGGAAGACACTTCCATTGCGGCCTAGGCCGGCACATCTACCTTCCTCACCCGCAGCTCATGCCGTACCTTTCCCACCACCAGCTTGATCTCGTCATAACTAATTTCCGGTGGCAGTATATCTTTTAACGCTTTCAGCCGCTCCATCCCTACCTGTGCGCACGCCGCTTCGATTACCGATTGTTTTTCTTTGCTCACCCAATCCGATTGAAACTCTACCCGTCCCGTTTCAAGCAGATTGGCGACCGCACTCACGATCGTCGAGAGCTGCCGTCCTCGAATCTGCGCGATTTCTTCCAGAGTCCGGCCCTCGCTCAACAAACGCAGAGTTTCATCCACCGGCTTTGACACACCTTCCGAACTAGAGGCTCGCTCTCCTTGCCGGAACTTTTCCAGGGCATCCAGAATTTCCTGCCCATAAAGCTCCGCTTTGCGCTCGCCGATTCCCGGAATCTCCAGGAGCTGCGCCAAAAACTTCGGCTGTTGCCGGCAGATTTCTTCTAAAGAAGAATCGTGCAGCACGATATAGGCAGGAATATTTTTCTCCTTCGCGACGTACCGCCGCCACTCGCGCAGATACTCGCGCAGCTCGTCCATAAATGGCGGGTCGGCTTCTGCAGCCGCAGTCTGAGCCAGAACAGTCTGCGGTCCCAGGCGCTTTCTACCCGTAGACGTGCTCTTGCTCACCGCCACTGCTTTCACCATCCACTCCGCCACGCTGCCGCAAACGTCACAGGCGTCACAACTCTCCCACTTCGAAGCTTCGCCAAAATGCGCGCAAATCTGCCGGTGCCGGCAACGCTTCGATTCCACGAATTCGCGGATGATCCGGTACCGCTCCCACGCCCGTTCGCGCTCCTGTGCATCCGTAATCTGATTGGCGAAAAAGCCCAGCAATCCGGCGTCCTTCTTTTGCCACAGCAAAACGCAGTCTGCGCTCGCTCCGTCGCGCCCTGCGCGCCCTGCCTCCTGGTAATACTGTTCAATCGATTTCGGCAACGACAAGTGAATTACAGCCCGCACCGCCGCTTTGTTAATCCCCAATCCAAATGCGATCGTCCCCACCAGCACTCGCACTTCGTCTGACATCCATCGTTCCTGGTTGCGCCGCCGGTCCTGCGCTCCCATCTTGCCGTGGTAACCCACGGCGGCAATGTCGTGGTCTCCGAGGAAATCCACCGTCTCTTCGACGCGGTTAATCGTAGGAGAGTAGACGATCACGTTGCTTCCGGCGTAATTCCGCAAAGCTCGCACCAGCAATTCCATTTGCTCAAGGCCTTCGCACTCGCGCACCAGATAACGCAAGTTTGGCCGGTAAAAGCTGGCAATATATTTATCGGGATCGCGCAACTGCAGTTGCGCCAGAATATCGTGGCGCACATGCCTCGTGGCACTTGCGGTAAACGCGGCAATCGGACGATCAGGAAACTTTGTGCGCAGACGGCTCAACTGCCGGTACTCCGGCCTGAATTCATGCCCCCATTCAGAAATGCAATGCGCCTCATCGATTGCGAAAAAAGAGATTGGCACTTGCTGCAGCCAGGCAGTTGTGTCACCGCGCGCCACCCGCTCGGGCGATACATAGAGCAGCCGGTAGACCCCATCCCGCGCCTTGCTCATCACCGCCGCTTGTTCCGCATCGCTCAGCGTGCTGTTCAGCACCGCCGCGGGAATCCCCATCTGCGCCAGCTGAGTCGCCTGATCCTGCATGAGCGCGATCAGCGGCGAAATTACTACAGCCGTCCCTCCTGAAACCACAGCGGGCAATTGGTAGCACAGAGATTTCCCCCCACCGGTCGGCATCACCACGCAAGTGTCGCGTCCCGCCAGCAAGCTGCGCACAATCCGCTCCTGCAGCGGACGGAACGTGCTGTACCCCCAGTACCGCCGCAAGGACGTCAGCAGATCAATTTCCGCGCTCATGAAATCTCTGTGTGCATGAGAATAGAGTATAGGTTGAGGCGAATATTAGGGGAAAGGTTCTGAAAAGTTTCTGGCGAACATGTCCCAATAAGGGTACGTTGTCCATTGGCCTGCGAACTACACCGCGTATCGAAAAGGTCTTTGGCCGCTGCTCTTCCAGAAGTAGGCGAGGATGATTATGCTCACAACCGCTGCGTAGGCGCACCAGAGCGAAGTAAATGCGTATCGCTTAAATGCCATCACCGCGAGAAGTATCGCCAGATTCGCCAGGCCGAATATCACCATGTCTTTTACTTTTGAGAACAGGAGCGAACCGCAGGTCGCGATGACATAAAAAATCGCGACAGTAATATTGTTTGTTGCCTGATTGATGTAGACGATACTGTTGCCCTTCACGAAAACCTCCGTGGGATAGGCCGTCAGCGCCCACAGAATAAAAAGGGTCGTCAACGTCCCGATGACGAGAAAGGGCAGCATCCGTCGGCGGCTCTTCGCGGGCTCGAACAGGAGCACGCTGAGCGGCAACAGAAATGGAAGCAGCCCCTGCGCATACAACATGAATGCCGCTCCCATGTTGTGCGTAACTTTGGGCGACAGCAATCCGTCCAACCCGAGCCAGACGAAGCCTTCAATAAACTGATGAATCGCAAACAGCAGGGGGAGAGAGGCGAAGAGAAGCTCGCGCCGGTGTTTCACTTTAGTTAACGTTGCGACGCCGACCGTCGCTAAAACTCCACTGCCTACAAAATTTGCCGCCGCTGAGAAACACATGTGTAGCTCCTCGCGCTCCGTTAGCCGCCTATCATAATGGCTAACTTAATTGTTGTGTTCTTCAATTATTTGGAGCCAAGTCTAAGGCAATTCATCTAAAAGGCGATAAGGAGATCTAGCAATTATGAGTGAAGCAGCTTCGACGATCATTGCTGACGAAAAAAGTTTAAAGGGAACCACAAAAGCTTATCCAGCGAAGGCCTTTGCAGCGCAGCGCGCCGCCTCTGGGCTTGCACCGGCATCCATCAAGCGCCGTGTGCCCGGACCGCAGGATGTGCAAATCCAAATTTTGTACTGCGGAGTCTGCCACTCCGATCTTCATCAGGTACGCAATGAATGGGAAAATATGATGCCTACTGTTTATCCCTGCGTGCCTGGCCACGAAATCGTTGGTCGAGTCGTAGAAGCCGGTTCCGCCGTCAGGAAATTCAAAGAGGGCGATCTTGCTGCCGTAGGCTGTCTGGTCGATTCCGACCGAACCTGCCCGAACTGCCGCGCTGGTGACGAACAGTTCTGCGACAGTATGCCAACCTTTACCTACAACGCGGAAGACAAGCATCTTGGCGGAGTAACCTACGGCGGATATTCGGACAGCATCGTGGTCGATGAAGCGTTTGTATTGCGCGTACCGAAGCAACTGGATCCGGCCGCGACCGCGCCGCTGCTTTGCGCTGGGATCACCACATATTCTCCGCTGCGTCACTGGGATGTCAAAAAAGGCCAGAAGGTAGGAATCGTAGGACTCGGCGGCCTCGGGCACATGGGAGTGAAATTCGCCAACGCCTTTGGCGCTCACGTTGTGCTGTTTACAACTTCTCCGAAGAAAACGGCCGACGCCCAGCGCCTGGGTGCGCACGAGGTTGTGGTTTCGAAGAACGAAGCGGAGATGCAAAAACATCTCGGCACCTTCGACTTCATCCTCGACACGGTTTCCGCCGAACACAACGTAAATGCGTATCTTGATCTGCTCAAGCTCAACGGCACCATGACGCTTGTGGGAGCCTCGCCAACGCCGTTGCCGCTTGCAGTGGGCAGTCTGCTGTTCCGGCGGCGTCAACTTGCCGGCTCGATCATCGGCGGACTTCGAGAGACGCAAGAGATGCTGGATTTCTGCGCCGAGCATGGCATCGCTGCCGATATCGAGATGATCCGTATACAGCAAATCAATGAGGCGTTCGAGCGTTTGGCGAAAAGCGATGTGAAATATCGCTTCGTCATCGACATGTCATCGCTGAAATAGCAGACAGAGAATCTTGAAATTGGGGTGGGACGGCACGGGATTCAAGGGTGCCGTCCCAAGTTCCGGATGACGTAATGTCCCGCGCTAAATTAGCCGCTCACGATCCAACGCCAGATACTTCACTTCCGGGTACTTCCACGCAAACACGACCCAAACAACCGCTAGCACCACAAAGCAAAGCACGCTTCCTTCCGGCCCAACTACGCCTCCCGTAAGCCACCGAGGGCCGTGCAGCGACGATTTCAACAGATGCCCGGGAAAAATTGTTCCACTATCCGGCACCGAATAAACAAATGTCTCACCCCAATCCCACGCCGCGTGAAATCCCACCCCAAACCACAAGCTTCCGGTGCGCCGCAATGTCAAACAAAAGAAAAATCCGATCGCTCCCACCGCCAGCAAGCCGGGCCACTGTTCCCCGTCATTACTGATGTGAATCACGCCGAACATGCACGAGGTCACGAGTGCTGCCGGCCAGAAGCCGGCGGCTCGCGTCAAGGTAAATTGCGAATACCCTCGCACCAGGAACTCTTCATACAATCCAACCAGCAGGAAAAAGCCTGCCCAGAATATCGCGAACCGCAGCAACCGCGCGCCATGCACCGCCAGATGTCCAAACTGAAAAACTCGAAGCCCGAACATTGCCGCGAGCAGCAGCGTAATGCTGGCGAGTCCCCACACCGCGCCCACCCAAAACAATTTCCCAAACGCTTCGCGCTCGGGCAAACCGTAAACTCCCCACGGCCGCCGTTCAACTCGTGCCAGCAATACTGCGGGAAGGGCAGCCGCCAGCAGAACTCCAAACTCCGCCAGCATCATCGACCACAATCCATCCGCTCCTAGATTGAACGACCATGCCCACTGTCTGGCCGCCAACTGCAGCGGATAATACAACGCGACATAGAACGCCAATCCCCATCCCGGCTTCAATCCATCCGGGCCGAGAAATAAAGTTCGCGCATACGAGGGCTGCACCGCAAAGTCGGGCGTTGGAGGAGTTGCTGGAGGAGCCGCTGCCCCCGTAGCAGGTGATTCGGAAGTCAGCGGAGCCTGCTCATTGTCGAAACTATTCATTTCGTAGACTAGCCACCATCGTCGCGGTACAGCCGCTCTCGGCAGGCGTGGAGCGAAACTCGATTGTCAATGGCATCGATCTGGCGAGACCGCCGTCCGCACATTTCCGCAAACAACCTCGCTCATGGTAAAACACTTCGGCTCGACCTTTATGTCCCAATTCTTCACGCGTGAGCGATTCGGACGCTCACAATCTTACGCCGCCATCCTGTTACTCGCATTCGCGGCACAATGCGTCTGGCTAGTCTGCGCCGAGCTCCACGCGTCTCCTGCTTCCGATGCCCCCGGCGCATCCGAGCAAAGCCGCATCGCCGAAGGCTGGCGACAACTTCACGGAGGCGGCATCGCAGGCTCGCCATTTCCAGATCCGCCGTCAGCGCTTCCGATGGAAGTCTCACAGGATGCCGGCTACGATACCGAGCACGTTCCACTTCTCTCTCTTGTCACCGCAGCGCCTCTGCTCGCCTGGCCGCAAGCATTGCTGAACCCTGAATCTTTTCCGCACTGGCGCTGGCTTCCGCACCTGCCTTTTCTCGCGGTAGGAATCCTCCTCGGTGCGTCGCTCTGGTACGTCTCCCGCCGTCTCTGCGGAAACACTGGAGGTTTCATCGCCCTCACCCTCTACTGCTTCTCTCCGGCGATGATTCAGTCCGCCGCCGTCTGGCATACCGAGCCTGAAATCCTCGCCGCCTGGGGATCCTTCGGCGCAATCTTCACTGCCATCGCCGTCGCCCACACTCTCTACGCGCCCCGCGAAGTGGTTCTCTGGAACTGGCGACGTATCGTTCTTCTCGGAATTTCTCTGGCGATCGCCGTCGGCTCTCAGTTCTCGCTGATCGTCGTTGTTCCGCTGGCCCTAGCCTTCCTGCTCTATCTTGCGCCCATTCGCCGCGGGTCAGCTCTCGTCATCTGGGTCTGCTCATCCCTCGTAGCTTTGGCGCTGCTCTTTGCAACTTACTTCTTTCATCTCCGCGCTTTTTCCGAAAGCCTGCGTCACGCCTCATTCTGGGGAGCGACTTATCGCAGCTTTGCCGTGCTCGCCGTTTACCGCCACGTCGGATCGCAACTTCTCCGCGCCTGCCCCGCCCTCGCGATCCTGTTACCAGTCGCAATCGCGACTTACTGCGCCTGGCCGCGCGCCCGCTATTTCGGCAATACCGCCCCTTTGTTGGTCGGCGCTCTTTTTACCGGACTTGGCATGGCACATCCCGACGTCGCGGGCGCCGGATTCCTTCTGGCATCCGTCCCCTTTATCCTGATCTTCGTCTCCGGCATTCTCGCCGACCTCATGGAAACTCCATTCCGCGCCCTCGTGACGGCATGTATCTGGGGATTGCTAGGGGCCTACGTTGTATGGAGCCTTCTGGCCCTAGCCCACGTTCCTCACGGATAGCCGGCTCACAATTCTCTACATTTCTTCGCGCATCACCCCGCATCTCTTGACGATCTAATTCGGTAGGTTGTCCTCTATCGAGGTGCGCCATGACGTTTCCGCTGGAGTATCATAAGAGCGTGCGGCAGTCGATTCCGGCTTCGGTGGCTTGTTTCGGGATGTTCTTGCTCCCACTTTTTCTCGTTTCCGCGAGTCCAGCTCAATTCAACAATGCGGGTTCATCGGCGTCGGCTCATTCTGTGAGCGTGGCTCCGCCCACCGGCAGCGTCACACCATATACCGGCGCAGTCGCTCCACACACGGGCGCGGTGGCGCCGCCCACCGGTGCATTCGGCCATAACGGTTTTGCGCCTTCTAACGCCGGCGTCGCGCATTCACCGCACCCCCCGCATACTCCCGGTGTTCCGCACGATACCAATCACCATCGCCATTCTGCCGACGGTACCGCATACTATCCGTATCCGTACTACTATGGCGTTCCGGTCCCATATGCCGCCGACAACGACGCTGGTACGCCGGATGACCAAAACGAAGCGGACGATGCCGAATATCAGGGTGGTCCGACGATCTTCGACCGCCGCGGATTAGGCGCCGAGTCCTACATTCCTCCGGTGTCTGACCGGCAAGCCGAAGCTCAGGCTCAGAATTCCATGCCTGCCCCGACCGCGAATGATCTCGTGCAGCCTTCCACTTTTCTCGTCTTCAAAGATGGTCATCAACTCGAGGTTGCGAACTATGCCATCGTCAGCCAAACGCTCTACGACCTAACGTCGGGACATCATCGCAAGATCGCTCTTGCCGATCTCGATTTGCCCGCTACTGAAAAACAAAATGATGACCGAGGCGTCGCCTTCCAGCTGCCGCCGACTGCGCAGGCCAACTGACCCGTGTCATTCTCGACCAGCATCGACAAGTTAGGCCGGTACCGATTGGTTCTCGTCGCAACCCTGGCGCTTGCCTTTTCAACCTCCGCCGCTGCCCAAAGGGCCGCCTTTGCCGCTCCGGCACGGAGTATCGCTCCGCCGCGCGCCGCAAACCACGCATTCAATTCACGCAGCGCCAATTTTGCTCTTGGTCGCGGCGCACATTCTTCCGGCTTCCGCCATTCTTCTCCATACCCTTACGCCTACGCTTCTCTGCCATTCCCGTTTTTCGGCGACTCGTTCGACCCGAATGACGTCTACTCGACCGGATACCCCGTCGCCTCGCAGCCGCCTCCGTTCGTCTTAGAGGCCGCCCGCGCCTTGGCGAATTCTTCCAGCTCGATGGGATTCGCCCCGGCGCTCGACAGCACTCACGTGTCCGACTCATCGCAGCCTCTGATGGTCGAGCTTCAGAACGGCCAGTATGTCCGTGTGAACACAAACGCGGCCGAGGTCGATGACGCACACGATCTCACCTTTGCCGCGAGCGGCAAGGCTCCAAACAAGAACACCCAGCCCGCGAAGTCAGCGCGCAACCATTCCTCGCCTCTGGCAGAGCCCACTGCGGCGCTCGGAATCACCGCCTCTCGTTCCCGCGAATTGCCCCCCGCGACCCTGATCTTCCGCGACGGACACAGCGAAGAAGTCCGCGACTACACCATCGCCGACGGCATCCTCTACGCCCGCGGCGATTACTACGCCGACGGTTACTGGAACAAAAAGATCGCGCTCTCCACCCTAGACGTTGCCCAAACGTTGCAAGCCAATGCCACGCGTAGCGTGAACTTCGTTCTCCCGTCGTCGCCCAACGAAGTGATCACCCGCCCGTAACTCTAAACGC
>JBAPOI010000972.1:0-2466 GCA_049279555.1 Candidatus Sulfotelmatobacter sp.
GCTATCCCCCGACAATCGATTTCTGACAGAAGATCGCTTGGCCGCATATCTAAAAAGCGATTATCAGCCGCTCCGCCGGGAAGCTGTCCGAGCACTAGCGCAGCGAACTCGCCTCGACCGGTTCGCACAACTGGCCGATGTCGCACGCAATGACAACCAAAGTGAGGAAATCCGCGCCGAGGCAATCATGGGTCTGGCTGGCGCCGCGGAAGAATATCGCGAACTGCTTTCGCAATTTGCGGCTGACAAGGCGCATTCTTCGCTCCAACATGAAGCGCAGCGCGTGATGCGGCTAACTCGCTTAGCGCCAGTCCCCGACGAAACCAAGCCTCCCGCTGAAGATATTGCCGCCTGGTCGAAACTTCTGGAGAGTCCCGGCGATGCTGCAGCCGGCCGGCGCCTGTTCTTCAGTTCCGTCGGCGCCCGTTGCAGCGTCTGCCACCAGTACAGCGGTCGCGGGGGCCGAATTGGCCCGGACCTTTCTCAAATTGCCCGCACCAATTCCCGCGAGAAAATCATCACTTCCATCCTACAGCCCAGCCGCGAAATCGCCCCGGAATTTCAACCTTGGGTTCTTGTAACCACCGACGGCCGCTCGCTTGTCGGTCTGCGCTTGCCTAAACCCGGCGACGATGGCATGGAAGATTACGCGGACCCCGCCGGCAAAAAATTCACCCTCCCCAGCAGCAAGATTGAAGTCCGCACCGCATCCGCTAAATCGATCATGCCCGACGGCCTGGAGCAACTGATTTCGATCGCCGACCTGCGCGATTTGCTGGCGTTCCTCACTTCGTCACAGGACGACCAATCGTAGCTTCGCAACGGCCGCGGGGTTGGAGGGACTCCGGCGGATACCTAGATGTCTCGCCCGACACCCTGACTAGTGCGGTCTTCCGTTAGCTCTAGCGCCCTCTGCGCTAGGTAAATTAGGTCCACCTATGAAGGAGGTGGGCTGATGAATAGCTATTCGAAAGAGTTTCGGCGTGAGGTGTTGGCAGCTGGTGATGCCGGTGGCGGGACGGGCGCGGTGGCGTTACGTTTCGATGTTTCGGAGTCGTGGGTTCGGCGTATCAAGCAAGCGCGTCGTGAGCAAGGCAAGTTGGCTCCCCAGAGCACCCGTGATCGCCGCAAAACCTGGGAGCCCTACGCTTCTTGGATCTTGTCCCAGCTCGACCAGCGGCCAGACATCTATCTGCGGGAACTTCAGGCTGCGGCCCAAGAGGAACTGGGCTGGCAAGTCTCGGACGCGACCCTGAGCCGGGCCTGTCGAGCGCTGCGGCGAACGCGAAAAAAAAGACGCTGGTGGCGATCGAGCAGCAGCGCGAGGATGTCGCCCAGGCCCGGCGGCAGTGGGCTGCGGCGCAACTCATGATCGACCCCGACCGGGTGGTCTTCCTCGACGAGACGTGGGCCAAGACCAATCTGACGCGCCGCGATGGTCGCAGCCCTCGTGGTGCACGTCTGGTCGCTCGGGTTCCCTACGGGCGTTGGGAGACGACTACGTTCTTGGGAGCCATGCGATCGACCGGATTCGTTGCGCCGCTGTGCGTCGAGGGGGCCATCAACGGCCGTCTGTTCCTGGCCTGGGTGGAACAACATTTGGTGAAATCGCTGCGCTCCGGCGACATCGTCGTGATGGATAACTTGTCGAGCCACAAAACGCCGGGCGTCGTGGCCGCCCTCCAAGCCGCGGGAGCCCAAGTGCGTTACTTGCCGCCGTACTCGCCCGATCTGAATCCGATCGAACTGGCCTTCAGTAAGTTTAAGAAGCTACTGCGTGACGGCGCCACGTGGACCTCCGAGAAGCTCTGGAACCTCTGCGGACAGGTGCTCGATCTCTTCACAGAAAGCGAATGCCGAAACTACCTGCAGCACTGTGGATACCGCTACAGTTAAGAGAAGACCGCACTAGTATGTCAGTTACGACCGTCCCCGAGCCAACGAGTTTTGTATTGGCCGGCATCGCTGGCTTGGCCAGTTTGTTTGCCAGGAGACGGCAGCGCATGTACCAATGAGATTTCTTTGTGGCGTTTTCATTGACGCCGCTTTCGCGTCGCAATCGTCCCCGAGCCTAGCACCTTCGTACTGGCCGTCTTGGCTACCTTGATGCTGGGCTTTTATTGGCGAGTGGGTTAGCGTCGATGTCATCCCACCCATCGGCTACAATGAAGCTATGAAAGCGGAGGTCGCGCGGCGTGTGGGATGTCCTTGAAAACGTGGTAAACCGTGGTTGGTTAACAATCACTTGGTTTCCACAAAAGGAGCATTCCCATGAAGTACGTCGGCATCGACCTCCATAAGCAGATTATCGTGTTGTGCGTGGTGGTGGTAGTGTCGGGCAAGCGGCAGGTGGTGGCGCGGAAGCGTCTGGCTTGTCGCGACGTGGCGGGGGTGGACGCGTTTTTTGCGGAGTTAGGTCGGTTTCAAGTGGCGGTGGAAGCCACGGCGGCCTATGAGTGGCTGCTT
>JBAPOI010000973.1:0-2731 GCA_049279555.1 Candidatus Sulfotelmatobacter sp.
CCGTAAGTCTCTGACCAAAACTTCGTCGGTCTTTTGAACCACGCCCGACTGCCGGTGCGGAGTACATTGGCAACCAGCGAGTTCGAATCTCGCCCGGCTCTGGTCTTCCAGAGCCGAGAACTCTGCCCAACCATTCGTCGGGTGTTATTGATTTTGGTCCGACTGCCGGTGCGGAGTACATGGGATCCGGAGGTTGTGGGTTCAAATCCCACCTGCATCGCAAGATGTGGTAGCGCAACCTGGCAGCGCGCCGGAAAAAACTCTGACCACAACTTCGTCGGATCCTTTTTTGCTGAAGGGAGGCCACCGATGGCCAACAAGGGTTTGTTCGCGAGCTTGAAGAGCCAGCTGCCGCGCGCGGATGCGCGCAATGAAGAAGGCGCGGTTGCCCACGCGCTGCCGATCAAACACGCGCTGGCGCAACTTGCGGCCACGGGCTGCTTCAACGGCACCTTCTACGCACAGGCTGACGACCAGTTGGCCACGCTGTTGAACCTCGTGAACCAGGTTGACGATAACGTCTTCCTGGCCAAGCTGGCGGTTTACAGCCGCGAGCGTGCTTTCATGAAGGACATGCCGGCGGCGCTGCTCCTGGTATTGTCGAAACGCGATCGCGACCTGTTCCGCAAGGCGTTCGGACGCGTCGTGGACAATGGCCGAGTGCTGCGCACGCTGTTCCAGATGGTGCGCTCGGGCCAATTTGGCCGCAAGAGCTTGTCGTACGCGCTGCAGCGCGCATTTCAGCGCTGGCTGAATGAGGCCAGCGTGAACCGTTTGCTGGCGGCGTCGATCGGCAACGATCCGAGCCTGCGCGACATCCTGCGCATGGCCCGGCCGACGCCGAGCGACAACGCGCGCCGGGCGCTGTTCGGCTGGTTGACGGACAAGGAAGTAGCGAAGTGGGCACCGGCGACGGTGGACGATCTGCCGGCGGAGGTGCGCTTGCTCGATGCCTACCGCAAGACGGAGTCGGCGGATGAGCAGGCGTCAATGTTGACGGGCGCCCGTCTGCGCTGGGATCTCCTGGCGGATGCCGCGCGTGGCTCGACCACTTGGAAGGCGATCGCGCGCCAGATGGGTCCGCAGGCGCTGCGTATGAACCTGAACACGCTGCTGCGCCACGACGTGCTAAGCGATCGTGGCATGGTGGACTTCGTCGCGGCCAAGATTGCCGACGCCGATGAAATCCGCAGCTCGCGTCAGTTCCCGTACCAGTACCTTGCGGCCTATCTGAACGCCGACGAGGGCCTGCCGCAGAAGATCAAGGCTGCGCTGTGCGAGGCAGCGGAGATCGCGTGCTGCAATGTGCCGGAGGTGCCGGGCCCGGTGGTCATCGGTCTCGACGTGTCGGGATCGATGCAGTCGCCGGTCACGGGTCACCGTGGCCGCGGCGCCACGAGCAAGGTTCGCTGCGTGGACGTGGCGGCGTTGTTCGCGGCGGCCATCTTGCGCCGCAATCCGGACAGCGTCGTCATTCCGTTCGACGACAAGCCGTACCGCGCCCAGGTTGATGCGCAGGATTCAATCCTGAGCCTGTCGGCACGCCTGGCAAAGTTCGGCGGCGGCGGCACGAACTGCTCGTTGCCGCTCTCGGAGGCGACCAGCACCTTCGGCAACCGCCGATTTGCCGGCTGTGTCCTCGTGAGCGACATGGAAAGCTGGATCGGCGCCGGCCGCAACGGCTCGACGGCGACGATGACGGCCTGGCAGGACTTCGTGAGGAACCAGGTCCGATTGCAGGGAAGCGACAACGCCGGCCCGAAACTGGTGTGCATCGACCTGCAGCCGTACACGACGACGCAGGCGCCAGACCGTACGGACATCCTGAACGTCGGCGGTTTCAGCGATGCGGTGTTCAGCGTGGTTGCCTCGTTCCTCAGCAATGATGCAGGACGCTTCGTCGCGGAGGTGGAGGCGGTTGAATTGTAACTGAGACAGGGGCCGGGCGCTTTGGCCTGGCCCCGACACAGCGACAAGGGACAAATCTGTTTCAAGACAAGGTTATGATCCGATGGAATTTCAGAAAAGGTACAATGAGCCCCAACGCTTCAGACTTGTCTTTCAGCAAGGATTCCGATGAATATATGTGCTCTCTGTGGCCAAGAAATCCAGAAAGGCGAGGAGTCGGCTGAACACGTCCCGCCCAAGCTGTTCTTTCCGAAGGCTCTGAGGCCGACGATCCAGGAACGGTTCTGGACCGTTCCCTCTCACCAGAAGTGCAATGCAGCCTACAAGCTCGATGAAGAGTACTTCTACTACTTCCTCATGCCGCTCGTTCTGAACGAGAACTCAGACGAGATGGGCCAGATTCTGCTGGCTGACGTGAAAGAACGGATGAAGAATCCGCAGACCGCTGAAATGGTTAAATGGCTTCTGAGCGAGATGACTACCGAATCCCCTGGTGGAATAATCCTTCCGCCGAGCATTCGACGCTTCAGTGTAAATCAGATTCGTGTCCAGAACGTGGCCCTGAAAGTGGCACAGTGCGTCTACCTCAAAGAACACGGCAAATTCCTTCCGAAGTTCCCGTGCAAGCATTGTGAACTCGTCGAGAGGGTGCAGGATCTCCAGCCCTTGTACCGAGTGATCCTTGAGCACTTGAAACCCGTCTCCATCGCAAAGGATGTGTTCAACTACCGCTACATCTGTGTAGATGGCGTGCACCACTTCGGTTTCATGTTCTGGGCAGGGTTCATGTTCTGCTTGGCATTCGATGATCCCGAGGGCAGGA
>JBAPOI010000974.1:0-4837 GCA_049279555.1 Candidatus Sulfotelmatobacter sp.
ACAAAGACTGCTGAGCTTGCAGTATTTTTACGACGGTCTTTGGCCGGCGACGAAGAAGGAGTTTGCTCTCAAGAACGTCACCAGCAAATTCGAGGGTGAGACGTACAAGAGCCTTTCAGCAGACGACCGCAGGCGCCTAGATGATTCGATCATCCATGCGATAGTCATCAGGCAGGAAGAGCCCTCCGACGATTCGAGCAGCATCTATCACATTTTTGAGCGACTGAACACGAGCGGGGTATCGTTGACTGCCCAAGAGATTAGGGCGGCCATATACCATGGGCCCTTCAGCGACCTGCTGAAGGAACTGAATACCCTGGAGGCTTGGAGAACTGTCTATGGCCCAATAAACAAGTTAATGCGCGATCAAGAGCTCATTTTACGATTCCTCGCTTTATATTTTAGTCCAGCCGAGTATTCAAGGCCGATGAAAGGTTTCCTGAATACATTCATGGCCAAAAATCGGAATTTGACTTGGATCGACGAAGATAAGGTCCGCTCGACATTCATACCAACGATTGACGTTGTGAATAGGAGTATAGGGAAACGAGCCTTCCGTTTGGCGCGCGTTTTAAATGCCGCAGTTTTCGATGCCGTAATGGTCGGCGTCGCCCGGCGACTGGAAATCAAAGGTATCTCAGACTTCGAGATCCTCAGGCAACGCTATTCCGAGCTTTTGAAAGATGAGCGTTTCTTGGAGGTCTCCGAAAGGGCCACGGCAGATGAGGAGAGCGTATCGACAAGACTCAGGCTTGCAACTGAGGTCTTTGCGCGCGTGCCTTAGCTTAGTTGCTTTGATGACTCCTCTCGTTTTGGTCAGGGCTTTCCCCCAAGCCCCAACTTCCCCGCAATCCCTTGCAACGCCTCAATGCAAAACCCAATGTGCTCATCTAACTCCACTCCCAGCGCGACCGCGCCGTTCACGATGTCGTCGCGGTTCACCTTCCGGGCAAAGGCTTTGTCCTTCATCCGCTTTCGCACCGACTTCGCATCCACCTCGGCCAGCGACTTGCCCGGCTTGATCAGGGCCACGGCGGTGATGAACCCCGCCAGTTCGTCGCAGGCAAAGAGGGCTTTTTCCATCGGCGTATCGCGCGTGATGCCGGTGTATTCGGCATGCGACATGATGGCTTTCATGATCACTTCCGGCCAGCCGCGCTCCTTCAGAATCGCGTTGCCCTTGTAAGGATGATCATCAAGGCTGGGATACTTCTCGTAGTCGAAATCGTGAACTAGCCCGACGATGCCCCACAGGTCCTCTTCAGACAACCCAAGTTCCGCTGCAGAACTCCCAGATCCATTCGGAAACTTACGCGAGCAGGCCCGCATGCAGGCTTCCACCGCCAGCGCGTGCTTGCGCAAACTTTCCGACTGCGTGAACTCAGTTAGTAAACACCACGCGGATTCGCGATCAATCATGTCATTCGCCCTGTCTGTTGCGGGATTTCGCCGCTTCACTTCCACCTTCGCTGCTTAAACTCACGGCTTGATGCATTTTAACCTTGACATCCACAGGGCGCGTACCGCAGATTGTCCCTGCAGCCGAATTCTTCCCCCAATTTAGATTCTGTTGCATAGCTTTAAGGAGTAGCCCGCTCTGGCACTCCCACAACCCGATGGCCACGACTCTTGCCCCGGTAGATTCTAGGGAGGTCGTTCGTTGCGATCACTGCCTGCTGGTTCAATTCCGTACAGTCAATAACAATTGCCGGCGCTGCCACTCGTCCCTGGACGAGGAGCCCGAACCTGAACCCGTGGTGCTTGCGCCGCCGGTAATGATGCCGATGCCCGGGATGGGCCGCGGGCACCTGAACCTGGCGACCTCGATCCGCTCGTTGCGCCTGCGCAGTGGATTGAGCCAGCGGCAACTGGCAGGACGCATGTCTGTGCCACGAACCTACGTTTCGAAAATCGAGAACGAAAAAGCTACGCCCACGCTGTCTTCCCTGGAACGGCTGGCGCGCGCACTGGAGGTAACCGTGCCCGAACTGCTCAGCGGCGGAGAAAAGAACCGTCAGGACGAGATCAGCGAGCTGATGAAAGATCAGTTCATCGCGGAAATTCTGCCCTTCGTGTCGCAACTGAACGGGATGCAGATGTCAAGCATCCTGACCCAGGTGCGGGATTTGACGATTCGGCCAAGAAGAACCGCGTAAGAGTTTTATGTAGGGACAGCCGCCCTCGGCTGTCCGCCGGACGCAGTCCGGCAGTTGCTACCACAAAGTTTATCCGGGCAACCAGCCAACTCAACGCCGGGACCAACCTTGGTCCCGGTTTTTTGGTCCCCCCACAGTCGGAATGAATCCCGATTAGATCGACCAACATCTATCTTGCATGAACCTGGAAGAAGTTGGGAATGTTTTGTCCACCGCGCCTGTTCTTTCCGCCTTGAACCAGCCCGAGACCGGCGGATGGTCGGATGAGCCGCTTCAAGCGGCTCCGTTCGCAAGTTCTTCAACCACCGACGATTCCCTGCTCGATGCTTATTCCCGCGCGGTTACGGGCGCAGTCGAGCGCGTCAGCCCTTCAGTGGTCAACATCGAAGTCCATCAAGCGGGCCGCACTCGCTCGGGAGAGCAACGCGACCGGCGCGGCGGTGGCTCGGGATTTGTATTCACTCCCGATGGCTTAATTCTCACCAACAGCCACGTGGTGCATGACGCTCGCCGCATCGAGGTCACTCTCGCCGATGGACGCCGCATGCCCGCTAGCGCCATCGGTGACGACCCGGCCAGCGACCTTGCCGTGATCCGCATCGACGAGCCGCGAGTCGATGAGCCTGGCCTGATCGCCGCCGCACTCGGCGATTCGCAGGCGCTGCGCGTGGGACAACTGGTGGTCGCAATCGGCAATCCGTATGGATTTCAGTCGACGGTCACGGCAGGAGTAGTAAGCGCGCTGGGGCGTTCGCTGCGCTCGTATTCTGGTCGGCTCATCGACGACGTCATTCAGACCGACGCCGCGCTCAACCCCGGCAACTCCGGCGGACCGCTGGTGGATTCCGCGGGCCGCGTGGTCGGAGTGAATACGGCGACGATTCTGCCCGCGCAGGGAATCTGCTTCGCCATCGGCATCAACACGGCGAAGTTCGTGGCCAGCCGCCTGCTGCGCGACGGACGCATTCGCCGCAGCTATATTGGCGTCTCGGCGCAGACCGTGCCCATCCATCGCCGCGTGGTGCGCTTCTACAACCTGCCGAAGGAAACCGGCGTAGTCGTTATCTCACGGGAAGAGAAGAGTCCGGCGCACCGTGCCGGCGTGCGCGAAGGCGACGTTATCGTCGCGCTTGAAGGTCATCCCGTGGCCGGAGTCGACGACCTGCACCGCGTGCTCACCGACGTTCGCGTAGGCGTGAGCTGCTCACTGACGGTGATTCGGCACACGGAGAAGATGGAGCTGAGGATCGTGCCGGAAGAAGCTGCGGGCGCATAGCAAGAAATTCTTGTCATTCCGAGCGGGCGCAAGCCCCGAGGAACCTGCTTCGCGTCGGCGCCACTCCAACTCCCGTCTGGAGCATTGCCGGGAAGGGCACGACGTTCAGTCGTGCCGCTAAGTCGTCGGAAAACGCAACCGCGCTTTAGCGCCCGGGTGGGAGCGTTTGGCCTTTTTCTTTTTAAGTGAGCGTTCAAAATGCTCCCGCGTTATAGTTGCCGAATGGATCACGTCGGAAAACGCCGCCGGTCGGAGATCATGAGTTCGATCCGATCTGGGGATACACAACCGGAGAAGGCGGTTAGGTCGATGGTTCATCGCATGGGGTATCGATTTCGGCTGCATGTGGGAGCGCTGCCCGGCAAGCCCGACATAGTATTGCCGCGGTACAAGAAGATCGTTCTAGTTCACGGATGTTTTTGGCACGGGCATGCGCGGTGTTCAAAGGGAAAGCCCCCGAAGAGCAATCTAGAATTTTGGCTCCCGAAGCTCGCTGCAAATCGGAAGCGCGACCGCGCGGTTGCTGCAAAGCTGCGCCGTCTTGGGTGGCACGTTATGGTGATTTGGCAATGCCAGCTCCGTAGAGCCGACGCCTTACGAGTTGCCTTGCAAACATTCCTGAGCCGCTAGGACATTTCTGCGTAGCCGCCCGTTGGCCAGTATCGTCGGATACCCTCATATTTTTTGCGCTCCTCGTCGGGCACGGGTAAATCGGAGGAACGGTACGTCTCCTGCGCATCGCATTTGTCTATCTCCCGCATTTCGTGCGGCGTTAGAAACGGCGGAGCGATGATGAACGGCTCGTCCCCCGATCTGACAAACTTCAGCTTCTGGAATGCGCATTCATTGAATCGGGGGCGCTGGCCTTCGTCAAAAATGACCCAACCGACGGTTAACATGGGCGCCTTATCGCGGTATTCGAAGTTAAAGATCTGTTCGAACGTCATTTGCTGCTCCGCTGGGATGCCCGCATTCCGTTCGTTAATTCCATCCGTGAGTTCCTGTGTCATTATCGTGCGAAGGACTGTCTTGACCTCAGATTCCAGGAGCTTCTTGGCGGCCATGACATGGGTCGGAACTTTCCTCTCGTCGCCGATTTGGGCAATTAGCCTATCCAGCGGGGGCTCGATGTCGGACTCATTTTCTAATCGCGCGTCGACGGTGACCGCTAGCAGGCTCCCAGGGGCCATTCGGCTAGCCATAAATCTTATGTCTGCTAGTGCGGCCTGGGCAAGGCTGCCATCGTAATCCAGCCAGCAGACGGTGCGTATGGTTTCCCAGGGCAGTTTTGGCAGCTCTGCGTTGGAGTGGCCGAATTTAAGCTCAATTGAGCCCAACGGTACGTTGAATTTGAACCGCTCTTGCGTTGGCGCGTCGGGTGCATCTTCAATGCTTACAAGACTAG
>JBAPOI010000975.1:0-2241 GCA_049279555.1 Candidatus Sulfotelmatobacter sp.
GGCATGTGGCGCCGTTTCGCCCAGCGCCCGTTGCCGTCCATGATGATCGCGATGTGTCTTGGGAGCCGCTCTGGATCAAGCTGCCGGTAGACTTCCGTTTCCTTGCGATCCAGCCCGGTGGGAACTTTGTGCTGCAAAGTGATCCCCTTCGGTAAGAGGCTAACACGGGAGAGAAAGGCTTGCAATGACGGGAAGGGCACGACGTTCCGGTTGCGGAAAAACTTGATTCTCGACTCTGCTTTGAAAGGGCGCGGCTTTAAGCCGCGCCGTAAACGCCTCATATCTGAACCCGTGCTTCAGCCCCTGAGGGGGACGCTCGAGACCGCCAACGATGCATACCGATACGCTGCTACGCTCGACCGAAGGTAGGCCACCGCGAAGTAAGAATTGATCGACTGCAATACGAATTTTGGTGAAAATATCGCTCGGTAGAGGTATCGTCACTAGAAGCGGCGGTTGACAATGGGCCCCGTTTTTTGCCGCGCAACTCCACCGATTGACGCACGAACCCACGGCTGTTGACCTCTTCTGTGGCTGCGGAGGAATGAGCCTCGGCGCTGCTCGGGCCGGATTTCGTCTCGCAGGCGCCGTCGATTTCGACCAAAGAGCGCTCGACGCCCACAAACGCAACTTTCCGTATACCGCCCACTACCGCGCTGACCTTGCCGGAATGCCTGGATCACGGGTTCTAGAAAATCTCAAGATCCGACCCGGAGAGGTCGAGGTCTTGGTCGGCGGGCCGCCCTGCCAGGGTTTTAGCACAATGGGGAAGCGGAACCCTGCGGATGAACGCAACCTTCTCCTTGGCAATTTCCTGCGTATAGTTAAGGAGCTAGGACCCTCCGCTTTTGTTCTTGAGAACGTGCCCGCGCTTCTGCACGAGCGATACAGAGGGCTGCTAGACGCTGCGCTACGACCCCTTCAGCGCACCTACGACATTCTCGATCCGCAACTGTTAAAGGCGACCGAGGCCGGGGCACCGACAGTGCGGATGCGCATGTTCGTAGTCGGATTCCGGAAATCGATCGCGGCAGCAGGTTCGGACTTTTGGAAACCGGCAGAGATGCTGCAGCCGCCTGTGGTTCGCGAAGCCCTGGACGGGCTTCCGCTCGACGTCATCCCCGACTGGAATGCTAGTCGTGGAGGCGTGCGAAAAGTGCTAATCAGCCGACAGGGTTTTTTCTTCGAGGCGGCGTCTTCCCGAATTCCTACGGGCCTCGGCGATCCGGCCGCAATCGAACTGTTATCGCGAAACTTGGTCACTGGCTGTATCGGCACCATGCATTCCGACGATCTCATCCGCCGTTATGCTGGCTTAGAATACGGCGAATCGGACGAGAAGACGAAATCCGTGAAACTGGACCCCAAAGGATACTGCCCAACCCTGCGCGCCGGAACCGGACCTGACCGGGGATCCTTCCAAGCTGTGCGGCCAATCCATTACCTGCGACCACGCGTTATCACGCCTCGCGAGGCAGCGCGGCTGCAAGGGTTTCCGGATTGGTACCAATTCGACGAAACCAAATGGCATTCGTTTAGGCAAATCGGCAACAGCGTGAGTCCGCCCGTCGCCGAACATGTCTTGCAAAAAGTTAGGAAGGTACTGCAACGTGGCTAACGATACTGTTGATGCCTCCCCCACAAAGCGGTTTTTTATTGCGGTTCTCATCAAAGATATAAGCTTCCTAGACGCCATCGTTGAACTCGTGGACAACAGCGTCGACTCGGCTCGTGCGGAAAGCGGCACTGCGGATCTCGCACTTAAGACAATCGAGATTGAGTACGACAACACCCAATTTTGCATCAAGGACAACGCGTCCGGGATTTCAATCCGCGATGCCAAGGAGTTCGTCTTCCGCTTCGGGCGCGCGAAAAACGCCCCGCCTACGCCAGGGAGCGTAGGTGAATTCGGTGTGGGTATGAAGCGGGCTCTTTTCAAGATTGGTCGCGCATTCGAGGTCGAATCATGGACCGAGACAGAACATCTGCGCGTAGCCGTCGACGTAGACAAATGGGAGTCCGAACCGGAAAAAGACCCATCAGACTGGACGTTCCCATTGGTGGCCGCTGGGAAAAATACCTCTGGAGCGCATCCAGGGACGCACATTATCGCGAAGAAACTACCCGAATATTCTGTCGAACAATTATCCAGCGCGAACTTCGGCACGGAACTGATGCTCAAACTTAAGAACGCACATACACAAAGCTTGACGCAAGGCCTGACAATAACAGTCAACAAGC
>JBAPOI010000976.1:0-7334 GCA_049279555.1 Candidatus Sulfotelmatobacter sp.
AACCTGAACCGCTACTAGACTCTTAGAGCTTCACGTCCGCAAAATCTCGTGAGCCGATCGGCATCGCAGCCCACCCGTGAAACTGCCCCGGGTGGGGCATCCAGTTCGTGTAGCCTTATCCGAAAAATGGTCGGCTGGGCCAGCCCCCGATTTCCTTCCCATCGTGAAACGGTCTTGCGTTCTCAACCACTATTCCAAAGGGAAGGGCAGCACCGCCGCGCACGGATCTCCCGCCCCCGCCTTGGTCAGGATGTGCAGTGCACTGAGGGAATCGTATTCCAAGCAATATTAGGAGGACTGTATGAGCAAGGAGGAATCTATGACGGACCAAACCCGGAAATCTTTCGTGGAACAGGACGCATCTGTAAGTTTGGGGCCTGACGAAGCAACCGTTTCAGAAATGACACCGAGCGATGGTGTCTCGAACATGAAGTTGAAGTCTTGCGCGATGCTTGTATTGGTGACGCTGGCTCTAAGCGTCGTCTCAGTAGCCCAGTCGGCGTCCGACGCGTCGCAAGAGAAGAACACCACTGGTCAGGCAGAGGCCGCCTCTAGGGCCCCGACTGCGGTGGAGCGCGAGAGCTGGCGCCAGACGATCATTCACACTTCACTTCCGGGCAAAGGCTGCTTTGTGGCCAAATATCCAGAGATTCAGTGGCGCGAAACGCCCTGCCAGCCGCCGTCCACCAAACTCTATCCGCCAAAACGTCCTGGGATGATCCGACTGGAAACCGTTGGCGGGGCGGGCTCGGACTTTTCGGCTCTCGTGACTGGACACATCAGTGAGGCTGAGGGTTCGTTCGACAGCGTTAACGGTGTCACCAGCGAGTGCGCCGTACAGTGCCCGAACCAAGTTTGCCCCGTGAATCCGTCGTGCACCGGTCAGCCTGCAAACTCTTATTCCCTGCAACTTAACAGTAAGATCTTCGACACGCAGACTTGCGCTGGCTCCTCCCCCGTGACGACCTGGACGATAACCGGGGGGAAATGCCAGGGCTGGGAGCAGTTCGTGTATTCCTCATCCAACAGCGGCAGCATCCAGTACTGGTTGGAAAACTACGGTCCGCCAGGTACCCAGTGCCCAACCCCAAGAGGCGCCAGCTGCGTGGCGGGCGGAGCCTCTTCGGACGGATGGTGCCCATTTCAGTTCACGTCCTCGGATCCGGTGTATTGCGTGGTCAACGGCGCGAATTTCGCCGGGGCACCAGCTGAAACGATCACGTCGCTGGACCCCGCCTCCTCCGGAGCCCTTAAACTCAGCGGCGCCGCGGCCGGCTTTAATGGCAACGCGGATGATGCGGTTTACGTAACGGAGGGCACCACAGTCTATCCGGCGACGGGCGGCAACTATTTCCCCGACCTCGGGAGCCAGTGGCAGGAAGCCGAGTTCAATGTCTTTGGCGACGGCAACGGAGACCAGGCGGTCTTCAACGCTAATTCGACCATTCAAGTGCGCAACAGCGTGACCAGCGGAACAGCAGCCGCGCCCAACTGTGACCAGGCAAGCTTCACCGGCGAGTCGAACAACCTGACCCTGGTCACTCTGCTGCCTCCGGTAGCGCATACAGGGACCCCATCGCTGGTTTTCAAGGAGAGCAACGTATCCGGTTCGACGCAGACCACATGCGCGGGAGCAGTCACCGTCGGCGACACCCATATAACGACCTTCGACGGCTTGTATTACGACTTCCAGGCGTCCGGCGAGTATCTTCTGGCGCAGGACGGCCCAGACTTCATTGTGCAAACCCGACAAGCATCAGGCGCGCCGACCTGGCCTAATGCCGACGTCAACAAGGCGATTGCCACGAAAATGGGCGGCACGCGAGTCGCCGTTTACATTGAGCCGACGCGACTGGTCATCGATGGCGCAGCCACCGCTCTGGCGGATGGCAAATCGATTCTGCTGCCCACGGGCGTGCAAGTCACAAGGCAAGGCAACGTGTACACGATATCGAGCGAGAGTGGTGACCGGGTGCGCGCAACGCTCAACAGCACCTGGATCGACGTTAGCGTGGGCCTCGGTTTTACGCCCCGCCCGCAGGTGCTCGGCCTGCTTGGGAACCCGCTCGGAAACGGCCTCAATCTGTTCACTTCTAACGGAGTCGCGCTGGCGGCACCGGTGCTCTTCCGCGATCTCTACCAGACCTATGCTGTCAGCTGGCGCGTGCCGCCGCGCGAGTCGTTGTTCGGCGAGGAGACGACGATTAAATTCGGCCTTCCCACGAAGCCGTTCTATTCGGCCGACCTCACTGCGACGCAAGCCGCGCACGCTCGCGCAATCTGCGAAGCGGCTGGCGTGAAGAATGCAACGCTCCTCGACTCCTGCATGATCGACACGACCGTGTTGAATGACGAGACGGCCGCCAAGGTTTTCGTCCATCTTCCTGTGCCTCTTCACGTGATCAAACCGGGGGCGCGTGTGAAGGACCGTGATCACGACTGCGATTGTGACAAAGATGATCACGATCGGAACCATAAACACCATGACCGCGATCGATAAAGACCGTGGTCATGACAAGGATCACGACTAACTCGGATCGCGGGTTCGAGGGGCTGGCCCAGCCGTACTCTACCTCGACTCGGGATGCCCCACCCGTGGCAGTTTCACGGAGCCTGCCCTGAGCGAGCCGAAGGGTGGGCCGCCGCGAACTCCCCTCATTTTCATTTTCATTGTTCACAGTAAAATCGGCACATTGGTGTTACATCGTTGCAATGCCGACAAAACTCCACGGTTGGCTACAGCGCTAGGATCCCACTTCATTACCACAGTCGTCATTAGTGCCGTCCCTTGTCTGGGGACCGATCACGACGCTTTGTTGTTGCCTCGGATCGCTTCGACTCTTGATGGTTCCGGTCTCTTGCCGTCACCAACCAACTTGGGCACGTGAACGTTGATCGCTTGCTCCAATTGCGCCATGACGGTTCGAAGATTTTCCTCGCCCGCATCCAGCACCTTGCGAAGCTGCGCGCTGGCTCTTGTGGCTTGCTCATAGCCATCCCGCGCCTTGGAGATCAAAGGAAGGAATCCAATACACGCGGTCGCGCTTTTCGTGAACTCGTTCACCGCCTCTGCGTAGGTCGTCATCGTTGCCGTGGTAGATGACTGGTCTTCGTTTTCGCCAACAGCTTGCAGCTCAACCGGCGCTTCATTGAGCAACTCACCGGCGGACGGTAGTGTCTTATGCGCCGGCTGACTGGCAAACTCCGGCTGCGTCGCTATTCCATTGTTCACATTTTTCCACATTTGCTACACCTCGATTATTTTCCAGTTCCGGAAACTAAACAAATCCGCTCGATTTTCCACGAACTGCTCATCGACCAGCCCTTCTCCGCCGTACTTCGCGCCGGCACTGTGGCCACCGACTATTCTTGTCTCATCACTCGGGGCATCCCGTCTGTGACGTTTGAACGAACTCCGCATGTGGAAATCGGGTTCATCCCGGAACCAGTGAGGTAGACGGTTGGACACGCCTAAACGAGCTGTAGATGTGCTAGCGAGGCTCTCGTACGGCAAACTCTGGGCTTCAGGGTGAAAACTAGGTGGTGGCTGTTTTCCAGTAAGCGACAAATAGAAATTCTGGCATGGGTCGCCGGGCATTCCTAGACTCAATCGGCGGGGTATTTAACGTGAAGTGATTTTGTGACCCATAACCCGTAGTCTCCTGTTTGCGGACGATCCAGAAGTCGATTCGATTCGGTCAACACAAGGGCGTTTACCGCCACTACCATGTATCTGGACCGATCCCAGTATCCTGCGAGGTTCGGTGCGCAGGAGCGCTTGTGTGAAGGCACAGGGAGGCAATCTCGGTGGGCATGCTCAGAAAGCCCAGCGCAGGGAGAATGTCGCATTGTTGGCGTGAAAATAGCGAGGATCGGTCGGTCCTACAAAGGATTTCTCCCCGTACTGGTAGTAATTCCACCCCATCCGATAGCTCAGGTTGTGGGCAATGTCGATGCTCACATTGGCCAGTGGCTGGTGGTAGTTGTATTGGAGCGAACCGAACGGTTGCAGAGCGTTGAATTGTGGCGTCTGGCCGCCAACACTGGTAATGCTGTAGCCCACCTGCGCCGTAACACGAGCGTGCGGCTTAAACATCACCGACCCCATGCCGTAGTTCGTATTGCTTGTGTAGTAGCCGTTGGTGAGCAACGGGTTCTTGCTGTCGTCGTAGCCGTTCGCCGTGCAACTGCCCGCGTTCGCGACTACGGAGAGCGAAGTGTCAGAATCATTAAAGCAAATGAGGGCATTCTGGTTAATATCGTTGTAGTTGTAAGCGAAGTCGAATCCGAAACGCTCCCGGGGCGTAAGGTTTGCCGTGAATCCATAATTGCGATTGTGTGCACGATAATCGGTTAAAGCGTCGCCGTTCGAAGCTTCCCAGAGATTGACGGAAGCACCGAGCACGGCCCACGGTTTTGGAGTGTAGTTGCCCTGGACGCGGTAGCGAGCTTCCTTGCGCGGTCCGATGCGCACGAGTGCATTATCGTTGTTGGTGTGTTCCCAGTCGAAGTTGAAACGCAAATTCGTCATAGGCCTTGCCCAGAATGCGATTAGTGGGGTGTATTCATGGATGACCACTCGGTCCTCGTCTCCGGTCGTGAAGTCGAGGATGTGATGAAACACCTTGTCGCCATATCGGAACCCGATGCGGCCTCCAAAGTGCTTCGACGCGTCCCACACGAAATCGATCTGGTTCCTCTTCCAATCCTGGTTGAACGATAATTCGCTGGAAGCGGTGGTTGCGCTCGGTGTGGTCGCGCTGATCGGACTGAGCAGCGAGCAGGTTGCAGTATCAATGCACGTCCAGTCCGTTTCAATGGAACTAAAGCTCTCCGGGATTCGGTAACTCCAGAAGCGAAAAGTGTCGACGAGCCGGAAATGCTCTGACAGGTGCAGGGTGGCGCTGAAATCGGTCACATTTGAGATTCGGGTCGCCTCGCCGGGGCCCGTAACGGTTTCCTGGCGGATGCTTGAGCGCTGGATGAGTCCGTTGAAAAATTCATTCAAAGGAGCGTTCATGTCGGCCGAACTGTAGGCGTAGGATGCGGTCAATTCCAGTCGTTGGAAATAACTGCTGTGGAGGCTCAGGCGCTCGGTGGGCTGCGAGGTCCGAATGCGATCTGTGCGATTGTAATCGAAGTACGCATTGCAGGCTGTGTTGGTCAGCGTTCCCGTGGAGTCAATCAGGCTGGTTGCTGGTGGATTAACAGCGCATGGGTTTTTGTTGGCCGTGTCGAAGGGAAGGCCCAGTTCCACAGTGCCCAGCGTTCCCGGCAAAAACGCCTGGGCGAACGGGGCTAACTGCCAGGTCGTATCTCCCTTGTAGTAATCGAGGAACTGGTCATAGCTGACGACCGTGCGCGGCAGGATCTTCAGGTCTGCACCAAAGCGGTAGGAGTTTAGGGTTGTATTCCAGTCTTGGAATAGCAACGCGTCCGTACCCTCATGGACGCTGGAATATGACGGACCCGTCATGTTGTTGTGCGAATACCCGACGCGGAAACTAAGCACCGACTGTGGCAAGATCGTCAGGTCGAAGTCGCTCATCCGCCGGCGGGTGCCAAAGTTATGCGGTGACAATGTAACGGGGATGTTTGGGCTTGATGTCGGTGGATTGAGGGGATTGGCCAAAAGGTTATAGTCGAAATCCTGCTGGTCGCGCCGGAAGTTGGCCCGGAAGTCGTACCACTTATTCTTTTCGATTCGCGTGCGGAACCAGTTGTTTGGGTCGCCTCCCCAACCGTAACTATTCATGAACAGGTTGTCGAAGAGCAGGCCGTCGTGGGTCTGCGATTGCATGGAGAGGCTCTGCTCCAGGAAGCGCGGTCCGGTACGGAGATCCACCAGTGTGTTGTACATCTGCTCGCTACCAGTTATGTCCGATGCGCGGTAGCCGATCTCGATGGACTGATGAATTACATAGCCACTGCTTTCCCAACCTTCCGGCTGAGATTGGTTTGGGCTGGCATTGCTCCCGGCAGTCTGAGCTGCTGCCGCGATGTTCCAAATCAAAACGATAAGAGCAATTTGTTGCATCCGCAGCCAGTGTGAAAGCATGACGTCCCTCTTCATCTGAAAAATACGTTGCTCGCATTGGACCCATGGATCGCCGCGTGGCACATCGTGCACGCCTGGTATTTGGCGGACTGGTTATGGGAAGGTCCTGCTGGTCCTTGAGTAGGAAATGTATGACACTGCAGGCACAGCAGATTCACCTGGCTCACGCGCAAGAAACGCGGATTGGTTGAGCCGTGGGGCGTGTGACAACTGGTGCAGCCCTCTGTCTTCACCGGTACGTGTTCATAGACGAACGGGCCCTGCTTGTCGGCATGGCACTTGGCACAAACCGCGTCCCCACTAGGCATGGCCCTCACTTGGCGGAGGGTGGTCGTGCCGTGGACGTTATGGCAGTCGCTGCATTGAATCAGGCCTTCGTCCACTCGATGGTGGTACGGCTTCGCGAAGTCGGCCTTCGCGCTTGTATGACATCCGTAGCAGAGGTTGGGTTGTGCTCGAACGAGGAGATGCTCCGGTTCTTTGGCGTGATGCGGCGAGTGGCAATCCAGGCACCCGACATCGTTGCTGGCGTGAGCCGATGCAGAGAAGTGCCGCTGCTCATGTTTTTCACCGTGACAACTCAGGCAGCGAGCGTTGGCGTCCTGCTTCGAGATCGACTTGAAGCTAATGATCTTGGTCACATCCCCGCCGCCCTCTACGTGCGCGGATCCGGGACCGTGACACGACTCGCAACCGTGCCCGTCGTGCAGCGTTGTCTTGAAATGCGCTGTGTTTTCGAAATTCTTCTTGTAGAGCTCTTCATGACAGGTTTTGCAAGTGTCGACTCCGATGTATTGCGCCGTCTGCTTCTCAGAGCTAGCAACGCTCTTTTCCTGCGGGGCTGCGTGTGCGAGCCGAAACACCCCGAACAGCAAGATTGCCATCGTTGCAAACCCAAGCGACTGTATATATTTCCTGTTTGTCTTCACGGACAGACTCCTCGTATCGCAACAAGCGGCGTGCCAACAACAACGGATGAGCCAGCGCATTTGGATCAAGTTCAACCTACTTGAGAGTCTTGACCCACTCAGCAATCGCCTTGGCCTGTTCCTCATTTAGCCCGTTGATGCCCTTGTTGTGCGGTGCCTTACTTGCTGGCTCGCCTTTGGTTATGTGCTCCGTGATTTGACTTGCTCCGAGGCTTGTTCCCTTCAGCGCAGGGGCTTTTATCGCAGGCTTGCCTTCCCCGTTAGCCCCGTGGCAACCGGCACACTTTGTCTTGTAAAGGGGCGCACCATCAGCCGCAGCCCATGAAGCCGGAGACGCAACCAGTAAC
>JBAPOI010000977.1:0-1722 GCA_049279555.1 Candidatus Sulfotelmatobacter sp.
AATCTATTCCGGCGGACTGGGCAACGTAGCCGGAGATCAACTCAAAGCCGCCAGTGATCTGGGCGTGCCCGTGGTTGGCGTGGGGCTGCTTTATCAACAAGGTTATTTTCGTCAGGTGATTGACAAGGACGGAGCGCAACAAGCCCTTTACCCGTATAACGACCCTGGACAGTTGCCGATCACGCCATTGCGACAGCCGAACGGCGAATGGTTGCGTTTGGAAATCGCGTTGCCCGGTTACTCGGTCTGGCTGCGAGCGTGGCAGGTCCAGGTGGGTCGGGTGAAACTTTACCTGCTGGACAGCAACGACGCGGCGAATTTCCCGGCTCATCGCGGCATCACCAGCGAATTGTATGGCGGCGGACCCGAGTTGCGTCTCAAGCAGGAATTGCTGCTTGGGATTGGCGGCTGGCGATTGCTCGCCGCACTCGGAATCAAGCCGGATGTCTGTCATCTGAACGAAGGTCATGCGGCCTTCGCGGTGTTGGAACGTGCCCGCGATTTCATGCAGGAAATTAAGCAGCCATTTGAAGTCGCGCTGGCCGCCACGCGCGCGGGAAATCTTTTTACCACCCATACAGCCGTGGCCGCTGGCTTTGATCGTTTCACTCCGGCGCTCATTGAGCAATACCTCGGCGGTTATGCGGAGAAGAAACTCGGAATTTCCCTTCACGACTTGCTGGCTTTGGGCCGCCAGAATCCGAACGATGCAACCGAAAGTTTTAACATGGCTTATCTGGCCATTCGCGGTAGCGGGTCGGTGAATGGCGTGAGCCGTTTGCATGGAAAAGTCAGCCGGCATCTTTTCGAGTCGCTTTTTCCTAACTGGCCGGCGGACGAAGTGCCCATCGGCCATGTGACCAACGGAGTTCACATGCCGACCTGGGACTCGGCAGCCGCTGATGAACTTTGGACCAAGGCCTGTGGCAAAGACCGATGGCTGGGAAAGTCGGAAACTCTGGAGCAGGACATTCGCCGTGTCTCCGACGACACCCTTTGGAAATTTCGTCTTGCCACGAGCAAGTCGCTGGTGGAATACGCCCGCGAACGCTTGGCCCGACACTATGCCGCCACCGGAGCATCGTCCAAGACGGTTGAACAGGCGAAACATCTGTTTGACCCCAACGCGTTAACACTGGGTTTTGCGCGGCGCTTTGCGACCTACAAAAGACCGAATCTTTTGCTGCACGACCCGGAGCGATTGCTACGCCTGTTATCGAATCCCCAGCGCCCGGTGCAACTCATCATTGCTGGCAAGGCTCATCCTGCGGACCAAGCAGGGCAGGCGTTGATTCAGAAATGGATTCAGTTTATTCGCCGACCTGATGTCCGGCCTCACGCAATTTTCTTGAGCGACTACGACATGCACTTGACCGAACGCTTGGTGCAAGGGGTGGATGTCTGGCTCAACACACCACAGCGGCCTTGGGAGGCGTGTGGCACGAGTGGCATGAAGGTGCTGGTCAACGGCGGCATAAATCTTTCGGAATTGGACGGCTGGTGGGCGGAAGCGTATGTGCCGGAGTTGGGCTGGGCGCTGGGCGACGGTCAGGAACATGGCAGCAATCCGGCCTGGGACGCGGCTGAAGCCGAGGCGCTTTACGAACGGCTCGAACGCGAGGTGATTCCAGAGTTTTATACCCGCAACGAGAAGGGCATTCCCACGGCCTGGATCGCCCGAATGCGCGAAAGCATGGCGCGATTGACCCCGCGCTTCTCGGC